>CANQBB010000047.1 GCA_947588905.1 uncultured Clostridia bacterium
TCTAAACTAAATTTGTTAAGTGATTTTACGTTTAATCACAAAGTTAATGTGGAAAAAGGCATATTGGCAAATGAATGTTCTTTTATATTAACCGATTTCTTTAAAAATTTAAGAAATAGAAAATAAATATTGACTATTTAATAAACAGTTAGTATACTAATAATTAGCAGACTAACTGTTTTATTTTATATAGGAGGTATAATATGGAAAAAGAATTAGCAGAATATTTAAGAATTGTAACACAAGCATCATATAGCCAAGTTGAAAGTAGGCTAAATAAATATGGACTAGTTAAAGGACAAGCACATCTATTAGTTGTTATAAAAGATAATGATGGATGTACACAAAAAGATTTATCAGAAATTCTAAATATTAAATATTCATCTATGAGTGAAAGATTAAATAAGTTAGAAGAAATAGGATATATAGAAAGAACTACAGATCAAAATAATATGAAATTTAAAAGAATATTTATTACTACAGCTGGAAAGACAGCTGCCACTCAATGCAGAAGAATACAAAATGAATTTAATCAAAATTTATTTAAAGGATTTACTAAAAAAGATATAAAACAATTTGAAAGCTATTTAGATAAAATTATACAAAATGTGAAATAAAAAATTAAGAGGTTTCATTTCTGAAACCTCTTTTGAATTACTACTTATTTTTTAGCAGCTGGTTTTTTAACAGTTACTTTTTTAGCAACTACTTTTTTAGCAGCTGGTTTTTTAGCAGCTGGTTTAGCAGCTACCTTTTTAGCAGCTGGTTTTTTAGCAGCTACTTTTTTAGCAGCTGGTTTAGCAGCTACCTTCTTAGCAGCTGGTTTTTTAGCTGCAGGTTTTTTTGCTACTGGCATCTCATTGCACCTCCTTCTTTTGTAAAACAATATATAATTGCAAATATAAATATCAGGTTAAAAATCTCTACAATAAAATAATATCGAATTTTAAAGAATTATGCAATAGAAAATCGAAAAATTTTTAAATATTCTTGATGATTAGGAAACTAACTATTAAATGCTATCGCTTAAAACTAGCATAAATATAAGATTTTTTGAAAATCTTACTTTTAAAAAGCTTGTCGAAAAAATGTAAAAATTTTTTTGAATTTTTACATATAATAGACTAGTATTTTAAAAATTATTGTACTATAATATAAAAAAGGTGGTGAGTGTATGCAGTATAATAAACTACTGATTGATGAAAAAGCAAAATTACTTACACTGATGAAAAAGAAATTCATAGAAATTGGTTTCTCAAAAATGAATTCTATTTTTGAGTGTAATTACTATGACCCTATATGGATGGATATCTATATATTGATATATAAATGCAACCTACCACCAGATATAGAAATATATGATATTTTATTAAAGAAATTGACTACACCTATTTTAAGAGTTTCATTTAAAGATGAGGATAAATTTTATATAGCTAATATAAATGAAAGTTTAATGTCTAGATACGTTTGGTATCTTATTACTGAAAGAGAAACAAAATATTTTATTGAAACACAATTCTTACCACAAAAAGATTATTTGAAAGAAGTTCTTAAATTTAACAAATTTGCTGATGCAGGAATATTTATAGAAAACGAAGACGAAAACAAATTTAAAATCATTCCTACAGATTATGAATTTGATAATGAAGATGATGCAAGTATTTTTTATAACAAACTTTTAGATGCTTATGATTTATTTAGAAGTTTAAATCTTGATATAAAGAATTTTACAAAGAATATAAATTATGCAATAGAATATGGAAAAGATAAAAGGATGATTGCAACACTTAGTAATATACTTTCATATTTTGATTTAGAATTTATAATCAAAAATGGATATATAACGATGGAGGGTTTAGGCTATGCAATTACTAATGAAGCAGATGCGGATAAATTTCAGGCTAAGCTTATCGATGCATATCAATTTTTTAGAAATGTTGTTAATACAGAAAATAAAAGAGATATTGTAAGTGAAGTATATAATAAAAAATTAAAGCCAGAGATTAGAAAAGAATTTGAAAATAGTATAATAAAAATTTTTAAACTTTTAAAGAATCAGAATTTAGTAGATTGGATTATCACAATATCTAAAGAAAGCCATTATACATTAAATATAACTTTCAATGATAAAGGTATATATTATATTGACAACCATATTATTACAAATGCTGGAGAGGCAAAAGAATTTTATATCTATTATATGGATAAGAAAAAAGAAAAATTGGCAATGACTATATATAAAAATAGTATTATTAGTAAAATTAGAAATATTTGGAATAAGCTTAGAGCCAGATTTGTAAAAATATAATATAGAAGTATTTACTTTTTAATAAAAAGGTGCTAATATATGTCTTGAAGTATTTCAAATAACAGTATATAATAAGTCCATAAGGTGCATTTATGTGAATGGCGAGGCAATGGAAGCCCATGAACCTCGTCAGGTCCGGAAGGAAGCAGCGATAAGTGGTTTCTTCTATGTGTTTCACCATTCATATAAGTGTATCTTATGGATTTTTTATTAGAATGGAGGGATAAAATGTCTTATATAGCGCTATATAGAGAGTTTAGGCCAACAAAATTTGAGGATGTTATTGGACAAAATCCTGTTACAGAAACTTTACGAAGGCAAGTTCAAAATGGAAGAGTTGCACATGCATATTTATTTAGTGGTGGCAGAGGCTGTGGTAAAACATCAACAGCAAAAATTTTATCAAGAGCAATCAACTGTTTGCATCCAGTTAATGGAGAACCATGCAATGAATGTGAAATTTGTAAAAGTGCGTTGGAAGGTTCACTTACAGATATTACAGAAATAGATGCAGCTTCAAATAATGGAGTAGACAATATTAGAGATATAAGAGAACAAGTTGAATTTATGCCAACTAATGCAAAATATAGAGTATATATAATAGATGAAGTTCATATGTTATCTACAGGAGCATTTAATGCATTATTAAAAACACTAGAAGAGCCTCCAGCACATGTAATATTTATATTAGCAACTACAGAACCACAAAAATTGCCTATAACAATTTTATCTAGATGTCAGAGATTTGATTTTAAAAGAATATCTATAGAAGATATTTGTAAAACATTAGAAAAATGTGTGGAAAAAACGGGTTTAGATGTTGAAGAGGGAGCAATTAGGCTGATTGCAAGAATGGCTGATGGAGCCATGAGAGATGCATATAGCATATTAGATAGATGTATTAGTGATGGGGAAAGCAAGATAACAGAAACTAAGGTTAGAGAACTTGTTGGAATTCCAGAATTTGAATATTTAAAAGACTTTGCAGAGTTATTAGTATCTACTAATACAGAAAAATTGATTGAATATATGGAAAATATAATAATGGAAGGTAAGAATTTAGAAGTTTTTCTACTTGAAAGTATAAAGTTCTTAAGAGATATTTTAATATTAAAAACATCTAATAATATATCCAATTTTAATGATGCAGAAAAAGATGCTATGCTTTCTATTGGTAATAATATTGAAAGTACAAAATTGATATCTTTAATTTCAAAATTATCTAGTGTTTTAAATGAGATGAAATGGAGTACAGATGCAGAAGTTACTTTTGAAACAGGTGTTTTAAGAGTAGTTATAGAAAGTAATGAAGGAAACAAAAGTGTAGAAAACAAAAATAATACTAGTTTTTTAAAGAATGAGGTATTGACAAAATTAAAAGAAAATAGCAAAATGAGAGTGTATGCATTATTAGCTAATTCTGATATAATCGAAGCTGAAGATGGGCTAATACATATTGTTTTTAATTCTGTTTTGGATGAAACAAGTAAACAATATTTACAACAAGATGAAACTAAAAAAGCTATAAAAGAAGCAGTTATTGATGTTACAAAAAAAGACTGTAAAGTAAAATATGTTTTTTTGAAAGGATGATTTAAATGGCAAGACATGGCGGATTCCCAGGTATGGGTGGAGCAAATATGAATCAATTATTAAGACAAGCTCAAAAGATGCAAGCAGATATGGAGAAAACACAAGCAGATATAGAAGCAAAAGAATTTGATATTACAACAGGTGGTGGAGCAGTTACAATTACTATGAATGGAAAAAAGAAAGTTAAAGCAATAAAAATTAAACCAGAAGTTGTAGATAAAGATGATGTAGAAATGTTGGAAGATTTAATTTTAACAGCATTAAATGAAGGATTCGAAAAAGCTGAAGCTTTAGTAGAAGCTGAAATGAGAAGATATAACGTTCCTGGTGGGCTTAATGGATTACTATAAGTTGGAATAGAAAGAGGATAGATTATGGCTTTTAGTGTATCAATAGAAAAGTTAATAGAAGAATTTGAAAAATTACCAGGAATAGGTCACAAAACAGCAGTAAGACTTGCTTTTCATGTTCTTAACTTACCATATGAGGATGCAGAAAACTTTGCAAAAACAATAATAGATGCAAAGAAAAATTTACATTATTGTTCAATATGTAATAATATATCAGATACTGATCCTTGTACAATATGTGCAAATGCTAAAAGAGATAAAAGTGTTATTTGTGTTGTTGAAGATGTTAGAGATATAATTCCTATTGAAAAAACTCATGAATATAATGGAGTTTATCATGTTTTACATGGAGTAATTTCTCCAATGAATGGAATTGGGCCTAATGATATAAAGGTAAAAGAGCTAGTTACTAGAATTGGAAATGATGATGTGCATGAACTTATACTAGCGACTAATCCAAATGTTGAAGGAGAAGCAACAGCAATGTACATTTCTAAATTGGTAAAACCATTTAATATTAAAACAACAAGAATTGCACATGGAATACCTATAGGTGGAGATTTAGAATATGTTGATGAAGTAACACTTGTTAAAGCTTTTGAAAATAGAAGAGAAATATAAATAAAAGCACTACAAATATTTTAATGTTTGTAGTGTTTTTAATTCTAGAAAAGCCCCAGATATTCTGGAGCTTTTTATTACTTGACTTAATTCGAAAGTTAAAATTTTTTTAGTATTTATTTTTCATCTTCTTTTTTAGAATCTAGCTTCGTAACTCTAACTGTTAAAATTCTTTTATCTTTAAATTCTTCAACTTGTAATTTCAATTTATCTGTTGTAACTACAGGATGTTCTCCTTCTTTAGGCAATCTTCCAAGAAGTTCTAACATATATCCTGAAAGCGTATCATAATCCCCTTCTTCAATATCAATATCTAATATTTTAGACAAATCATAAATAGGAATACCCGCATCAATTAAAAATGTTTTTTCATCAATTTGCTCATATAAATTTTCCATTTCATCATATTCATCAAAAATATCTCCAACAATTTCTTCAAGCAAATCTTCCATTGTAACTAATCCAGCAGTACCTCCATACTCATCTATAACTATTGCCATTTGTAATTTTAAACGTTTTAATTCATCAAAAAGTTCATTTATTTTTTTAGATTCAGGAATATAATAAGCTTCTCTCATTAAATCTTTTAACTTCAAATCTTTTGGACAATTTAAAACATCTTTAATATATAAAACACCTTTTATATTATCTAAATCATCTTCATATAAAGGAATTCTACTATATGTTCTATCATTTCCTAATTCATTGAATAAATCTTCAACGGTTAGGTTGTAATCAATAGCAAATAAATCATTTCTTGGAACCATAATTTCTGAAACAACGATGTCATTAAATTCAAAAACATTGTTAATCATTTCTTTTTCTTCTTCTTCAATAGCACCTTTTTCTTCGCCAGCATCAATCATCATTCTAATTTCTTCTTCTGTAACAACTTCTTCATCTGTTTCTGTTACTCCGAATAATTTCGAAACGCCATTTGTAGTTACAGTAAGTAATTTAACAAATGGAGCTAAAATAATAGAAATGCCTCTAATTATTCCGACAGTAGCAAAAGCAATTTTTTCATGATGTTTCATACCAAGTCTTTTTGGAACAAGTTCTCCAAAGATTAGAGTAATAAAAGATAGAAGAATAGTAACCAAAACAATTGCAACATTTTTTGCATACGTACCAAGCATTGGAACTAAAAGAGGAGCTAAATCATCTGCAAATGATTCAGCAGCAAAAGCACTAGATAAAAATCCTGCTAATGTGACACCTATTTGGATTGTTGCTAGAAATTTACTAGGTGTAGATAGTAATTTTTTCGTTTTAATTGCTTTTTTATCTCCTGACTTTGCAAGCATTTCAACCTTTGCATCATTTAGTGAAACAAACGCAATTTCAACCATTGCAAAAAAAGCATTAAGCAAAATAAGACAAAGAAGCATAATTATTTCAATCATTCTTATTTCGTATGATTATGAAAATCATACTACTCCTTTCTTTTTTTAGATTTAAATATTAGTTTAAATAATCATATGATATATAATACCAGTATTATTCAAAAAATTCAATTGTTTTTAGTGAAAATATGGTGTAAGCATTAAAAACTATTAAATTAGAATATCATATTTTAATATAAAAAATGTGCAAAAATTGACAAATTATTATATTATTTGTAAAATAATATTGTGATTATAATAAAATAATTAAGGAGGAATCTAGATGATTAATTTTAATGATTTATTAGCAACCTTAGGTCAAAATGCAATGCTATCTTTAATTTGGTATGTTTTATTAGTTGTTGCTCAATGGAAAATTTTTACTAAAGCAGGTGAAGCAGGATGGAAAAGTATAATTCCTATATATAATAGTTATATACTTTTTAAAATTGCAGGTATGAGCTTTATTAAAACTTTAATTATCATAATAGTTTTAGTTGTACTACTAATCGTTATGCCAATTATAGCTATTTCAACACTTAATGCAGCTTTATCGTTTGCTTCCGGAATTATAGCACTTGTATTAGCAATTTATATAATTGTTATAGCTTGCAAATTGTGTGATAACTTATCTAAAGCATTTGGACATGGGTTAGGATATGCAGTAGGGTTATTTTTCTTAAATCCTATTTTTATGCTTATATTAGGTTTTGGTAGCGATGAATATCAAGGAGTTAAAAGTAAATAATTAAAATTTTTATAATCACGAAGTGATACAATTTATTTTTACTTGTGCAATTATTTAGATTTTTACAGATATGTTGAAACCTCTGAAGATTGTCGAGCGGTCTTCCCACGGCGACAATCAAAGAGGACAATTGCTTTTAAATGTTTATGATGAACCTATGAAAAAATCTGCTATTAGAACACTATTTAAGCGAACAAAAATAAAATATAATTTGACTGATTTTCATCCGCATTTGTTAAGACATAGTTTTGCTACATTGTATCTCGTAAATGGTGGAGACAGCTTGACACTTCAAGATATACTCGGTCACTCTACTTTGGAAATGACAAGACGATACGTTCACTTATCTAATAGCTTGAAGATGTCGGAACAAAAAATATATTGCCCATTAAGTGCAAGTAAAATAATAAAAAAAGAGACTCCTTACATAAACGTAAGAAGTCCCACAAAATTTATCTATCCCAGACAATTTAGATAAATAAATTTGATTGGTGCACCACCGGGGATTCGAACCCCGGACCCACTGATTAAGAGTCAGTTGCTCTACCAACTGAGCTAGTGGTGCAAATCAATGCAATGATTATTGTACTATTATTTGCTGCAAAAGTCAATCTTTTTTGACAAATTTAAAAGAGGATTTAGACAAGCTAAATCCTCTTTTAATTACCAATTTATTGTGAATTAGAAAAACTAATTAAAGCTTCAATAGCCTCTTTAGTGGACTGATCCTCTAAAATATCAGCATCTTGAATAAAAATTGACTTTTTCGAATGGTCAAAAAAGCTATAGCCTAGATGCAAACGAATTACACCATCTTGATATATTTGAATGCAAGAAGTCCGAGGCAAATTTTTTAATATAAAGTCAAAAGTATCTAAATAATCAGATTCTGGATGATAATCTAGCCAAGATTTAGATGATGAAACTTCTAAAGATTTAGACTCTAAAAACTCAGATAAGCGAAGTTTATTTACCAATACTTCTTGATTTGTATATATAACTACTTGAGTGGGCGATGACGTTACTGTATGCATATACATAAAAAAATCCTCCTCCAATAATGATTGAGATGCGTTTGCTATGCTGTGAAACAGGGGAGTTTTAGCAAACTATTTTGGTGAAATTATATCATTGTAACCATAATATTGCAAGAAAAATTAGTATAAGTAGTTAATTTGCGATAATTTTAATAAATATTGCAAAAATATGTAAACCGTGATATTGCAGACGTAAAAATAGTTGTTAAAAGAGAGAATTTCTCTTTATTTGCATTCGAATAAAAGATGAAAGGAGAGAAAAGTAAGTGAATATCCGGACGTATTTTGTATGTAACGGAGTGAAAATTAAAGCAACAGCGAAAGGTATTACAGTTACTTCACCGACGGGAGAAAAGACATATTTTGATGCTGACGGAAAACTTATTAAAAACAATACTATAAATCTGGAAAGTAAAAATGGCATTGCAATCTTGGAATGTAACGGTAATCAAAATTGTAGAAATATTAAGAAAAATCATGGAGAAGTGTGTGCTAAGTGTATTCAATATAAGCAGAGTTTTGATAAGAAAGAAGCTCTTTCATGATTAGCATGAATAACATTATAATAGTAAAAAATATTAAATATGCAAATGCAATTACTCATGCAGGTAAGTTTCATGTTGATGAAGTATTAGCTACAATTATTTTAAGCAAAGTAATAAAGCCTTTGAAAGTATATAGAGCAGATAGCCTTCCTAAAGATGTAGATAGTTCTGTTTTGGTATATGATATAGGACTTGGAAAATTTGATCATCATCAAAAAAACAGAAATGGAACAAGAGACAATGGAGTGCCATATGCTTCAGTAGGACTGATATGGAAAGAATTTGGTTCCAAAATTGTTGCGAAAGAAGAATATCCATTTTTGGTATGGCAATTCATTGATAGAGATTTTATTCAAGGTGTAGATGCAGCAGATAATGGTGTTCTTCCTAAAATAAATTATCCTACAAATATTATGGGACTTAATCATGTCATTTCTAGTTTTAATCCATTATGGAATAGCAAAGAAGATAGTGATATGGCTTTTATGAAAGCAATAAGTTTTGCAAGTGTTATATTTGATAATGTATATGCTGAAGCAGTAGCAAAATCTAGAGCAAAACAAATTGTTGAAGAAGCAATTTATAGAAGTAGTGAGCATATCATGGTTTTACCACAACACATGCCATGGAGAGAATTTGTTTTGAATTCATGCAACAAAAAAGCTAGTGATATTTACTTTGTAATATATCCTTCATTAAGAAGAGGGTATATATGGGAATGTGTTCCTAAAAAATTTGTAGCAGGACAATATAGAAAAACGACACCGAGCCAATGGCATGGATTATATGATGAAGCAATTCGTAAAGAAACTGGAATTAAAACGGCAATTTTTTGTCATATGAATGGATGCATTGGAGGTGCTGAAACTTTTGAAGATACAGTTGAATTTGCTAAATTAGCATTGAAAAGTTAACGAGATAGGGGGTAAGTAAATTTTACTTACTCCTTTTTTATTTGCAAAAATGTAGAAAAATATTTTACTTTAATTTGCTAATATATATTCTCCGGTTGGAAGTTTTTTAATAAGACCATTTAATTCCATCATGAATAATTTGTACTGCAATTCAGATAAAGTATAATTCAATTTTGAAAATAAAATGTTAATAGAAATTGGAGTGCGTTTTAAATTTGTAAAAATATCTAAATATTCTTCTGGAACATTTGAAACATTTTCAATAGAATCATTAAAAATAAAATTAGGATAATACTTAAAAATATCTTTAAAAGATAAAATACATTTTGCACCATTAGATAAAATATAATTATTACCTTCATGAGTGACATCATCCATATCAGCAGGAAAAGTAAATAAAGGTTTATTTTGACTAATTGCATGATTAGCAGTAATCAAAGTTCCACTATTGATTTTTGCTTCAGTAACAATAACACCATCAGATATGCCAGAAATAAGTTCATTTCTTCTTGGAAAATTACTTTTATATGCAGGAGTATCAGGTAAATATTCTGTAATAATCAAACCATTATTTTCTAAAATTTTTTTAAAAATTTTTTTACGTTTTGCATCTATAAATCCAGAACCTAAAATTGCTATTGTATTACCTTGTGCTTCAACGCATGATTCATGTGCGATTGAATCAATGACAATTGCCATTCCACTAACTATGGTTATATTTCTAGTAGCTAATTCTTTTACTAGATTCTCAGTAAGAATTTTTCCAGTAATAGTGTAATTTCTAGAACCGACAATAGCCAAAGAAAAAGTATTTAAAAGTTCTAAATTACCTTCTGCAAATAATATATCCGGAGGATTTTTTATACTTAATAATTTTTGGGGATACATAGGATTTTCTTTTTCAATTAGATACATTAAAATCTCCTTTTCAAAGAACTATTAGGATAATCAGTAATAATATTTTTAATATGTGAAATTGAATGAGAATCATTTTGAACTTGAATTGCAATGATATCAAAACGTATACTATAATTTGAAATGTTATGAGAATACAAATAATATAAAGCTGAATTATATAAATGCACTTTTTTATTTAAATCAATGGCTTCATCAGGAGAACCAAAAGCATTTTGAAATCTAGTTTTCACTTCAATAAAAACAATTTCATCTTTATCAATAGCTATAATATCTATTTCACCAAAAGATGAATTAAAATTTCTATCTAGTATTTTATAATTAAAATTTTTTAAATACATACAAGCAAGATCTTCTCCAAAATTACCTTTTAATTTATTTTGTTCTTTACTCATATTTACCTCCAGTATTTTCTATCTAATGAACGATATTGAATTGCTTCTGCAATATGATTTGAAGAAATATTTTCACACTGTTCTAAATCAGCAATAGTACGAGCGACTTTTAAAATTTTGCCATAAGCACGAGCACTTAAACCAAGTTTTTCAAAAGCAGATTTCATTATATTTTGCGAATCTTTATCTAATTTGCAATATTTATCCATCATATTAGAAGTAAGTTCAGAATTAGAATAAATATTATAATCTTTATATCTCTCTCGTTGGATTTCCCTAGCTAAATCAACTCGCTTTTTAATATCCTTAGAACTTTCAGAAGGACTTAAATTATTTAAATTTTCATATTTAACTTGTTGTACTTCTATGTGAATATCTATTCTATCTAAAAGAGGTCCACTAATTTTATTTATATATTTTTCAATCATATCTTGAGAACAAGAGCAACTCTTTTCTTTTGAACCATAATATCCACAAGGACAAGGATTCATACTTGCAATAAGCATAAAATTGCATGGATAAGTTAAAGTACAACTTGTACGACTTATAGTAATAATTCTATCTTCTAAAGGAATACGTAAAGATTCTAAAGCAGATTTATTGAATTCGGGAAGTTCATCAAGAAATAAAAGACCATGATGTGCAAGACTTATTTCACCAGGCTTAGGGACTTTACCACCACCAATTAAAGCACTTGTAGACATTGTATGATGTGGAGAACGAAAAGGTCTAGTTGTGATTAAAGATTTATCACTAGGTAAAACACCAGCAATACTATGAATTTTACTAACCTCTAAAGCTTCATCAAAAGACAAATCGGGAAGAATTGAAGGAAGCCTTCTAGAAAGCATTGTTTTACCAGAACCAGGACTACCAATCAATAAACAGTTATGAGCTCCTGCAGCAGCAATTTCTAAAGCACGTTTAACATTTTCTTGCCCTTTAACTTCTGAAAAATCTAAATTATATGAATTTGCATTAGAAAAAAGAGAAGCATTATCAGTTGCAAAAGATGAAAGTTGTTCAACATTATTTAAATGATTAACTACATCTAATAATGTTTTAGCAGGATAAATGTTTAAGCTATTAACAACACCAGCTTCAAGACGATTTTCATAAGGAATAATAACATTTTCAATACCGAGATTTAAAGCTTCGATACACATTGGCAAAATACCATTGATTCTATTTAAAGTACCATCTAGAGATAACTCTCCAATAAAAAGATAATTATCGAAAGTATTTTTTATAATGCCTAAATCAAATAAAATTCCAACAGCTATTGGCAAATCAAAAAATGAACCTTCTTTTTTGGTATATGCAGGTGCAAGATTTATAACAATCTTTTTGCTTGGAAGATTAAAATTTGAATTTTTAATTGCCGCACGAACACGTTCCTTAGACTCTTTAACACTAGTATCAGGAAGACCAACGACATCCCAACTAGGCAAACCATTACCAACGTCAACTTGAACATCAACTAAATAACCATTGATGCCTAATAGAGACATGCTTTTAACACCTATTAACATTAAAACCTCCTAAAATGGAAATGAATGTGGGAAACCCACAAGAGAAACAAAGCAATGAATTGCTTGAAAAAATATTTATCATATATGAATAAATTTGTCAAGGGATATGGCGGGTCATTGTGGCACAAGAAGAGAATTATTTATAATGTTTGCATTCCTTACATATTGATATATCTTTTATTTTGTAATTAGAATATTTATTTTTTAAAGCAGCATAGTTTTTGCAGTCTTTTTTTAATATGCAACCAGTTTGCATTATAAGACAATCTTCAATATATTCAATACATTTCATATTTTCATCAAAAGATTTATTACAATCATAACAAATATATGCTGGATCCCTATCATCGTCAAAAAAGATTCCCAAATTTACAATTTTTAAATTTTCTTCCTTTACCATATTTCTAAACCTTATAGTATTTTCACCAAATAATTCTCCTAAAAAAATTGTAGTAACTTCATTATTACAATATGGACATTTATGATGTTTTTGTGCTCTTTCAAAATATATATTCTTCAACTTTAAACCTCCAATTATTTTAAATATACTACAAACTTTTATTAAAAATCTATAGGGTATATTATAAATTTAAGTAATTCATAAAAAATTACAAATGGTAAAATTAAATGACCGAAAATAAATAATAAAAAGACACATAGGATTACCTATGATACAATGTAAGTA
>CANQBB010000048.1 GCA_947588905.1 uncultured Clostridia bacterium
TATATCCAAACTTTAACACCGATTTTTCCATATGTTGTATCTGCTTCTGCAAATCCATAATCAATATCAGCTCTTAATGTTTGTAGTGGAATTGTACCCTCTCTATAAAATTCGCTTCTAGCTATTTCAGCTCCACCAAGTCTTCCTGAACAAGCTGTTTTAATTCCTTTTGCTCCAGCTTTCATAGCTTTAGCCATACATTGTTTCATAGCTTTTCTATATGAAATTCTTCTTTCAAGTTGAGAAGCAATATTTTCAGCAACTAATTGTGCTTCAATATCTGTATTTTTAACTTCAACAACATTTATGTTCATATCTTTTTTGAACATTTTTGCTAAATCAGCTTTAATCTTATTAACATTTTCACCATTTTTACCAAGTGCAATTCCTGGTTTAGCAGTATGAACACTAATTCTTATTGTATTTGCTCTTCTTTCAATTTCGATTCTTGAAACTCCAGCAACATATAATTTTTTCTTTATATATTCTCTAATTTTGTAATCTTCAACTAAATTATCTGCAAAATCCTTTTTGTTTGCATACCATTTAGAATCCCAATCTTTAATGATACCAACTCTTAATCCATGAGGATCCATTTTTTGTCCCATTAAAATTTTCCTCCTTTCCCTTATTCTCTCTCTTTTAATACAACTTCTATATGTGAAGTTCTTTTTCTAATTCTATTAGCTCTACCTTGTGTAGCTGCTCTGATTCTCTTCATTGTTGGTCCTTGATTAGCATAAATTTCAGCAACATATAATTTACTTCTATCCATATTGAAATTATTTTCAGCATTAGCTATTGCTGATTTTAAAACTTTTTCAACTAATGGAGATGCAGCTTTAGGTGTAAACTTTAAAATTGCTAGTGCTTCATCAACATCTTTACCTCTGATTAAATCTATAACGATTTTAACTTTCATTGCTGAAATTCTAGCATATTTATAACTCGCTCTTGATTCCATCTCGCGATTCTCCTTCCATCTTATTTATTATTTTGCTTTAGAAGTTTTATCTCCAGCATGACCTTTAAATGTTCTTGTTGGAGCAAATTCTCCTAACTTATGACCTATCATTTCATCAGATATATATATTGGAACATGTTTTCTTCCGTCATGTACAGCAATTGTATGTCCAACCATTTGAGGGAATATTGTAGAAGCTCTTGACCAAGTCTTTAAAACTTCTTTTTTGTTTTCAGCATTCATTTTTTCAATTCTTGCTAACAATTTGGCATCCACAAATGGACCTTTTTTAATTGATCTAGCCATCTATTTTTTCCTCCTTCTATTTAGAATTTCTTCTCTTAACTATAAACTTGTTGCTAGGTTTCTTCTTATTTCTAGTCTTATATCCAAGAGCTGGTTTACCCCAAGGAGTAACAGGTCCTGGTCTACCAACTGGTGCTTTACCTTCACCACCACCATGTGGGTGATCGTTAGGATTCATTACAGAACCTCTAACTTCTGGTCTCTTACCAAGCCATCTGCTCTTACCTGCTTTACCAAGTTTAATATTTTCATGTTCTGTATTTCCTACTTGACCAATAACAGCTCTACAATCAACTCTTACTAGTCTCATTTCGCCAGAAGGAAGTCTTACGTGAGCGTATTTATTCTCTCTAGCCATAAGTTGTGCACTATTTCCAGCACTTCTTACCATTTGTGCACCTTTACCTGGTTTTAATTCAATACAATGAATCAATGTACCAACTGGAATATTAGCGATTGGTAAACAGTTACCTGGTTTAATATCTGCTTTTTCTCCAGACATTACTTTATCATTAACTTTTAAGCCAATTGGTGCTAAGATGTAAGCTTTTTCTCCATCTTCATATTCAATCAAAGCGATATTAGCTGATCTGTTTGGATCATATTCGATTGCAGTAACAGTAGCTGGCATATCATCTTTTCTTCTTTTAAAATCAATAATTCTATATTTTCTTCTTGATCCACCACCTTGATGTCTAACAGTAATTCTTCCATAAGAGTTTCTACCAGCATGTTTCTTTAAACTAGTTGTTAAAGATTTTTCTGGTACTGTTTTTGTAATCTCTTCATAAGTAGAAACTGTCATGTTTCTTCTTGATGGTGTAGTTGCTCTAAATTGTTTAATACCCATTTTTCTATCTCCTTTATTTATAAATTCTTTTGGTTAATTTTGCAGATTTAAGCTATTGGGTTCTAGCATCAATCTTTAACTTTTAACCTTATGCTCCGAAATCTTTAATACTTGTTTCGTATTTTCTATTAACAGTCTTTTCTTTTCCACCTTTTTCTATATATTTAACAGCTTGTGGATTTGTATCTATTGTAACAATAGCTTTTTTCCAATCTGATGTCTTTCCAGATGTTGCACCTTGTCTCTTTGGTTTTCCTTTTACATTGATAGTAGAAACATTAACTACTTTTACATTAAATAGTTTTTCAACTGCGTTTCTAACATCTACCTTTGTTGCTTTTTTACTTACTTCAAAAGTGTACTTACCTTCGCTCATAGCAAAGCTACTTTTTTCTGTAATAATTGGTCTTAAAATTATATCTTCAGCAACCATTATGCGTACACCTCCTCAATCTTAGTTACAGCATCTTTAGTAACAACCAATGTATCATATTTCAAAATATCATAAGTATTGATTGTGTTTACTAATGCTGTTTTAATATTAGGAATGTTTCTTGCAGAAGCTTCAACATTTAAGTTTTTATCTGCTAAAACTACTAAAGCTTTAGAAGCTTTAATGTTTTCTAATACTTTTACCATGTTTTTAGTTTTGATTTCATCAAAATCTAAACTATCTAAAACGATAATGTTGTTGTCTTGAACTTTAGTTGTAAGTGCAGATTTAAGAGCAAGTCTCTTAACCTTTTTATTTAATGTATATTTATAACTTCTAGGTTTTGGTCCTAATGCAATACCACCTTTAATCCATTGTGTAGCTCTAATACTACCTTGTCTAGCACGTCCAGTACCTTTTTGTTTCCAAGGTTTCTTTCCACCACCAGAAACTTCACTACGTGTTAATGTAGATTGAGTACCTTGTCTTTGATTAGCTAAATAATTTACAACAACTTCATGCATAACATCTTCATTAACTTCAACAGCAAAAATGTCATCGCTAAGTTCGATATTGCCAACCTTTTTACCTTCTATGTTTAATAAATCAACTTTAGGCATTTACTTTTTCCTCCTTCCATTATTTAGCACTCTTAGATACTGCTGTTCTAGCTGCATCTTTAATTCTTACTAATGATTTCTTATATCCAGGAACAGAACCTTTAATTAAAATAACGTTCTTATCCATATCAACTTTAACTACTTGTAAATTTTGAACTGTGATAGTTTCTTTTCCTGTTTGTCCTGGTAATTTCTTACCTGGGAATACTCTTCCTGGTGAAGATGTAGGTCCCATAGAACCTGGTCTTCTATGATACATAGAACCATGTCCTTTTGGTCCAATATGTTGTCCATGTCTCTTGATAACACCTTGGAATCCTTTACCTTTTGAAATACCTTGAACATCAACAAGTTCTCCAGCTTCAAAAATATCTGCTTTAATTTCATCTCCAACATTGTAGTTATCAATATTGTCAAGTCTTAATTCTCTAATATATTTTTTATAAGCAATTCCTGCTTTATCAAACATTCCTTTAATAGGTTTATTCATATGTTTTTCTTTAACTTCTCCAGTTGCTACTTGAATTGCATTATATCCATCTGTTTCTACAGTTTTCTTTCTGATTACAACGCAAGGTTCAACTTCTACAACTGTAACTGGAATAACTAAACCGTTTTCATCAAAAATTTGTGTCATTCCTAATTTTTTACCGTATATTCCTTTTTTCATTATAAATACCTCCTTGGTTATTGGTTCATATCTGAACATGACCACAAATCCTATACTGCTAATTTTGAAAATCTACATATATATAAATATTATTCATCGATTTTCATTTCAGCCTCAACACCAGCTGGTAGCTCAACTTTCATAAGAGCCTCTGCTGTTTTTGCTGTTGGGTAAAGAATATCAATAACTCTCTTATGAGTTCTCATCTCAAATTGTTCTCTTGAATCTTTGTCCTTATGAGGTGATCTTAAGATTGTTATAACTTCTTTCTTTGTAGGTAGTGGAATTGGACCAGAAACACTAGCACCAGTACGTTTAGCCGTATCTACTATTTTTTGAGCAGACTGATCTAAGATCGCATGGTCGAAAGCTTTAAGTCTAATTCTAATTCTTTCTTTCCCTACTTCTGTAACTTTTTTACTTGCTCTTGGCATATGGTTTCCCTCCTAAATAAAATATTTGTGTCGACAAAGACCATACACGCACCCGGGTGTTTCATTTTTACCCTTAATTAAACCCAAGCGTAATGCCTGGGGAAAGTGCTTTTCTTACCCTTGTCGCCCGATTTAAAATCAGACATACTCCGCAAGAGTTCCCTGCCTATCATGGCAGCCACATCTTGCATCATAGCATAATCACATTGACCATTATACACACTATTTCCGTAAGATGCAAGAGTTTTTTTCTATTTTTTGAAAATTTTTCTTTTCCTACGGACAGTTGAAAAAATAAACATACTTAAACACTGCTATGTTCATGTGCTTTATAAAATATATATTGTTGTTTATATTTTATAAAGTGAAAAATTTATTTGACAATTTTTATACTTATTATTATAATAATAAAAAAGAAGGTAATCCGCAAAAGCGGTTAACCAAGTAAGTAAAATGGTTAAAAATAATCATTTCCTTAACGGGGTTAATTAAGAAAGCGATTATTTTTTATCGGTCACACAAAGTGAAGAAGTGCAAGAGAATATATGAAAAAATTTTATAATCTAAAATATCATAGCAGATATTTTAGATTTTTTTATATTTATAAAAATTTTCTTTTTTACGGAAGTACATTACAAGGGGAATTCGTGGTAATAGGCTATTTAAAAGCAGATTGATTTCAATTATAATATTTATATATGACATTTTATGGTTTTTTTAAGTCCAAAAGAATGGGGGAAAGTTTATGTTTTTTATTTTAATTATTACTGTGATTTTTTTCATAGTAAACAGTAATGAAATCACGTCATTAAAAAAACAAATGCGAGAGCTGAAAAAACAGCTAAATGATTTAAAGAATACTGCTAATGATATTTCTCCACAAAAAGAAAATATACTTGATGTATCAAAGAGTAATTTAGCAGAATTAAATTATTCTATACCTAAATCTTCTTTAGAAGAACCTTCAACTTTAAATAAGTATATTCATAATGAAGATGAAGAAATATCTTCAGTCGATTCTAAAGAAGTAGAAGATCTTTCAACTTCGAATGAATATATCGATAGTGAAAAAGTTGAGGTATCTTCAATCAATTCTGAGGATATGGAGGAAATAGAAGAAAGCAATGATAGGCCTGTAGAAGAAACTCTTATGCAAAATATACCAGAACAAGTTCATTCAAACAATGTTTCTAAAGAACCTGTTAAAAAGGATTATGAAAAGATTGTTGGTAAATCTTTTATGAGTATATGTGCATCTGTACTTATTTTTATAAGTCTTATATTATTCGCACAAGTAATATATCCATATTTAACAGAAGCAATTAAGGTTATAGGAATGTATTTAATAAGCTTTAGCTTTTTAGCTCTAGGTTTAATACGTGTAAAAAAGAAAAAAAATACTCTTAATCTTGCTCTTACAAGTTGTGGTCTTGGAGCCATATACATATCATTACTTTTAACTAACATATATTTTAAGTTAATAAATGATGTTACTTTGTATATACTTATCATGTTATGGGCTATATTTGTAAATTATTTATCAAGATTAAAAGAAAATGTTTTTCTTTTAATTGGAGAATTGGGAATTACAATTGCACTTACATTTGGTCTTCAAACAGTTATCACAAATCAAGATTTTATAGAAGCAATACTTTTGATAATATTTATGATTGTAGGCTCTTTAGCATTTCAATATACAAACAAAACATCTTTAAAATTAAAAGATACTATTGTTAATTCTTTTAATGCTTTAAATATTTTAATAATTTTACCAATTATATATCAAAATATGATTCCAACAAATATATTTATTCCATCATGTGCTGCTCTATTATTATTCATACTATATAATATGGTTGATTTATTCTTAAAAGTAGATGTTGAAGATAAATCAGATGCCTTGTTTTCAATTTTTAATATTTTATACTTTTTAGAAGCTATAAGCATCGTTGGAAGACTTATAAATATTGCACAGCCAGCTAGTGCTGTTATTCTTGTGCTATCAATTATTTTATTAGCTATTACTGAATTAAGATTTATGAACAAGCATGTTTTTAATAAAACAATGCTACAAATATGTGTTTTAATTGTTGCTTTAGTTAGCTCACTAATTAACACATTCATATTAACTTATGGTATTATAGCACTTATATCAATACTATTAGCATTTTATGGATTTTATAAGAATGATAAAGTATTCAAATATTTTTCTTTAATATTTTTAGCTACACTTCTAATTAACACACATATGGTAGAATGGTTTGCACTAATTGCAGGTACGATAACATTTGCATATTTTATATATAATATAATTTCTAAAAAAGATCAGTATAATATGACATTAAAGAATACTACATATTTCATTTTAATTTTATTTACTTTATTTAATGGTGGTCGTTATTTAGCAACATTAAATTTATCATCTGATATGATTGCAGTAATACTATTTATAATTCTTTCTATAGTAAATTCTTTAGTAATATTAACACCATTTAGAAAGAATCTTGTTACTGGTGAATCTGAAGAAACTACTGATTCAATAGTAACAATATTTAATATTATTCTTGCAATAAGTGCATTTGTTATAATTTTAGTAACAGCAGATTTATCTGTACAAATAATTTCATGCTTCCTTGCTTTAAATTCTATGCTATATACATTTTATGGTTTTAAATCTCAAGATAATATTAGTAAATATCTTGGTTTAAGCAATTTATTTTTAATCTTATTTAATACATCATCTGTGAATATTGGAATATTTGCTTTAGGAATTCTTGGATTTGTATATTTGATTTATAATATAATAATTAAAAAAGAACAGTATGATATGGTTTTCAAAAATATTACATATGGATTACTACAGCTATTCATATTATTTACTGGAAGAGCTTTCCTAGGTTCTTTCATTGAAAGTAATTCAATATGCATTGTATTAACATTTACAATCATGTCAATACTAAATGCTTTAATGACGTTAACTTCATTTGGAAAAAACATAACAAATAATGAATATGAAAACTATACTCAAATTCTTACAAAAATTATAAATGTAATTTTAATGATTGCTGGTTTATTATTCATTTCAACATATGATGGATTTATAGAAAAGACTTTCTCAATCCTTGCATCACTTCTTGTATTTCTAATCAATACTAGAAGCTTGCTTCATATGTATAAAGATAATATTGGAGTAGGAATTTACATTGGATTTAAATTAACTGTTTTATTAGTTGTAATATTAAATTCTTTCAATACACCTTCTCTATTTATAAGTCTTATTTGTTTATTATTTGCAATATTCGGAATTATTATTGGATTTGCTATAAAATACAAATCAATCAGAATATATGGACTTGCATTAACTTTAATTAGTATTGCAAAGCTTATGCTATTTGATATCAAATATAGCACAACGCTTGAATATGCTATTAGTATTTTTGTATGTGGAATATTATGTTTTGGTGTAAGCTTTTTATACAACTATGTTGATAAACTAATTGGAAGTAAATCAAGCAAGTAAAAAAGAGAGGGGTTGTAATTTAATTACAGCCCCTCATTCATTTCTTTGTTTGCTTCTTCCCATTTTATATATAATTCTTCTAACTTATTTTTATTTTCTTCTATTTCTTTAGTTAATTCCATTGCTTTTTCATAGTCAGTAGAATTTTCTTCTTTTAATAAATCTTCTTCTAATTTTTTAATAGTACTTTCAATTTCATCTATTTCAGATTCAATCTTTGCAATTCTATTTTTTATCTTTCTTTCAAATGCCTCTTTTTCTTTTTTCTCTTTATAAGCAATTTTATTATTACTATCTTTTTTTATTTCTTCATTTTCTTTTGCAATATATTTTGAAATATAATAATCATAATTACCTTTAAATTCTATTGTTCCATTATTTTCTAATCTATATATTTTTGTGGCTAATTTATTTATAAAATATCTATCATGAGATACGATAAGAAGTGTTCCTTCATATTCTAATAAAGCTTCTTCTAAAGCTTCTCTTGCATTTATATCTAAATGGTTTGTTGGTTCGTCAAGAATTAAAAAATTAGATTTAGAAAGCATAATCAGTAAAAGTGCAAGTCTTGCTTTTTCTCCACCACTTAATTCTAAAATATTTTTATTAACATCTTCTCCTTTAAAAAGAAAAGTTGCTAAAGCTTTCCTAACTTCTGTTTGATTTAATTCAGAATGCATATTCCAAACAAATTTTAATATAGATTTATTTTCAATAAATTCATCTTGCGTCTGAGAATAAAAAGCTGTTTTTATATTGCTTCCTAGTTCAAAAGTTCCTTTATCTTGCTTTAATTTATTTTCTATAATTTTAAGCATTGTAGTTTTTCCACAGCCATTTGGTCCAATTATAAAAACACGTTCTTTCTTTAAAACTTCTAAAGAAACATTTTTAAATAAAAGTTTATTATCAAAACCTTTTTCTAAATTTTTTACTACTAGAACATCTTTATTTCCACCAGAAATAGTATCAAAATGAAACTTCATTTTTTCCATTTCTATATCTGGTTTTTCCATACTATCCTGAATACGATTTATTACTTTTTGTTTTGACTTTATTATTTTATAGTTCCTTTCCTGACTCCATGTCTTTTGCTGTTCAATTATTCCTTCAATTCTCGATATTTCTTTTTCTTGAAGTTCATATTTTTTTGATAAAGCTTTATTCTTTTCGGCTTTTAATAATAAATATTTAGAATAATTACCTTTATAAATACTTAATTTTCCATTTTCAAGTTCAAAAGTTTCTGATGTGACTTTATCTAAAAAATATCTATCATGTGAGATTACAATATAACTACCTTTATAATTTATCAAAAAATTTTGTAGCCATTCAATCGAATCTATATCCAAATTGTTAGTAGGCTCATCAAGCAACAATAAATTAGCCTTGCTTAAAAGCATTTTAGTAAGCATAAGTTTTGTTTTTTGTCCTCCACTTAAACTTTCAACTTTCAAGCTAAGTTCCTCATCTTTAAAGCCCAAACCTTTAAGTGTTGATTTAGTTATACTTTTGTAGGTATAACCTCCATTCTCTTTAAATTTTTCTTCTAAATTATTTTTTATATTTATATTAGCTTCTATATCTATTCCTTTTTCTATTTCTGCTTGTAAATCATCTATTTTTAATTCTAGTTCGATTAAATTATGACTTGCATTTAATGCTTCTTCATAAACAGTTTTAGATAAATCTGAACAAATAAATTGTTCTACAAATCCAATAACTGTATTTTTAGATTTATATATTTCGCCTTCATCATAGCTTATTTTATCTTGTATAATATTAAATAATGTTGTTTTACCACATCCATTAACTCCAACTAAACCTATTCTATGATTATCTTCAACTGTAAAAGAAACATCTCTAAATAATTCATCAGCACCAAAACTTTTCTTAATATTGCTTAAACTTAAAAGTGCCATAATTTTTTCCTCTCTTTTTAATCTTCATCAAATTCTACTGTAACATAAGCTCCAACTAGTTCCTGCCTAATATCTATAACCTTTCCAGTTTTTGATTTTAATCTTTCAAATAAAGGAATATTTGCAGACATTGCTACAGCTGGCTCTATTGTGTAATACCAACTTGATGGCAATTCACCTTCTGACACTTCTACTATATCTCCAACCTTTACTAAATTAGGTCTTTCCATCTTAAAAACCATTTGTCTCATATTATCACTCTTCTTTCTAAAGTATATTTAAACATTTTCCTGTTTAAAAGTCAAATGAAAGAGGGGGACGGAGCAGACTTTCAATTTTTCGAAAAATTGAAAGTCTGCTCCGTCCCCCTCTTTCACTCCGTCCCCCTCTTTCATATTTAATTTAATTCTGACGTACAATGTGGACATCTTGTTGCATTTATATTGATTGTCGATTTACAATAAGGGCACTCTTTTTCTGTTGGTTCTGGAGTAACTTCTTCTTCTTTCTTTTTATGAGTAAGAAGTTTTTTAAATACTATAAATATTACTAATGCAACAATTATAAAGTTAATTACCGCTGTAATAAAATTACCATATGTAAGAATTGCAGCTCCAGCTGCTTGTGCCTCTGCTAATGAATTGTAATGAGTTCCGTCTAGTGATAAAAACCACTCAGAGTAATTAAATCCACCAGTTATTGCACCAATTAAAGGTGTAATTATATCTTGTACTATTGAATTAACTATGCTTGTAAAAGCAGAACCTATAACAACACCAATAGCTAAATCAACAGCATTTCCTTTGATAGCAAAATCTTTAAATTCTTGCCAAAATCCTTTTGCTTTTTCATTTACTTTGCTTAAATCTACATCTTTTTTTAAATCAATATCTTTAATCTTTTTCATCATACCACCCTTTCAGGCTATATAATATATGCTTATTTGCTAAAAGTCAATACAATGTAATTGCTTATTTGTAATTTTATTTACAAATTTCTATCTTATTTTATCACTCTTTTTCTTTTTCGCATATATTATAAAGTAATCATAATTTTATAGGAGGTAAAAATCATGGAAGATTGTTTGAGGCTTGATAAAATTACAAAAACATATCAAGATATAAATGGTGAAACAATGGCTATTGCAGATTTTAGTTATTCTTTCAAAAAAGGTACATTTGTGAGTATTGTAGGTCCTAGTGGCTGTGGAAAATCAACTTTGCTTTCTATTATTAGTGGCTTAGAAACACAATCTTCAGGTACGATTTTCATGGATAATTCTGTACTCCATAATAATAAATGTAATATAGGTTATATGTTACAAAAAGATTATTTACTTGGTTGGCGAACCGTTTATCAAAATATATTGTTAGGAATTGAAATACGTAAGATGATTTCTCCAAAAACTCTTGCATATGCCGATGAACTTTTGCATAAATATGATTTGTATGAATTTAAAGATAGTTATCCATCTCAACTTTCCGGTGGTATGCGTCAAAGAGTTGCATTGATTAGGACACTAACTGTTAATCCAGATATTCTTCTTCTGGATGAAGCATTTTCTGCTCTTGATTATCAAACAAGATTAACTGTTGCCGATGATGTATTTAAAATTATTAAAGCTGAAGGTAAAACTACTATTATGGTCACTCATGATATTCCAGAAAGTGTTAGCATGTCTGATGAAGTAATTGTACTTTCTAATCGTCCTAGCAAAATAAAAAGTGTTCATAAAATCCATTTTAACATGGAAAATCGAACACCTTTAACTTGTAGAGATCAACCAGAGTTCAGCAAATATTTTGATTGCATATGGAAGGAGCTAAATAGCAATGGATAAATGTGTTATTTCAAATGAGCGCAAAGAATATTTAAGAAAACGTAAGCAGAATATATTTCTGATTCGTTTTACCCAATTTGCAATTTTATTTGCATTCATCATAATTTGGGAAGTTTTAGCACAAACTGGTATAATTGATAGTTTCATAACAAGTAGTCCATCTAGAATTGTCAACACTTTTATAAATATGCTATCTGAAGGTCTTTTGATGCATATAGGTATAACTTGCTTAGAAACCTTAGTAGGATTTTTACTAGGAACTGTTATTGGAACTTTGATTGCAACAATTCTTTGGTGGTCACCTTTTCTTTCAAAAGTTCTTTCTCCATACCTTGTTATTTTAAATAGCTTGCCTAAAGTTGCACTAGGTCCAATAATCATTGTATGGGTTGGAGCTGGTATGCCTGCCATCATCACAATGGCATTAGCAATTTCTCTTGTCGTTACAATATTAGAAATGCTTAATGGATTTATGAGTACCGATGAAAACAGAATTAAAATGGTACGTACATTTGGAGCAAATAAATTTCAAGTTTTTACAAAAGTAGTATTTCCATCTAACATTCCTAATTTAATTAACGCCTTCAAAGTAAACATTGGTCTTTGTATGGTAGGTGTCATTACTGGCGAATTTTTGGTTTCGAAAGGAGGTCTTGGTTACCTGATTGTATATGGAGGCCAGGTATTCAAACTTGATCTTGTAATGACAAGTGTTATCATACTTGCTATTGTTGCTAGCTTAATGTATCATGCTATACTTCTGCTTGGCAATTTAATTAGTAAAAAGACTAATTGGCGTTAATTATAAAAACTCATTAGCACTTTCTCGACTAAAAGCAAGGAGGAAAAACATGAAACGGTATTTTGCAATCATCATTTCAATCTTCATGATTTTCATCTTTATGACTTCATCTTTTGCAGAAGGAACAACAAAGCTTACTCTAAGCGAAGTAACTCATTCCGTATTTTATGCACCTCAATATGTTGCAATTAACCTTGGAATGTTCGAGAAGCATGGCATAGAAATTGAACTAATCAATGGGCAAGGAGCAGATAAAGTTATGACTTCTGTTCTTTCTGGGCAAGTAGAAATAGGTTTTGCAGGGCCAGAAGCTACTATCTATGTCTATCTTGAAGGAAGAGAAGATTATCCTCAAGTATTTGCTCAGCTTACTAAACGAGATGGTTCTTTCTTGGTAGGCAGAGAACCTAATGAAAATTTTAAATGGTCTGACCTTGAAGGTAGTCATGTGCTTCCTGGT
>CANQBB010000049.1 GCA_947588905.1 uncultured Clostridia bacterium
TAAACGAAATTAGGAAGAAGTTAATAAACTAAAACTATTAAATATTCATCTATGTATTTTTGAATGTGCTTAATATATGTTTGTATAAAGTTTATAAAAAATAAAAAAAATTGAATAAACTATTGCATTTTTGATAATAATGTATTATAATAACAAACGTATTGAAAAGACATTAATTTTCTAGTGATTATAACATCGAGGTAATACCTGTTCCCATTCCGAACACAGAAGTCAAGCTCGAATGTGCCGAAAATACTTGTGGGTTACCCTGCTGGGAAGATAGGTTATCGCTAGATTTTATATATATTCCTCGTTAGCTCAGTTGGTAGAGCGCTCGGCTGTTAACCGATAGGTCACTGGTTCGAGCCCAGTACGAGGAGCCATAATATAGGGTTTTGAACATATTTTGAATTGATTTCAAAGTAGTCCAAACCCTATTTATTATTGACTTTCAAAGTTTCAGCATATTTTCAAATCAATATGGAGTATTTTAAAATTATTTCACAAGGCTGTAAAGGTGGCTGTATAATTAAGCCACCAGTTTTAAAATTTTAATTAGTTTATCATCTTGTTTTATATACATATTTTTTATACTTTCAATGATTTTATTTAATTCTTCAGCAGGAATATTATTATCATCTATTTGCGATAATAGTAGTTGATTTTTATTTAAATAATCATATGTTCTATTAGCATGTTGTTTTTCATAATTATCAAATACATCACAATAAACTTCTAATGTCGTTCTAATATCAGCATGTCCCATTACTTTAGATAATACATTCGCTGGCATTCCAGCTTCAATGCATCTAGTTGCAAAAGTATGTCTAAGCATATGCTGATTAACATCATAACCCTTTCCGATATTATAATGTTGACAAAAACGTTTAAAAACCATATTTATTTGACCTGTTGTATAGTATGTATTTTTCTTCAAATTAAAAAATAAGAGATTTTCAGAATTTGGTTGATATTCTTTATTAAGATATTCTTTTAAAATGTATTCTACTTGTTCATCAATAACAATATCACGTACACCATTTTTTGTTTTAGTGTAACTTCCCATAACCGTTTTATCATTTTTATCTTTTGTTAAGGTCCTTCTTATATGTATAACCTTATTTTCAAAATCAATATCTAGATCTTTATCTAATGCATTTATTTCACCCATACGCATTCCAGTATATAAACTTAATAAAAATTGATAGTGATATTTATATGCAGTATCATTCATAATAGCATTAATAAATTGTTTTTGTTCTTCAATAGTAAAACCATGTATGATTTTATCTTTTTTACTAGAATTTGGTTTGCTAAATTCAATCTTGTCATCTAAAATATTATAACTTATTATATTTTTTCTTACAGCCCTTTTAAAAGTATTATTTACAACACCATAAATCTTTCCAATAACAGAATTAGAATATTTAGTAATATAAAATAGAAAATCTTTTACATCATTTTCAGTTATTTTTTGAATTTCCATATCAGCCATATAATGACCACAAATCTGATTATATGTATTTAATTTTCTAACATAAGAACTATCACTTAATTTATTAAGTTTATAGCCACTATCAATAAATTCTTTTGTTAGATCCTTAAAAATAATTTTGTTTTTATCAACGTAACTATTAGTATTTAATTCAGTAATAATTTTTTCTAATTTTGTTTTTACTTCCTGTCTAGTCTTTCCATATATTGTCTTACGTTTTCTTTTGCCAGTTTTTTCATCATACATAGCAATAGTATATTCAGTTACCCAAAGTTTCTTTCCATTTATTGTTCTTTGGAAAATAGTTCCTTCTCCATTTCCACGTTTTTTAGTTGTTCCCATAAATAAAAATTCCTCCATTTTCAAAATATTTTTTTATAAAACACTTGAAAATGAAGTAATTTATATATATAATATAAACGTAAATTCACTTTCAAGTGAGTTTATCCTTTGGATAATGTGTGGTGTCCGCAAAACAAAACACATTATCCTTTTTTTATAAGTAATCTGATAAGCTACTTATAATATTACCATCATTATATAAATAATGATCTGCAAATCTAATAGATTTTATTTTTTTATCTTTAATATATAGTATTATATTATTTGAATTGCTATTTTTTATTCGAAATCCTAATGTATTTTCACCATCTAAGGAATCAAGATTATCATCCCTGGTTATTTTATCAACATCTATATTACATTGTTTAGCAATATTATTAAAATTGTTTATTTCTTCTTCAGATATAAATTCAGTTAATACAGATGTAGGTGGTTCATTAGGATTTGCCATTGCAAATAGCATTAATCCAACTAATAATACAATTAAGATAATTACTATTATCCATTGCTTATTCAATTTAATCCCCCCTTACTTTTAAATGCACTTTTATTTTTAGACTCAACAACTCTTCCTAGAATTTTAATTCTGCTGATATCAGTAATCTTTAAATCTATGTTTTTATACATAGGATTTAAAGCAAGTAATTTATAGTAGGTTTTATCATCACTTAAAATAAATTTTCTAATAGTATTTTTGTTTTCAATATTAATTAGTAAAGTTGCTTCATCTTCAATAAAGTCTTGTTTATATACTAATGCAATATCTCCAATATCTAATAAAGGATACATTGCATCATCTTCAGATACAAATTCAAAATATTTGTCATCAGTTCTTTCTTCAATTAACTTAGAAAAATGTATTCCAAAATAATTAGCCAAAAGCACAATTTTATCCATACGTGGTAATTTTTGACCATTACACCAGCTAGATATAGTCGAACTCTTTAAAGACAAATCTCTTACTAGATCATCCTGAATTTTATTATTTAGTTGCATATAATAATTAAGATTATTTGCAAAAATTTTTCTATAAGTATCATCTTTTGATAGCATAAAAAAAACCTCCTTCTTTATGAACTGACACTATTATAACACTTAAAGTAAAAAAAAACAATAAAAAAGTTGAATTTTTTTTACTAAAAGTATTGACATTCCACCCAAAGTGTAATAGAATAACCATAAATTAAGGAAAGGAGAATGAATATGTTTAAAATTACCTTAACTGCTGCAAGAGTAAATGCAGGTTACACACTTGATGAAGTGGCTGAAAAGATGCGTAAAAGTAAGAGCACAATAATAGCTTGGGAAAAGGGTAAGACACCAATTGATGTATATAATTTTAAAAAATTATGTGAGCTTTATAAGGCACCCACAGAGTTTATTAATTTGCCTATAAATTCCACTCAAAGTGGAATAGAACAGGAGGAGAAATGAAAAAAATAATTTTAAATTGCGGACACCACACAAAGAAGGAGGAAAAAAATGAAAGAATTAAAAGATGATGTATTTTATAGTCCAACACAATTTGCAGATCTAAGAGGATGTAGTGTACCAACTGCACAAGAGATTTTTAATTCAAAAGATTTCCCGAGTGAAAGTTTTGGAAAAGAAAAGGTTGCACTAGGAAGTGCCATAAGAGAATGGTACAGAAAAAAAAGAGTGAAAGGAGAAAACAATGAAAATTAAAAATAAAAAAAAGTTTGTAGCAAGAATATCTGAATTAATAGTTTTTATAGCAACTTTAATATTAACACCACTAGCAATAAATTATGCAAGTACATTAAGAGGACATAAAGCATTTGGTGGAGAATACCTAGTTCCAGTATTGGGAATGTTAATTATTCTAATAATAGAAACAATTTATGAAGAAAGTAAAAATAAGAAGAATAGGAGGAAATAATTATGGAAGATGAAAGATGTGACGAAGAATCAGTAGTATTTAATGCAATGGTAAACGAAGATGAAATGATAATTGCTATTGAAGAATACGAAAATTTAAAAAAGGAAATAGAGTATTTGAATAGTAAAGATGATGAACAATTTAATATTAGGCGAAGAATAAGAGATGAAAACATGGCACTAAAAGAAGAAAATGCAACATTGAAAAAAGAAAATACAACATTAAAAGAAGGAATAATTAAATTTGTAAAACTAATAGGAGGATTAACAAATGATTAAATATTATCAAGAATTATTGAATGAATGCATAGATCTAACAGAATGGATACAAAAACATCAACAAATGTTATCAACATTGGAAACAATGAAAGATAAATTAAAAAAATTGAAAGGAGGATTATAAAATGCCAGGAAAACATAGCAAAGAAGCAATAGAAATAAAATCTCTTAAGGAAATTATAGAACGTAAAGATAAAGAAATTAAAGATATAAAAACAGAATGTGCAGAACAATTTAAAAGAATCAAAGATTTATGTTTTATAAATGATTATGGTGACAAATATGCAAAATTAAGAAAAATTCATGAAATAGCATCAGACAATTTTTCAGCATTAGTTAAGGACATAATTATTGCTGAACAACCAGAACAGCAAGAACAACAAGAAATGGCAAAAATAATAGAACTACCAACTACCCGCAAAAGTAATAAATAGTTCTATAAAAAAACATTTATATAAATGCTCTATCTATATTCTAACACATAAAAAATAGAATATCAAGAGCAAGAAAGAAGGTTATATGGGAAGATTAAAAATTTTTGGAACAATAGAAGATAATTTTAAAATATTTTCTGATGGAAATCCAGGAGCACTAACAGCACTTTTTGAATTAATGAAACAAGCAGAAGATAGAATAGGATTATTTTTAATAACACTAGACAGAATGCAGCTATATGGAAGCCATTTATATATGTTATGGAATGATTGCTGCAACAGAGATATTAATAAAGTAATTAAAATTTTAGAACTTTATGAACGAGAAATAATTACTCAAAAAGATATTGATGACAGGATAAAAAATGTTGGTTATGGATTGAATTTTGATGAATTTTTAGAGGAGGGAAAAGATGAAAACTTGTAGTATATGCGGAAAAAAATACGAAGGGTATGGAAATAATGCACAACCAGTAAATGATGGGAGATGTTGTGATAAATGTAATGTATTAATAGTAGTTCCAAGAAGAATGCAAGATGCAAAAAATAAAAAGGAGGAATTTGATAATGGAAATCAAAATGTATGATTTAAAATTAAAAAATTTTAAAGGTATAAAAGAATTAGAAATAAATTTTGATGGAAAAGATGCAAATATCTATGGACAAAATGCTACAGGAAAAACAACTATATTTGATGCTTTTAAATGGCTATTTTTTGATAAAGATAGCAACGATCGTAAAGATTTCAATATAAAAACATTAGATGTAAATAATAAACCAATTCATTTTTTAGAGCATGAAGTAGAGGCAACTTTAATTATAGATGGTCAGGATATGAATTTTAAAAAAATGTTACAAGAAAAATGGGTAAAAAGAAGAGGTCAAGAACAGCAAGAATTTGCAGGGCATGAAACAAGTTATTGGATTGATGAAGTACCTGTAAAAAAGAAAGACTATGAAGAAAAAATAAATAATTTAATACCAGAAAATTTATTCAAATTGATAACAGATCCATTATTTTTCAATAACCAAATGTCTTGGAAAGAAAGAAGAGAACTATTGATAAATATTTCTGGAAGTAATATTACAGATGAAATGATATTAGACTCGGATGCAAAATTTAATTTGCTAAAAGAAAATTTAGGGGGTCGAAAAATAGATGATTACAAAAAAGTATTAGCATCCAAAATAAAGGAACTTAATAACGATAAAGAAAAAATTCCAATAAGAATAGACGAACTAACTAAAACACTAATAACAGATCATGATATCAATTATGAAGATTTAGAAAAAGAAAAAAATATGTGCAATGAAGAATTACAAAAAATAGATTTAGAAATGACAGACATTCAAGCTAGGGCAAAAGAAAATATGAAAAAAGCGGACCAATTAGCAATAGCAAAAAATGAATTGAATAATTTGAAATTTAAGTTAGAAGTTGAACATAGTCAAAAATATTCTTCTGAAACAATCAATTTAAATAATGAAAAAACACTTCTTGAAAGCAAATTGAGAAACATAGAAAAAGAATATGAAGAAAGAGGATTAAGTATAGACCAGGATAAAAAAAGAAAAGAAGAATTATACAAAAAATGGGATGAAGTCAACAATTTAAAATTAGAATTTGATCCAAATTCATTCATATGCCCAACTTGTAAAAGGGAATACGAAACAGATAAAAAAGAAGAAATAAAAAAAGAATTTGAAACCAACTTGAATAATCATAAAGAATCTCAAAAACAAGCAATAAATAAAGAAGGTCAAGCAATAAATGCTAGAATAACTGATAATGAACAAGTAAGAACTAATTTACAAGCAGAAATTATAGAAACAAATAAAAGATTGGAAGAGATAAGGGCAAGACTAGAAGATATTGCAAAACAACCAATTGAGAATTTTGATATAACATCACTTCCACAATATAAAGACAAAATAAAAGAAGTAGAAGACCTTGAAGAAAAAGTCATAAATTTAGCAAGCGAAGATACCACAGAATTACAAACAAAAAAATCAAATATATTAGAGCAAATTAATAATATTGATAAGCAATTAAATGAGAGAACAGTACAAGAAAAAACAAAGCTACGTATCGAAGAATTAGAAAAAGAAGAAGAAAATATATCACAAAGAATTCAAGAATTAGAATCACAAGAATATCAGATAGAAGAATTTACTAAAACAAAGGTAGAATTATTAGAAAATGCAATAAATAGTAATTTTGAAATAGTACGATTTAGATTATTTGATACGCAGATAAATGGTGGATTGGTAGAATGTTGTGACACCCTAGTAAATGGAGTCCCATACTCTGATGTTAATAATGCACACAAAATAATAGCAGGACTAGATATTATAAAAGCATTATCTAAGTTTTATAATACAACGGCACCAATATTTATAGATAACAGAGAAAGCATAAACAAATTGTGTGAAATTGATACACAAATAATCAGCCTAGTAGTTACGCAGGATCCTAAGTTAAGAATTGAGGTGATATAGGTGGATTTAATAGCTTATGGATTTTATGGAGGAGGAGCCTGTCCTACGCAATTTTATTGGCATAATAAAGATAAAACTAAATGGTATTACTTTAGATATAGAAATGGACATTGGTCATTAAATGAAGGCTCAGATGATATTGATAAATGTGATTATGAAAAATATAAAATTATAGCAGAAGGATATGAAGGCCACTATTTAGATGGATATTGTAGTCAAGAAACAATGCAAGAATGGTTAAAAAAAGAAAATATTAATTTAGAAATAATAGAGGTGTCAGATTATAGTGAATGATTTAAAAATAGGAGATGTAGTTGTAAATAATTTTACATCAGAAGATAATCCATGTCATGTTGGAATAGTATTAAAAAAATTTATTACTACAGGAATGATTAATCCAGGTAAAAAAGTAGAAGTATTATTACCATTTTATAGAAATAGAATTCAAACATATTTTTATGAAGGAAATAATAAACAAAAAACATTTACGGTAAAAGGACATCTAGATTTTCAAAACATAGTAAAAATTTTATTAATGGAGAAAGGAATTGATAAAAATGAATAATGAAGTTTTAAGAATATCAAGTAAATCAAACCCTAATAATGTTGCAGGAGCAATAGCAGGGGTATTATCAGAAAAAGGAAAAGTAGAAATGCAAGCAGTAGGAGCTGGAGCAGTAAATCAAGCAGTCAAAGCAATCGCAATCGCGAGAGGATTTGTAGCATCAACAGGGATAGATTTAATATGCATACCAGCATTTGCAACTATTAGTATAGAAAATGAAGATAGAACCGCAATGAAATTTATAGTAAGGGGGAAAAATTAATGTTAGAAAACTTAAATGAATTAGAAAAAATTGGACTAGCTTTTATAAGCGGATTAGTAGCAGGAAGATCATTAGAAGAGGCTGAACAGGAAATTAATACTGAAGAAGATAAAAAAGAAACACCAGAAAAAGTAGTAGTAGGCAAAATAGAAGGCGAAAAAGCTGAAAAATTTATAAAAATGATAAAAGAATTGGGGGTTAATTAATTATGAGTAATGAGATAGTAAAAAAAGAAGAAAAACAACTACAAGTTGTAAAAGAAGAAAGAAATATTACAGACAATGTATTGAATAAAATACATCAATTTCAAAGTAATGGGCAAATATACTTTCCAGAAAATTATAGCCCAGAAAATGCATTAAAAAGTGCATGGTTAAAATTACAAGAGGTAAAAGATAAAAATGGAAAATTAGCATTAGAAGTATGTACACAACCTAGTATTGCAAATGCATTATTGAATATGGTTATACAAGGACTAAATCCTATGAAGAATCAATGTTATTTTATACCATATGGAAATCAATTAACACTAATGAGATCATACTTTGGTTCCATAGCAGTAGCAAAACAATTTGGAGAAATTAAAGATATAACGGCAGAAGTAATATACGAAGGAGACAAAGTAGAAACAGAAATAAAAAGAGGAAAGACTATAATAGTTTCTCACAAAAGAAGTTTTGAAAACATAGATAAATCTAAAATAATTGGGGCATATGCAACTATATTATATAACGAAAATCATGCATCCGACTTTATAGAAGAAAGTATAGTAATGACAATAGACCAGATTAAAACTTCTTGGAAAAAATCAAAATTGAATCCAGATGGAAAAGATAGTACACATTCATTATATACCGAAGATATGTGCAAGAGAACAGTAATTAATAAAATATGCAAATATTACATAAACACAAAGAATGATAGTAATTTGAACATGATAAAACAAGCATTTGAAACATCAGATGAAGAACTAAAAGAAACGGAAGTAGCATATGAAATTGAAGAAAATGCTAATAAAGAACTAATAGATATAAAAACAGAAGAAACTGAAATAGTAGAAGATACTGAAAATGCATCAGATGAAGAAAATAAGGTATCAGAAACTAACACATCTGAAGGACCAGCATTTTAATGAAATTAAAAGTATTAGGTAGCAGTTCATCGGGTAACTGCTATCTAATAGAAGCATCAGAAAAAGACAAATTGATATTAGATGCAGGTATCAATTTTAAAGAAGTACAAAAGGAGCTGAATTTCAATTTTAAAGGTATTCAAGGAGTATTGATTACACATGAACATATGGATCATCTAAAATATGCCACTAATTTTGCTCTAAATGGAATAAATATATATGCATCAAACGGAACCTTCTCAAAACTTAATTTGAAAGGTCACAGATTTAAAATAATAAAAGCATTAGAGCAGTTTACAATTGAAAATTTTAAAATACTACCATTTGACACTGAACATGATGCTGCAGAACCTTTAGGGTTTCTAATTCAATATATACCAACAGGAGAAAAATTGCTCTATGCTACAGACACTTATTACATTAAATATAAATTTAGTAAATTGAATTATTTACTTTTAGAATGTAACTATAACAAAGAAATAGCAAAAGAAAATGTAGAAAATGGAATAATAAATAAGGCAAGGTACTTAAGATTATTGGAAAGCCACTTTAGTTTGGATAATTTACTCAAATTTTTAAAAGCAAATGACTTAACATATGCTAAAGATATAATTTTATGCCATTTGTCGAACGATAACTCAAATCAAAATATTATGCTAAATGAAGTGTATTCTCAAACAAAAGTACCAACAATTATTGCAAGACCAGGAGTAGAAGTTGAACTAAAATTATATCCATTTTAGAGCGAGGTGGTATATATGAATAATATAAAGGCAATACAGCAATTAGAAGATTTAAAAAGAGATAGATTAAGTTTTATTAACAATAATGAATTAGATAGTGTATTTCTGGAAGATATTAAAGCTATTAGCTTGGCCATAAAAGCATTAGAAAAATGTCCCAATATAAAAGATACTTCATATAACTGCAGAATGTGTGGAAAAGAACTCAAAACATGGAGAAGTATACAAAAAGGATTTGGACCAGTATGCGAACATAAGTATCTAAATGATGTATATAAAAACCAGCAAATTACATTTGATATTTTACAAAAGAAAGGAGAGGTAAAAGAAAATGGCAAATAAGAAGGATGCATATTATTTTAGTCATGACTCTAATGCATTAACAGATCCTAAAATATTAGCAATGAGATGTGACTATGGATTAGAACGGATATGGTTTATATTGGGCAATATTAGAAATGTTGCGAAATGAGTCTACTTACAAATTACCTCTCAATAAAAATACATATAGAGCAATAAAGATGCAAACAGCAACAACAATAGAAGTTGAAGATTTTATAAGAGATTGCATAAATGAATATAAAGATGGAGAAAGTGGCAACGGATTATTCAATGCAGATAAAAATTCATTTTGGTCAGAAAGTTTTATGAGAAGAATGCAAAAATATGAGAACATAAAGCAAAAAAGAAGTGAAGCTGGTAAAAAAGCAATGCAAAGCAGATGGGGAAAACAAACTAATAACAAACCTATAACAAATTTATCAAAAAAAACAATTAAAGGTTTTATGAATAATAACAAAAAAGCAAAAAAAATAACAAATGTTATAAAAAAGAATAACAAAGTTATAACAAATGTTATAAAAAAATATAAAAATGTTATAGCAAAAAATAACAAATTAAATCAAAGTAAATCAAATCAAATTAAAGTAAATAAAATTAAAATAAATGAAATAAAATCCATCTATCCTTCTCATCAGATGCACCAGGAAAATAAAAATTTGGATGAGATGATGGATGAGATGGAAAAGAATGAATTTGACAGCATTATTGGAAAATGTGAAATGCATGTATTAGAGCCAGAACTGGTAATAGAAATAATAGAAATATTACAGGAAATGTATATGAATCCAGTTACTAGAAATCGAATACGAGATATCAATTCAAAAAAACTTTTGTATGCATTAAAAAACTTTGCTATTGCAAATACCAAAACAAGAATACAAATACCAAAACAATACTTCAAAAAATGTATACTTTCAGCATTAGACCAAACTGAATTAAGTACACAGTATGATGTGGATACTATCTATGAAATGGGGGATTTGTAATGGAAATAAGAGATGATTTATTAATTTCAAGAAAATTAAAAATATGTGAAAATTGTGAATGGTGCATCCCCGTTAATCAACTTCCAAGATGTCTGCTAAATAAAGAACAAAAGGGATTATTTGAAACTTGTGAACTATTTAAATGGAGAACAGCAAACCATATCACAATGTAATTAACATAATGCAAAAATATAAAAAATATAGAAAATGCTGAAATAGAAAAACAAACACAAGTAAGAAAAAAATATACGAAAGGTGGCAATTTTAATGATAATTGAAGATATGCAACAAACATTAGATTTGTTAGAAAATATTAAATATTTTTTCTACAACATAGAGGAAACTGAAAAAAGGTTAAATACGGAATTATATCAAAAAGAATGTGAAAGAGATGACCTTTTACATGAAATAGAATTAAGTAAATTAAATGCTATTGAAATAATGAGTATATATAAAAAACTAGAGAGTGTATTAAAAGAAAGAAGAAACATAAAAGATAAAATTGATTTGATTAGTACAATGAAAGGTTATACAAACAAATTTGTAACTAAAGGAATATGTGCCGAAACTGAAACAACAATAAAAAACATAATGACATTAAAAAGCAACCAGGAAAATAGACAATATACACCACGAGTTCTAAAAGACTTAAAATGTGCTAAAAGAAAGGAAACAAAGACCAATGAATGTAATTAAAATAATACAAATAGGAAGTGTAACAATTCAATATGATGATGAGGATGTAAGAATAGTTGATTCATATAAAGTAGAAAATTCAAAAGATATGATTAGAATATTAAAATTATTCAAATTAAAGACAGGCTATCGAACCAAACGAAGTTTGAAAAGCTGGATTAAAGAATGGAAAGCACATAATAGACTTTATAAATTAGGATTATTTAAGTCACATACAAAGGATTGTGATCTAGAAGAAAATGAGAAAATACATAGATTGATAGCATATCAAATATTAGGAATATAGGAGGAAAAGAAATGATCATAGTTAGTCAAGATAAATACAATATTTTAAATTTTGATACAACAGTAAATATTGGAGTGGAAGAAATAACTACATTAAATGATATAGTGCAAATATCAGCACAAACGAATGGAAATACAATTATTTTAGGAAAATATGAAACAGAAGAAAGAGCAAAAGAGATATTGCAAGAAATTGTAAATAAATATAGACAATATAATTTAGATAACGA
>CANQBB010000050.1 GCA_947588905.1 uncultured Clostridia bacterium
TAACAACTGGAAGTCTTCCAACAAACTCTGGGATAAGGCCAAATTTAACTAAGTCTTGGGGTAATAATTTTTCTAGCATTTCAGAAATATTACTTCCATCTTTTTTAGGAACTTCAACTCCAAACCCTAAGCCTGATTTACCAACTCTTTCTCCAATAGTTTTTTCTAATCCTTCAAAAGCTCCAGCACAAATAAATAAAATATTTGTCGTATCTATTTGTATAAATTCTTGATGTGGATGCTTTCTTCCTCCTTGTGGTGGAACAGCAGCAACTGTACCTTCTATTATTTTTAGAAGAGCTTGTTGAACACCTTCACCACTAACATCTCGTGTAATAGAAACATTTTCAGATTTTCTAGCAATTTTATCAATTTCATCAATATATATAATACCTTTTTGAGCTCTTTCAACATTATAGTCTGCTGCTTGAATAAGTTTTAAAAGTATGTTTTCAACATCTTCTCCAACATATCCTGCTTCTGTTAATGCAGTAGCATCTGCTATTGCAAAAGGAACATTTAATATCTTTGCCAAAGTTTGAGCTAAATACGTTTTTCCACAACCTGTTGGTCCAAGCATTAAAATATTACTTTTTTGAATTTCTACATCTGATTCATTTGCATTATTTATTCTTTTATAATGATTATAAACTGCAACTGCTAAAGATTTTTTTGCTTCTTCCTGTCCAATAACATATTCATCTAATTTTTCTTTAATTTCTTTTGGACTAAGTACAGTGTTAACTGGCTTTTCTTCTTCAGAATACATTTCTTCAAACTCTTCTTCAATAATATTTGAACAAAGTCCTACACATTCATCACAAATATAAACACCAGGTCCTGCAATTATACGTCTTACATTTTCTTGTGGTTTACCACAAAAAGAGCACCTAACAGTCTTTTTGTCTTCATATTTTGCCATAATACACCTTCCTTTCAAAATCTTATCTTTTGTAAAAATTATTAAACTAAACAAATATTATTAAATCGTCAAATTTATTTTCTTGTCATAACTTCATCAATCAATCCATATGCCTTAGCTTCATCAGCAGTCATGAAATTATCTCTATCTGTATCTTTTTCAATAACATCCAAAGGTTTACCAGTATTTTCACTAAGCATTTTATTTAATTTATCTCTTGTTCTAAGTAAAAATTCTGCATGAATTTTTACATCAGAAGCTTGACCTTTTGCTCCTCCAAGAGGTTGATGAATCATAATCTCAGCATTTGGTAATGCATATCTTTTTCCTTTTTTACCAGCAGCAAGTAAGAAAGCTCCCATACTAGCTGCAAGGCCAACACAAATTGTTGAAACATCAGGTTTGATATATTGCATTGTATCATAAATTGCCATACCAGCAGTAACACTACCTCCAGGGCTATTTATATATATATGAATATCTTTATCTGGATCTTCAGATTCTAGGAATAACAATTGTGCAACAACTAGACTTGCAGTTGCATCTGTAATTTCATCTCCTATAAAGATTATTCTATCTTTTAATAACCTAGAGAAAATATCATAAGATCTTTCTCCTCTACTTGTTTGTTCCACAACATATGGAACTAAATCATTCTTAATAATACTCAAATTACTCATCCTCCTCTGTAATTTTTATTTAAGATTATCCATAATAAATTTAACAGCTAAATCATATTTCAATTCTTCTCTAGCATAATCTCTAATTGCATCTGTTGCTTTAGCAACAAACTCATCTGCATCTCTACCATATTCTCTAGCTACTTCAGAAAGTTTGTTAGTAACATCTTCATCTGTAATTTCAATTTTTTCTACTTTAAATATATTTTCCAATACTAATCTAGTTAAAATATTATGTTCAGCCTTATCTTTATAAGTATTTCTAAAATCAACTATATCTGTATTCATCATTTTCAAATACATATCTAATGATAAACCTTGATGCTCTAGACGATGTTCCATATCATGAACATATCCATCAATTTCTGCATCTAACATTGCCTTTGGAATTTCAACTTTAGAATTTTTAATTACTTCGTTAATAGCCTCTTCTTCCATCTCATATTTTGCTCTTTTTGCATTGTCTTCTTCTATATGAGCTCTAGTATCTTCTTTTAATTCTTTTAAAGTATCAAATTCACTAACATCTTTAGCAAATTCATCGTCTAGTTCTGGATATTCTTTAGTTTTAATTTCATTAACTTTTACTTTAAATACAGCAGGTTTTCCTGCAAGTTCTTTTGAAAAATAGTTTTCTGGGAAAGTAACATTCACATCTGTTTCTTCACCTTTCTTTAAGCCAATTAGTTGATCTTCAAAGCCTGGAATAAATGTATTACTTCCAATTTCAAGTGAATAATTTTCGCCTTTTCCACCATCAAAAGCCTTTTCATCAACAAAACCCTCAAAATCAATAACAGCTGTATCTCCTTTTTCTATTATCTTGTCATCTTCACAAGTAATAATTCTAGCATTCTTTTCTGCCATTTCTTTGATAGCTTTATCTACCTCTTCATCAGAAACTGGATATTCTTTCTTTTCTATTTTAATTCCTTTATATTTTCCAAGTTCTACTTCTGGTTTAACTGTAACAATAGCTTCGAATATAAGTTCTTTGCCTTTTCCAATTTGAGTAATATCAATATCAGGTCTAGCAACTGCTTCTATATCATTTTCTTTTAATGCATTTTCATATATTTCTGGAACTATTTCATTAAAAGCATCTTCATATAATACTTGCTCACCATAATATTGTTCTACTCTAGCTCTTGGTGCTTTACCTTTTCTAAAGCCAGGAACATTAAAATATTTAGCATTCTTAAAGAAAGCTTTACTCATTCCTTCTTCAAATTTTTCTTCATCAACAGTTATTGTTAATTTTACTTGACTGTTTTCTAATTTTTCTACTTTTACGTTCATTTTAATACCTTCCTTTTTATATTTAATTATGCATTCAAGTATTATAACACACTTATCTATATTTTCCAAGCATTTTTGTAAACTTTTATTCGACATTTTATGTTACTCAATACAATCATTTATTCACTAATCTTTAAAGGCTTAAACTCCAAATAGTCACAAGAAGTCAAATAAGCCTTAACTCCTGGCACATCATAAATATGCTCTTCATAATTACTATGTATATGTCCATAAATCCAATATTTAATATTAAAATCTTCTACACTTTTAATTATACGTTCATCTGGTGGATAATGTGTCATAAAAATAATAGGTTTATCTGCCAGTTGAGTTGCTATCTTTAGCGAAATTTTTGCTCTTTCACATTCTCGATTTATAATCTTTTCATTATCATATTCTTCTTCTAATGACCAGTATCTTGTACCAGCAATTACATAATTTTCAATTTCTATTGCATTATTATGTATAAATTTTATACTTTTAAATTCATTTTGTTCCAAAAATTCATTCATTTTTTTTAAAGTTGTCCACCAATAATCATGATTACCCTTTAGCAAAATTTTAGTCCCTGGTAAAGCTTCTAAAAATTCAAAGTCCGCTTTGCTTTCTTCTAAATATGTTGCCCAAGAAAAATCTCCAGCAATCAAAACAATATCATCACTTTTTATTAGAGCATTCCAGTTTTCTTTTATTTTCTCAACATAGTTTGTCCAATGGCTACCAAAAATATCCATTGGTTTTTCTTTTATTCCAAAAGATAAGTGTAAATCCGATATTGCATAAATTGCCACTTTTTTCATTCCTTTCTACGTTTTAAGCTTCCCCTATTTTCAAATTAGGTACTGCATTTAAATCCCAATTAGATAATTTTCCAGCTAGATAATTATAATATGCTGCTGAAGCTATCATTGCTGCATTATCTGTGCATAAAATAAACTCTGGATAATATACTTTTAAATTATGCTCTTTACCTAACTTTTCCATTCTCTCTCTTAAATATTTATTAGCAGAAACTCCTCCAGCAATAGCCACTTTATCTAAATTTAGTTCTTCTATTGCTTTTACTACATTATCTAATAACACATCTGTAACAGCTTCTTCAAAACTAGCACATAAATCATTTATATTTAAATTATCTCCTTCTTTATGCACTAAATTAATAACAGCGGTTTTAATTCCACTAAAACTAAAATCCAAATTTTCAAAATGCGTTCTTGGTAAATTATACCTAGGAGTACCTTCTTTTGCTAATTTGTCTATTATTGGTCCACCTGGATATCCAAGACCCATAGTTCTTGCTACTTTATCAAAAGCTTCTCCAACAGCATCATCTCTAGTTTTTCCAAGCACTTCAAAATGAGTATAATCTTTAACATGTACTAAATGAGAATGCCCTCCAGAAACAACTAAGCATAGATATGGAGGTCTTAAATCTTTATGTGTAATATAATTTGCAGCAATATGCCCTTCAATATGATGTACTCCTACAAAAGGCTTATTTAATGCATAAGCCATTGCTTTTGCAGTTGAAAGCCCAACTAATAAAGCTCCAACAAGTCCTGGTCCATATGTGCAACTAATTACATCAATGTCATTTAAAGAAACATTAGCTTTTTCAATAGCTTCTTTAATAACATACGTAATATTTTCTACATGATTTCTTGATGCTATTTCAGGCACAACACCGCCATATTTTTTATGAATATCTATTTGTGTTGCAATAATATTTGACAACACTTCTCTGCCGTTTTTTACTATTGCAACTGAAGTTTCATCACAACTGCTTTCTATTGCAAATGTTAATATATCTTTTTTTCCCATTATTACTCCCTCTTAAACAAAAAATCCTATAACCCAATAAACAAACCATAATATACCATTTCCAAGCCAGTTAATAACTGGAGTAACAATATAGCTTGTCAAGTTTGTCATAAATAAAACCAATAATATTATAAATGAATATTGTTCTAGAAAATATAATATCTCTCTTGCTTTTCCATGAACGAAATGTCTTAATATTTTTGAGCCATCAAGTGGTGGTATTGGTATTAAATTAAATACACCCAATGATAAATTTATTGATGCTGCATAGAGAACCATATTCATTATCATTATTACAGCATCATTAGCAGTATTTGTGTCTATACAAACCGACATAATTCCAAAAACAAAAAACCAAATTATAGATTGTATAAAATTGCTTACTGGTCCCGCAAGAGCAACGAGCATTGTATCTCTTGAAGGATTTCTATAGTATCTTTCATCTATTTGAACTGGCTTACCCCAACCAAAATGTGCTAAAACAATAAATAAAGTTCCAAAAGGATCTAAATGTTTTAATGGATTTAACGTTAATCTTCCTTGCGCTTCAGGTGTTGGATCTCCTAATCTATCTGATGTATATGCATGTGCATATTCATGAAAAGTAAGTGCTAAAATAAGGCCTGGTAAAGTAAGTATAATTTCTTCTATATTAAGACTTGCTAATGTAGAAAAAGCAAATATAAGAAGTATTATAAGTAATATTGCATTTAAGTTAATATTACGTCCGTACATAAATTCCTCCTCTTAAATAAATTTAAATTTTTAGAATTTCTGTTTTATTATACCATACTTTTTCTTATTTTTATATGTTTTTTTAGTAAAATATACTTAACATGCCAAATAGGAGCTGTAAAAATCTATACAGCCCCCATTTATAATTTTATTTATCGCTCTTCTTCTTTATTATCTTTTGTTTTATCCTTATCGCTTTTTTGCCTCATATTTATTTTTGCTTTATCTATATTTCTTTTTCTTTTAGGCTGTTTATCAAATTCATCTTTTAATTCTTTAATAAAATCATCTTGTGTTCTTGTTTTTTCTTCAGGTCGCAAAATATTTGCCAAATCAGGAATATATTCATAAAGTTCTCTTAATTGAAATGCAGTATCAATCAATTGCTTACTTGCATCTAATCTTAAAGAACTAGGTTTAAATGGTTCTTTATGTCCCTTTCTTGTCATTTCACTTAGATTTTTTGCATCAGCATATACTCTATATAAATCTACAGGTATTGAACTATCTTTCGAATTATTTATAAAATCATTTTCATCTTTACTTTTTAAAAGTACATCAACCTTTGAATTATTATGTGGATTTCCATTCATTGCATCAATTAATAATTTAAGATTTTCATTATCCTGCAAACTTTCTAATCCTGTATTCACTGCAATAGCTACGCCAAGAGTAGCTGCATATTTTTGATTAACATTAAAATTAGAATTAAGTCCTCTTAAAATTTTTGGTGACACATCACTTTTTATTTTTTCAACAGCTTCTTTAACATAGACAGATTTTAATCCTTTTTTCTTAAGTTCCAACTTATTTGATACATATTCCGAGTCATGAACAGGAGTATTTTTAGCAAGTACACCATTATCAATTAGTTTATCAAATTTTTGCTTGGGTGAATCTTCAATCTGCTTTAATTTTCTTCTATTCCACATAGATCTTACTCCACTAGCAATATACCCTGCCTCAAATTTTACTCCTTTTAGCACTCCAAACATGTTATTCAATTTCTTAATTTTTGTTATATCATTTTCTTTTCTATAATCATCATATAGCTTTCTCAATGCTTCTGATGTTATTCCTTCTGGATTTGATTTAATTTCTTCTTCTGTTCTTTCTCTAAAAAATAACTCTGTTTTTCCATCTTTATTTTTTTTACCATCTAATACTAATTCTACATGTTTAGTTTTTTCATCTTCTAAATAGCATTTGCCATGAAACATTATTGCTCCATCATTTAAAGGACGAATTTGATAATGGTTTTGTATATCTTCACTTGATATCATTGTTTTTATAGCATGCACTACATTTGTTTTTCCAGTTAATAAATCTGTAATTAGTCCTAAATTTTTTATATAATTTGGTAAATCAGGAATTCCATTAAACATGAAACAAGATTTCATTCCATAAGAAGTTATTATTCCAGCAGGTTTTATATAACCAGATTCAATTATTTTTTTTTGCATTACTTTTACTTGTAAAATGATATAAACCTTTATTTTCAATTTCTTCTGCTATATCTCTTGGAACTTTAGTTCTAATCATTTTAGAAACCATATAAATTGCACTTGACCCTAATAAAGCACTACTAACAATTAAATCGGATAAAAACATTTAATATTCCCCCAAATATCAATTTTATGCCTATTAAAAATATTTTAACATATATCCATTAACATGTACAAAAGTTTTAAAAAATAAATGTAGATATTTTTATCTATATTTATTTTATCACTTTATTATAAAGTTTTTAATCTAAAGGTTTCATTGTTGGGAATAGAAGTACATCTCTTATAGAATAAGAATTTGTAAGTAACATTATAAGTCTATCAACTCCAACTCCTAATCCACCTGTTGGAGGCATACCATATTCTAATGCTTGAACAAAATCTTCATCTATCATGTTAGCTTCGTCATTACCAGCTTCTCTTTCTTCCATTTGCATCATAAATCTTTCTTTTTGATCAATTGGATCATTTAATTCTGAATAAGCATTTGCATATTCTCTTCCACCAATAAATAGTTCAAATCTTTCAACAAGTCTTGGGTCAGAAGGTTTTCTCTTTGTTAAAGGTGAAACTTCAACTGGATAATCTTTTATAAATGTTGGTTGAATTAAAGTTTCTTCAACTTTTGCTTCAAATACTTCATTTATAATATGTCCTCTATTTTTAAAGCCTTCAATTTCAACACCAATTGATTTTGCCATTGCTAATGCTTCATCGTCAGTATTAGTTTCATTAAAATCTACACCTGTAACCTCTTTTATTGCATCAATCATAGATATTCTTTTCCAAGATTTTGTTAAATCAATTGCTGTTCCTTGGTAGTCAATCTTCGTTCCACCACAAACATCATTTGCAAGTGTAACAATTAAATCTTCAGTTAAGTCCATCATGTCATTATAATCTTCATAAGCAGAATATAATTCAAATGTAGTAAATTCTGGATTATGCTTAATATCCATTCCTTCATTTCTAAATAATCTACCCATTTCATATACTTTGTGGAAACCACCAACAATTAATCTCTTTAAGTATAGTTCTGGTGCAATTCTTAAATACATATCAATATCTAAAGTATTATGATGTGTAACAAATGGTCTTGCAGCAGCTCCTCCAGGAATAGTATTTAAGATTGGAGTATCAACTTCTAAATATCCTCTGTCATTTAAATAATTTCTGATACCAGTAATAATTTTGCTTCTAGCAACAAAAGTTTCTTTAACTTCAGAATTAACAATTAAATCAACATATCTTTGTCTATATCTTAAATCCATATCTTTTAAACCATGATATTTTTCTGGAAGTGGTCTTAATGATTTAGAAAGTAACTTTATAGTTTTGACTCTTATAGATATTTCTCCCATATGTGTTCTAAAAACTTCTCCAGTAATTCCAATAATGTCTCCTAAATCATATTTCTTAAAGTCTTCATAAGATTCACTGCCAACTTCATCTAATTTAACATATATTTGAATTCTTCCATACATATCTTGTAAATCGCAGAATGTTGCTTTTCCATGTCCTCTTTTAGACATTAAACGTCCTGCAATAGAAACTTCCATAGGTATATATTCTTCTCCCTCTACCGGGTCAACGAATTTTTCTTTTATATCTTTACTATTATCCTTATTGTCAAATTTAACAATTTGGAATGGATCTTTTCCTTTCTCTTGTAACTCCTGTAATTTTGCTCTTCTAATTTTCATCAATTCATTTAAGTCTTGTTCTTCATTTTGTACATTATTGTTGTTCTCTTCACTCATATAAATTCTCCTTTCCTAGTAAAGATTTACATTTGCAAGTATACCATAAAATATATTAACATACAAGTAATAATAAATAAAATATCCTATTATGAGTTAAAAAATAGCTTAAGCAAAAAGCTTAAGCTACGTATCAATATCATCTTCATCATAAGGTTCAAAATTATTAAGTTCTTCAGAATCTTTTGCAATTTCTGCACTATTATATTCTGCAATAAGTTCCATCACGTAATTATAATCACTTTTATAAACATATACTTCTAAAACAGTAGCATATGTTACTGGTCCTCCTAATATAATAAGTCTTCTATTGTCTGTTTTGATTTCATTTTTATATGGTATTGCTTCATCTTCTAAAATATCATTTAACCAAATCTTTTTATTTTCTTCTCCTTCATTTATTACTTCCTCATGTACCTTTATCCATTCATCCATAATATCATTCCTCTCTAAATATCCTTATTTAGAATTTAATACTATATCTTTTGATTTCATAAAATAATCTATACCTGACCATATTGTTGATACAACAGCAATACACATTGCAATAGATGATAAAATATTTAAAAGAAGTGCAAAGTTAGATAACGAACCATCTATAAATTTCATGAAAGGACTTGTATCTAAGAATGCAAATGAAATTGCAATCATCTGAGTAACAGTTTTTATTTTGCCAAGCATACTAGCTGCAATTACTTTTCCTTCACTGGCTGCAAGCATTCTAATAGCAGATACCATAAATTCTCTAGCTGCAATAACTATTGGAATCCAAGCAGGCAACATATTCATTTCAACTAACATAACCAAAGCAGCAAGTACAAGTAGTTTATCTGCTATTGGATCTAAAAACTTTCCAAAATTAGTTACTATATTTTTCTTTCTTGCAATATATCCATCTAAAAAGTCAGTTAAAGATGCAACTAAAAAAGTAATTAAAATAATAATATTAGATATTGGTAATCCATATAAAATAGTTGTTTCAATATTTATATATGGAATAATCATCATTATAGGAACTAATAATATTCTTGTTATAGTTATTTTATTTGGTAAATTCATTTTTACCTCCTTATATTTCTTTGGCTATTAAATCATATTCCTCCGCTTGAACAATTTTTACTAAAATTATATCTCCTTTTCTATGTTTCACATCAGACTGAACAAAAATAATACCATCTTCTTCTGGAACATCTCTATAACTTCTAGCAATGTATCCCTCTGAAGAAACACTTTGTATGATACATTCTAATTCTTTGCCTATAAGTTTTTCATTATTACTCTTAGATATAATTTGTTGCTCTTGCATTATTTCATTATATCTTTCTTCTTTAACCTCATCAGACAAATGATTGTCTAGTTTTTCAGCAGGTGTTCCATCTTCTTTTGAATATTTAAAAACACCTAATCTATCAAATTTAGTTTCCTTTACAAAATCTTTAAGTTCTGCAATATCTTCATCTGTCTCTCCTGGAAATCCAACCATCAAAGTGGTTCTAATTACTACATCAGGAATTTCTCTTCTGATTTTTGATATTACATTCTTTATTGTTTCACTTGTACTTTTTCTATTCATTCTTTTTAAAACTTTATCAGAAATATGCTGAATAGGTATATCAAAATAATTACATATTTTATCATTTTCTTTTACAACTTTTATTAGTTCATCTGATATTGTTTCAGGATATGCATATAAAAATCTTATCCAAGTAAAATTTATTTTAGCAAGTTCCGTTAAAAGTTCAGGTAATCTACTTTTACCATATAAATCAATTCCATATTTTGTTGTATCTTGTGCTATAACAATAATCTCTTTATATCCTCTTCCATATAGCCTTTTAGCTTCTTCAATAATTTCTTCCATTGGTCTACTAACATAAGGTCCTCTAATATTAGGAATAGCACAATATGTACAATTATTACTACAACCTTCTGCTATTTTTAAATATGCATAATTTTCAGTAGTAACCATTCTATTAACATAGTCTAATTTTCCAAAAATTTCTTTATATTCTCTAATTGGTATAAATAAGTCTACTTCTGGAAATTCTTCAGCAAGTTCATCTGCATATCTTTCAACCAAACAACCAGTTACCACTAACGATTTGCAACTGCCACTATTTTTGTAATCTGCCATTTCTAGGATTGTATCAATTGCTTCTTGCTTAGCAGATTCAATAAATCCACATGTATTTATAACAATAATATCAGCTTCAGCTGGATTTTGCACTACAATATAATTATTTTGATCTCTATAATATTTTATCATTGCTTCAGTATCAACAAGATTCTTGCTACATCCAAGCGAAACAAAACCAATTTTCATATATATAACCCCTTATCAATAAAATCCACCTCTAGTTTAATTCAATTTCATATATTTTGCAATAAAAAATTAGTTTTTATAATCTTATGTTTTAGTCGCCAGCTCAAATATATCTCTTAAAAATGCTCCTATTACTGGAATATTTAGCATTACAATATATCTTAACAAATATATTATTACTGCACCAATAATAGAAAAACCTATTGCTGATCCTATTCCTCTTGCAATACCTGCTATAAAATTTCTAAAAAAAAGTTTCTTGGGAGAAGCTATTATTTCTACAAATTTATTAAAACTACTTTCATTTAATTTATTTAATAATATATCAATTTTATTTTCTAATTTTCTAAAAAAAATAAACATTAAGATGCCTCCCAATGTTTATTATTTCCATTTTTATTCAAATAATGCTTTTGCAAATTCTTTAGGATTAAAGACTTGCAAATCTTCAATTTTTTCTCCTACACCAATTAGCTTTACTGGTACATTTAGTTCATCACATATTCCAATTACAACTCCACCTTTAGCAGTGCCATCAAGCTTAGTTAATATTATTCCTGTAATATTTGTCACTTCAGAAAACTCTTTTGCTTGTATTAACGCATTTTGACCAGTTGTACCATCTAAAACAATCAAAACTTCTTTTGCTACATCTGGTAATTCTCTATCAACTATTCTTTGAATCTTTCCAAGTTCATCCATTAAATTCTTTTTCGTATGTAATCTTCCAGCTGTATCAATAATTAAAACATCATAACCATCTGACTTAACCTTACTAATTGCATCAAAAACAACTGCTGCCGGATCTGAACCTTCAGCTCTTTTTAATATATCTACTCCAGCTCTATTAGTCCATACTTCCAATTGTTCAATAGCAGCTGCTCTAAACGTATCTGCTGCAGCAACTAAAACTTTTTTACCTTCAGCTTTTAAATTTGCTGATATCTTTCCAATAGAAGTAGTCTTTCCTGCTCCATTAACACCAACAACTAGCATAACAGCTGGCACAGTTGATAAATTCAATGA
>CANQBB010000051.1 GCA_947588905.1 uncultured Clostridia bacterium
CATTATCTAAATTTTCTTGCCTCCAATGAATATCAGTTTTATAATAATCATCGATTTTTACTTCATTAAATAAATCAATATATTTCATATTTTTATTCATATTATTTTTCATCAATTCAACTAATTTATCATAATCAATTGATGGATAACCATTAGCTTTAGCCATAAAATAATTCTTATCAGGAATTATAGAATAATAAACATTCATATTACTTAAAAGTTGACTATATAGCTTGTTATACTTTTTTGCTATATTTATAACAGATTTTTCATCTAGAGAATTAGTATATTTTGATACTTGTCCATTAACTATATAAATATCATTATTATCTTTTTGATTAAATATATTATATGTAATATAGGCTTTTATTTGTCTTAAGGTATCTCTTCCAACAAATTGATCTAAAGAATAGGTTTCAAACTTTTCTGTGAAATTAGATAGGCTAATACTAGAAAATGTATTTAATTTTCTTCGTTCACTTTTTGAAACTTCCTTATCTGTAACTAATATATTTACTATTGGCACTATGAATATAAATGCCATAAATAAAATTGTAACAATAATATTTTTTACTTTATTATTCATAAGCCACACCTCCTAAAATCTAAAATATAAAAATGGATTAAATGAACCATCTATTAGAAAAGCTGTAACTGAAAGTAATAAGATAGCTTGTGTAATAGGTTCAAATACATTTTTAATTTTATTTAATAAATTAGAAGAGTTATTTATTTTAGTAAATACATTTTTAAGTAATGGTGTAGCTCCAATTAAAGCAATAATAAATATAACGATATAACTTCTTATATAGTAAATAGTTTCTGCATTTATAAATGGTTTATTAGCAAAACCAAACATCATAGAAAGCCTTAATGATATATCCCCAAATGATGCTGCATCAAAAATAATCCAACTAATCAAAATCCAAAATATAACATATATTCTTGAAAAAATTGCTGGAATTTTATCTAGATATTTTTTTAAGAATAATTTTTCTAATACAAGTAATACTGCAAATAAAAGTCCCCATATAACAAAGTTCCAACTTGCACCATGCCATAGGCCAGTTAGTGCCCAAACTATAAATATATTTCTAAACCATTTTAATTTAGAAACTCTGTTTCCACCAAGAGGAATATATACATAGTCTCTGAACCAGCCACCTAAAGTCATGTGCCATCTTCTCCAAAATTCTGTTATACTTTTAGATATATATGGATAATCAAAATTCTCTGGAAAATGAAATCCTAAAATTCTTCCAAGACCTATTGCCATATCGCTATATCCTGAAAAATCAAAATATATATGTAATGCATAAGCTATTGCATATGCCCATGTAAATATAACTGTTTGTTCAGTAGATGTTTTATAAATATTACAAAACTCTCCTAGCAAATTAGCAACTAAAACTTTTTTTGAAAGTCCAATTATGAATCTGTTAATACCATAGGCTATTTCTTCAAAAGAATATTTTCTTTGATTAAGTTCTTTTGATATATTAGAATATCTAACTATAGGACCAGCAATAAGCTGAGGAAACATTGAAACATATGCCATGAAATTTATTGGATTTTTTTGAACTTCTGTATTACCTCTGTATAAATCAATATTATAGCTTAATATTTGGAACGTATAAAAACTAATCCCAATAGGTAATGCAAGCTTTAAAAGTTCAATATTAGATTTAAAAATCATGTTTATATTTTCAATAAAAAAGTCTGCATATTTAAAAATTCCAAGAGTAGTAAGTGGAAGTATTATAGATAAAATTAAAAATACTTTAGATAACTTACTGTCTCGGAATTTATCAATTAACAAGCCAAAGACATATCCTAATATTGATAAGACAACCATGGCTATAATATACACTTTTTCTCCCCAATAATAGAAGAATAAACTTGCTATAAGTAATACAAAATTTTTAAATTTTTTTGGTACTATAAAATATAGTGCTAAAGTTAATGGTAAAAAATAGTATAAAAACGTAATGCTAGAAAAAAGCATTTACATTCCCCCTTTTTACCGATTAAACTTATTCTTCTGGTGTTGGTATTTCAAAACCTGGAGTATCTGGATCAATTGGGGCATCTTCTTCTACTACTAAGCTTAAAGTTTCACCAATGTTTCCATCAAAATTATCTGAAAATGCTTTAACTAAATTATCACATAAATCTGTTCCGCCCATTACAAATAGAATGTAGTTGCCACTATCTACTGCAACTACTTTTTCTGCAGTTACGCAAATCCATTTTCTTGGATCAGCATTATCAAATAACATTTGTTTTACAAGACTAGCTTTTTCAACATCTTTTACTTTAATAATGTTAATTTCTTGTGCAGAAACACTGATTTGTGATCCATAAGTTATTGTATCTTCAACATACTTATTAAATTCATCTGTTGTTAAACCAATGGCACTTTGACTTAATTCTGGATCAACAACTGTAGTATATTCTGCTTCCATACGAGCTTGTGCATTATCAATAATAGTGTCTAATAAATTTGCCATTTCTTCACTAGGTTCTAAAGTAATATCTTCATCACCAGATAATACTTCGTTTTCTCCTGATTGTACATTGTTTTGCGTGTCGTTATTATTGCAAGCTACAAAACAAAATAAACATACAATTAAACTAATAATTAAACAAATTTTTTTCATAAAATAATCCTCCTTATGAGGCTATTATACAATCTTATTTAAGTTAATGCAATAGGGGACGGAGCAAACTTTCAATTTTTTCAACATGAGACTAAGCAAAATGAAAGAAGGGGACGGAGCAAATTTTCAATTTTTTCAACATGAGACTAAGCAAAATGTCACAATGGAACAGAGTAAACCTTTAATTTTTCAATACGAAGCAAGGGACAGAGCAAAATTGAAAGTTTGCTCCGTCCCCCTATTTCAATTCATGTAAAATATGTTGTTTTTGCTTGATTTAAAAGTCATTTAATGGTATATTATGTATGTTATAAACGTGTGGGGAGGATTGTGTTAACTTGAATAAAACAAAAAGGAAAATATTTCAAATTGCTATAAAACTTTTTTCTGAAAAGGGCTATGACAATACAAGTATAGAAGAAATTACTGCTGTCGCAGGAGTTGCAAAAGGTTCATTATATTATCATTTTTCAAAAAAAGAAGATATATTTGATTTGATATTAGAAGAGGGTATGAAATTATTAAAAAATAGTATTGAAATAAAAACTAAAAATGCAGAAACTAATTTAGATAAAATAAAAGCTGTTATTTTAGTGCAGATAAAAGTAAGTTTGAGATATCAAGATATATTAAATGTTGTATTTAGTGAAATGTGGGGAAAAGGTAGTAAAAACATTAAATGTAGAAATGTAGTTTATGAATGTATCAATCTGATTAAAGGAATTATAGAAGATGGAATTAAAAGTGGAGAATTCTATGATGGAAATCCAGATGCTTTAGCTGCAGGAGTATTTGGTATTACATATTCAAGTTTACTTTATAGAATAAATTCAAATGAGGTTATAGATGTATATAAAACATATGATGGATTTATAGATACAGTAGTTAGAGGATTGTCAAAAAAATAAAAATTTATGTAATGGAGTTGCAAAGTCTTTTGCAACTCCTATTTTTATGTAACCCTTACTTCCGTAATATTTGCTCACAAAATTTTCACAAAAACTGACCAGTCAGTCTAAAGACATTTAATTAAAAATATGATATATAATATAAAGACAAAAATATAAGAGGATGAGGTGTTTTTTAAGTGAGTGAGATTATAAATATAACAGATATTAAAGATATGTTACAAAAAACTGGAGAAAGGTATTCAAATAATATTGCATACAAAATAAAAAAGGGAGAAGGTCAATACAGATTAGTAACTCATAAAGAAGCAAGAGATGAAGCAAATAGTTTGGGGACAGCTTTAATAGATATGGGATTAAAGGATAAAAGAATAGCTGTTATTGGTGAAAATAGATATGAATGGGAAATTGCTTATTTAAGTGTAGTTTGTGGAACAGGTATTGTAGTACCTTTTGATAAAGCTCTTCCAGAAAATGAGTTAAGAAGTTTAATTGAACGCTCTAATGTTGAAGCAATATTTTTCTCTGGAAAATATAATGAGATTTTAGAAAGAATTTATAATGATAAAATTGGTAATTTAAAATATTTTATTTCAATGGATTTGCAAGAATCAAATGATAAGTTTTTATCTCAAGTTGAATTGATAAAAAAAGGAACAGAACTTATAAAAAATGGAGATAGAAGATTTTTAGATGCAAAAATAAATCCTGAAATAATGAATATAATGTTATTTACTTCAGGAACAACAGATAAATCAAAAGTAGTTGCTTTGTCTCACAAAAATATTTGTTCAAATTTAATGGATATGGCTCATGTAATTGATTTAAATAGTGATGATGTTATGCTTTCATTTTTACCATTACATCATATTTTTGAATGTACAGTAGGATTTTTATTCTCACTATATAGTGGAGCACAAACATGTTTCTCTGATGGGGCTAGATTTATAATGGATAATTTGCTTGAATATAATGTTACATTTATGGCTTCAGTTCCTGCTATATATGAGCTTATTTATAAATTGATTATTAAAAAACTTGAAAAAGAAAATAAATTGGAACAGTTTGAAAAAGATTTAAAAGAATCTGAAAGCTTGAGTATGGAAGAAAGAAAGAAAAAATTCCAATATGTAAATGATATTGTTGGAGGCAGAATTCGTACATTGATTAGTGGTGCTGCAGCATTGGATCCAGTAATATGGGAAAAGTACAGAGCTATGGGGCTTAACTTACTTCAAGGTTATGGACTTACAGAAACATCTCCAGTAGTTGCAGTTGAAACTCCTGAATTTAATAGAAAAGCAACTATAGGAAAATGTTTACCAAGCTTAGAAGTTGGCTTGATAGATAAAAATGATGAAGGAATGGGAGAACTTATAGTAAAAGGACCTAGTGTTATGCTTGGCTATTTTGAAAATGAAGAGGCAACAAAAGAAGCTATAGATAATGAAGGTTGGTTTAAAACTGGAGATTTAGCAAAGATAGATGATGAGGGATATATTTATATTTGTGGAAGAAAGAAAAGTGTTATTGTATTAAGTAATGGTAAAAATATTTTCCCTGAAGAAATGGAAAACTTGTTAAATAAAATTGATGGAGTAAAAGAATCTTTCATTTATGGAAAAGCTAGTGAAGAAAATAATAAAGAAGATGTTAAAATTTATGCTAAGCTAGTTTATGATAAGGATGAAATGCAAAAAGTGTATAATGCTTCAACTGAAGAAGAAATTTCAAAAGCATTATTTAAAAAAGTTATAGAAGTAAATAGAATGATGCCAAAGTATAAATCAGTTAGGGGAATAATTGTTACAGAAACTCCACTTATAAAGACAACTACTTCTAAAATAAAAAGACAAGAGGAAATGAAAACAATAGTATGAAATTAGATAATTTAAAAACTAAATATATAGGGAAAAATTTAATACATTTAAAAACTATAGATTCTACACAATTGGAAGCATGGAGACTATTTGAAAAGAAAGTTCAAAATGGAACTATAGTTGTAGCTGATATACAAACAAACGGACAAGGAACACATGGTAGAAGATGGTATACTAATGAAACTGAAAATATTGCTTTTTCAATTATAATATATCCAAATTGCAACATAAAAAATATAGAAAGTATCACGATTGAAATTGCAAGAATTATTGTTAAAGTTTTAAAAAAATTGTATGATTTGAATTTAGAAATAAAATATCCAAATGATATAGTTTATAATGAAAAAAAAATTGGTGGGATACTTACTGAAACAAAACTTAGTGGTGAAATGGTTAATGCTTTAATAATTGGAATTGGAATAAATTTAAATCAAGAAAAATTTCCAGATGAAATTAAAGATATTGCTACCTCTATAAAGAATGAATTTGGAATCAGTACAAATAGAGAAGAAATAATACTAGAGATATGTAATGAATTTGAAAGTGTATTAAATAAATTACTGAAATAATTGGTAGCATGGAAAGGATTGATACTTAAATGAAAATAGGTTTTTTATTTCCAGGACAAGGCAGTCAAACTGTGCAAATGGGTAAAGATATATATGATGAATATGAAGAAGTAAGAAAAGTTTATGATGATGTTTCGAAAATTACTGGGATAGATATTGCAAAACTTACTTTTGAAAGCGATGAAAATGAATTAAGTCAAACTAAAAATACACAACTTGCAATTTTAACTATGAGTTTGGGAATATTAAAAATTTTAGAAAGTAAAAATATAAATGCAGAAGTTGCAACTGGATTAAGCTTGGGAGAATATACTGCTTTAATTTATAGTAAGGCACTTAGCTTTGAAGAGGGAATTAAATTAGTTCAAAAAAGAGGAGAGTATATGCAAAATCTACTTCCAGATGGAGAGTGGAGTATGGTAGCTTTATTGGGAGCAGATGATGAAACGGCATCGAAAATTTGCAAAGAAGTTAAAAGTGGTTTTGTGGTTCCTGCAAATTATAATTGCGTTGGACAAATTGCAATTTCTGGAGAAAAAGTGGCTGTGAAGGAAGCAATGGAAATTTCAAAAGAATTTAGTAATGTGAAAAAAGCTGTTGAACTAAAAACATCTGGACCATTTCATACTATTAAATTAAAAAATGCAGCAGATGCTTTGAGAAAAGATTTAAATGACATATCATTCAATGATTTTAAATGTAATGTTGTTAAAAATTTAGATGGAGAAATTTATTCGTCTAATGATGATATAAAAGATATATTGTATAACCATATGATTAATCCTATAAGATTTGATAAATGTATAAACAAAATGTTAGAACTTGGTGTAGATACATTTGTTGAAATAGGACCGGGAAAAACATTAACAAGTTTTGTAAAGAGAACAAATAAAGATGCTAAACTAATAAATATTAACAATTTAGAAACATTAAGAAATGCTATTGAAGAATTAAAAAATAATTAGTCAACTAATTATTGAAGAAAGGAAAATTTATATGAGTAAAGTTGCTTTGATTACAGGTGCTACTCGAGGTATTGGCAAGGAAATTGCATTGACTTTAGCAAAAGAAAATTATGATATTGCAATAAATTATAGAACAGAAAATGATGAGGTACAAAATACTAAAAATGAAATAGAAGCATTAGGTGTTAAATGCTTAATGATAAAAGCTGATGTTTCTAATTTTGAAGATTGTAAAGAATTAGCTGAAAAAATAAATGAAGAATATGGCAGAATTGATGTATTGGTAAATAATGCTGGTATAACTAAAGATACATTACTTATGAGAATGAGTGAGAATGATTTTAAAGATGTTATAGATATAAATTTAGTTGGTACTTTTAATGTTACTAGAAATATTATACCTTATATGATTAAGGCTAGAAGCGGAAGAATAATAAATCTTTCATCTGTAGTTGGTATCTCTGGAAATGCGGGTCAAACTAATTATTCATCTTCTAAAGCTGGAATTATAGGATTTACAAAAAGCCTTGCCAAAGAAGTTGGAAGTAGAAATGTTTTAGTTAATGCTGTTGCACCAGGTTTTATTGAAACGAAGATGACAGAAGTTTTAAAAGATGATGTTAAAAATAATATGATAAATTTAATACCACTTAAAAGAGCTGGAAAAGTTGAAGATGTTGCTAGGGTTGTTAAATTCTTAGCATCTGATGATAGTTCTTATATAACAGGTCAAGTTATTCAAGTTGATGGCGGAATGTTGATGTAAAACTTCTAAATATTAAAATCAATATAAAAATAGGAGTGAATGTAAAATGGAAAGAAGAGTTGTTATTACAGGTATAGGAGCAATAACACCTATTGGAAATACAGTAGAGGAAACATGGAATGGAATATTAAACAAAAAATGTGGAATAGATGAAATAACTTTATTTAATCCAGAAGAATTAAAAACAAAGTTTGCAGGTGAAGTCAAAGGATTTAATTCAGCAGAGCATTTTGATGTTAAACAAGCTAAAAGAATTGATAGACATGGACAACTTGCAATTGTTGCTGCTAGAGAAGCTGTAAAAGATAGTGGAATAAATCCAGAAAATACTGATTTTAATAATGTTGGAATATTTGTTAGTTCAGGTATAGGTGGATTAAATACAATAGAAGAACAATGCTTTAATGCATATTCTAAAGGAATTTCAAGAGTTTCACCAATGTTTATTCCAATGACAATAGTTAATATGGTGTCAGGTAATATTGCTATAGACTTAGGATTAAAAGGGGAGTCTGTTTCAATAGTAACAGCATGTGCTTCATCAACAAATTCTGTTGGAGAAGCATATAGAACAATAAAGCATGGATATGAAGATGTGATTTTAGCAGGAGGAGCAGAAGCTCCTATTGTTGGAATTGGTGTAGCAAGTTTTGAAAACATGAAAGCATTATCCAATAGCACAGATAAAAATAGAGCTAGTATTCCTTTTGATAAAGAAAGAAGTGGCTTTGTAATGGCAGAAGGTGCTGCAATGCTTGTATTAGAAGAATTAGAACATGCTAAAAAAAGAAATGCAAAAATTTATGCAGAGATAATTGGATATGGTGCGACAACAGATGCATATCACATTACATCTCCAGAACCTAATGGAGCTGGAGCAGCTAGAGCAATGAACAGAGCTATAAAAGATGCTAATATTACACCAGACCAGATTGATTATATAAATGCACATGGAACATCAACATGCTTAAATGATTCAACAGAAACTAAAGCTATAAAAACAGTTTTTGGAGACAGAGCAAAAGATATACCTGTTAGTTCAACAAAAGGAAATACAGGACATATGCTTGGTGCTGCAGGTGGAATAGAAGCAATCTTCTGTGCAAAAGCTATAGAAGAAGGAGTTATTCCTCCAACAATAAATTATAAAGTAAAAGATGAAGAATGTGATTTAGATATAGTACCAAATGAAATTAGAAGAAAAAATATTGAAATTGCCATGTCAAATTCTTTAGGATTTGGGGGGCATAATGCAAGTATTATATTCAGAAAAATCTAAAAATTGAAAAATAATTGGTCAATTTGGCGAGAGATAAAATTTAACAAGCAAAAAATAAAAAATATGAGGGGGTATCACTATGGAATATGAAAGAATTAAAGAATTGATTGAGTGTATGGGAAAATCAAAATTGTCATCACTTGATATTGAATTTCCAGATGGAGTAAAAATTAAAATGACAAAGGATATGCATGGACCACATGAACATGAATTAGATGAGGATGAACTAGATGAAGATGAATTAGAAGATAATCATAAACCACATGATGATAAACCACATGGACATAAGCATATTAAGCACGAGGAAGAGGGAGAAATTGTTACCTCTCCAATGGTTGGGACTTTTTACTTAAAACCATCACCAGAAGCAGATGCTTTTGTAGAAGTTGGAAAAAGAGTAAAAAAAGGAGATACTCTTTGTATAATTGAAGCAATGAAACTAATGAATGAAATAGAATCTGAATTTGATGGCGTAGTCGAAGAAATTTTAGTAAAAGATGGAGAGCCAGTTGAATATGGTAAGCCATTATTTAGAATTGTTTAATGGTTAGTGAACTAATTATTGGAGGATAATATGTTAAATAAAGAAGAAATTAAAAATATAATTCCACAAAGAGAACCATTTTTAATGATTGATGAAGTCGAAGAATATATTCCGGGAGAGAGCTGTACAGCTTATAAATATGTTAATGAAGAAGAATGGTATTTTAAAGGACATTTTCCAGGTAATCCTATTATGCCTGGAGTGTTAATTGCAGAAAGTTTAGCGCAGGCAGGTGCTGTTGCAATTCTTTCTGTAGAAGCAAATAAAGGAAGAAATGCTTTGTTTGGTGGAATTGATAAAATGAAATTTAAAAGAATGGTTAAACCAGGCGATAAATTAAAACTAGAAGTTAAGATTATAAAACAAAAAGGACCAATAGGAATAGGAGAAGCTATAGCAACTGTTGATGATAAAGTTGCAGCGAAAGGTGAACTTACTTTTGCGGTTGTATAACATTATAGGAAAGTGCGAGGAGGATTAGCTTATGAAAAAAATTTTGATAGCTAATAGAGGAGAGATAGCTGTAAGAATAATTAGAGCTTGTAAAGAAATGAATATAAAAACAGTTGCTGTGTATTCAGAAGCAGATAAAGATGCAATGCATACTAGACTTGCTGATGAAGCTGTTTGTATTGGACCAGCTGAATCTTTAAAAAGTTATTTAAGTTTTAAAAATATAATTGAGGCAGCTAATATTACTAATGCAGATAGTATTCATCCTGGCTTTGGATTCTTATCTGAAAATAGTCAATTTGCAAAGGTTTGCGAAGAATCAAATATTAAATTTATTGGTCCTTCATATAATGTTATAGATTTAATGGGTAACAAATCAAATGCAAAGGCACTTATGAAAAGTGCTGGAATTCCAGTAATAGAAGGCTCAAATGGAAATGTTAAAGACTTAAAAGAAGCTTTAAAAATTGCAAAATCAATTGGATATCCAGTTATGCTTAAAGCATCTGCTGGAGGAGGCGGAAAAGGAATTAGGGTTATCGAAAATGAAAAAGAGCTTGAAAAAAATTTTGATGTTGTAAAAAAGGAAGCAAAAATTTCGTTTAATGATGATTCAATATACATAGAAAAATATATTAAAAATCCTAGACATGTTGAAATTCAAATTTTAGCTGATGAACATGGCAATGTAATTCACTTAGGAGAAAGAGATTGTTCTATTCAAAGAAAACATCAAAAAGTTATTGAAGAGACACCATCTACTATTGTTGATGATAAACTTAGAGCAAAAATGGGTGATATGGCAATTAAAGCAGCTAAGGCAGCAAATTATTCTAGTGCAGGAACAGTTGAATTTCTTGTTGATAGCGACAAAAATTTTTATTTTATGGAAATGAATACAAGAATTCAAGTTGAGCATCCTATAACAGAAATGCGTACTGGAATTGATATCGTGAAAGAACAAATAAAAATTGCTGCAGGAGAAAAATTGAAATATAAGCAAAAAGATATTGAATTTAGAGGTCATGCAATTGAATGTAGAATCAATGCAGAAAATCCAGAGAAAAAATTTATTCCTTGTCCAGGCGTAATTAAGGAATTGAATTTGCCTGGAGGAAATGGAATAAGAGTAGATACAGCAATATATAGTGGATATGAAATTCCATCAAATTATGATTCTATGCTTGCAAAAATAATTGTTCATGGAACGAATAGAAATGAAGCTATCGCAAAAATGAAAAGAGCATTAGAAGAATGTGTTATTGATGGCGTAGATACAAATATTGATTTCTTATTTGAAATAATTAAAGATGTTGATTTTATTAGAGGAAATTTTGATACATCATTTTTAGCAAAAAGAGAAAATGATAATTCTCCTTTAAGTAAGTATAGGATGTGATAATAAATGATTATAGATAAACTAAAAAAGAGACCGCCTTCTACAATTAGAAGAATTGAAAATAAAGTTGATATACCAGTTGGAAAATGGATAAAATGCGAGAACTGTAAAGAAATATTATATAAAGATGATGTTAAAGAAAATTATAGTATCTGTCCTAATTGTGGTTCTTATTTTAGAATGTCTAGCAAACGAAGAATTGCAGAAGTAATTGATGAGGGTACATATAAAGAGTTTGACTTAAATATTTCGAATACTAATCCTTTAAATTTAGAAGGATATGACAAAAAACTTGAGACATTAAAAATAAAAACTGGACTTGATGAAGCTATTAGATGCGGTACTGGTAAAATTGAAGGAGAAGATGTAGTTATTTGCGTTATGGATGGTAATTTTATTATGGGAAGTATGGGAAGTGTTGTTGGAGAAAAAATTACTTATTCTATAGAAAAAGCAATTGAACTTAAATTACCAATAATTATATTTTGTGTATCTGGTGGAGCTAGAATGCAAGAAGGAATTATGTCATTAATGCAA
>CANQBB010000052.1 GCA_947588905.1 uncultured Clostridia bacterium
CGCTTTGCATATGTATGCTTTCAGCGAAATGCTTTATAGTAATGGCGACCCGGAAGGGGCTCGAACCCTCGACCTCTAGCGTGACAGGCTAGCGCTCTAACCAACTGAGCTACCGGGCCAAGTATGAAATATATATACTAAGATATAAAAAGTGGTGGGCACTATAGGGCTCGAACCTATGACCTCCTGCTTGTAAGGCAGATGCTCTCCCAGCTGAGCTAAGCGCCCACTTCTTTAATGTCTTGCGACTTTTTAAGTATACTTTAATCCTGATATTTTGTCAATACATTTTTTGAAAAATATAAAAAATATGTATAAAATTTGAAATTTTAATAAATGTATCATGCATATAGTGTTATAATTTAGATTTTAAGGTGGTGTTTTATATGGCACGTAGCAAAAAAACGTATGTATGTGGAGATATACACGGAATGTATGGAAGCTACATGCAGGTTATTAGAAAATTAAAAACAGGCGATGAGTTATTTGTAATTGGTGATGTTATAGATAGAGGAAAAAATGGGATTAAAATCTTAAAAGATGTTATGAAAAGAAAAAATACTCATTTTTTGTTGGGAAATCATGAATTGATGATGATACAAAGCCTAGATATTATAAATGAATATGGCCTTAAATTAAGTGATATAAAAAAGGTATGTCAAATAGGAGAATTGAAAAAGGCTATATTTCAATTATCACAAGATATGAAGCTTGTTAAAACCGATAAGGAAAAAGAAAATTATAACAGGCAAATACAGAAGTATATAGAAAAAGCAAGAGACTTAAAGAGTCCTAAAAATATAGCTATATTGTTTGATGATGAAATTGGTTTTTTGCATAATTGGCTAGTAGCAAATAAAGGAATGAGTACGTTAGAAGATTATATGAAAATGCCTTCAAAAGAGCAGAAAGATATGTATAAATTTTTAACTAATAGTGCAATATTTATATCAGATAAAATCAATGGACAATATTATGCTTTTGTACATTCAAGACCTGCTGGAATGCCTAAAGACTGGATAAAGCAGTTTAAATCAGAGCCAACAGAATTAACTTATAATGATACATTGGAAAATGTGGGAGAGGGACTAATACATTATATGCTATGGATGAGGGATTCTAAGGATAAAACGGATCCATATTTAAGCTTAAAAAAAGAAGGATTTATAACAATTTGTGGTCATGAACCAATGTATGAAATAGAGGATGAAAGAGCAACTCGCGGATTTCTAAGATTAAAGGAGGAAAACTTGCTTTGTTTTGTATTGAAGATGATAAGATTACATATATAAAACAAAAAGAATTTGATGATTTTGATAATAGATAAATTATATTTTATGCAAAAGAAAAAACAGTATCTTCAATACTGTTTTCTTCTTTTGGCTGGGGTGGTAGGGTTCGAACCTACGCATCGATGGGTCAGAGCCATCTGCCTTACCGCTTGGCTACACCCCAAAATATAGATAATTTACTTCGAATTATAATATCAAAAAAACATGATATATTGCAATATTTTTAAAATTATTTTTATATAAATTATTGTTATGTGTCTAGATCATATAATGCTTGATCTGTAGTTAAAGTTTTTTGCTCTTGCTCTTTAGCATTTGGAGTAGCTAGTCTATAATAATCAGTTAATAATTGAGCTTGAATAGAATTCTTAAATAACTTTCTAGCTGTTTGTCTAGACCATTTATATTCCATTTCTTTTGTAACATCTAAAACTTCTTTAGTATCAATATTACCATATTTTATCAAATGCATAATTGAATATTTTGAAATTTTATTGTAAGTTTCTTTAGCTTCTTCACTAAAGCAAACAGGAAGAGCAATTTCATCATCTTCTTCAGATAGATTTCCTGATGCGCATTTCCTCCATGTGTTTGCAAATTCATATTTACATATAAATGATGGTTCGGTTATTTCTTCAGAAGTTTCATTATTTATAATTACTTTATTATTTCTACTATTATCTTTGAAAGAATAATTTTTATATAAGTCTATAATTTTTTCAAAAGAAAATTCATTTGGTATTTCAATATCATCTTCTGTAATAGTTATAGGAGCTGAGTTTAAAGATAGTCTCTTTGGTCCAAATATAACACGAATTCTTTGAAAGATAGTTTTCCACCATGATTGCTTTGTAGCGGCAATTGCACTCATAATATGTTCCTCCCATATTTAGTATATATTTCTTAATAAAATAATTTTAAAAGCTCCCAAAACAATATGAAATGGGAGCTATTTTAATTTACTAAAATTGAACCTTTGGAGCTTCTCTAACTTCTTCAGTGCTTACTTTAAATAATGCTTCTTCAGAAAAATGGAACATTCCTGCGACAATATTATTAGGAAATACAGCTAAACTATTATTGTATCTAGTAACAGTATCATTATAAAATTGTCTTGAAAATGTAACTTTATCTTCAGTTTCAGATAAATCTTCTTGTAATTTTGCAAAATTTGTATTTGCTTTCAAATCAGGATAATTTTCTGCAACAGCAAATAAAGTTTTTAATGTTGAAGTAAGTTGATTTTCTGCGGCAATTTTATCTGCATTTGAAGACGCATTTACATAACTAGTTCTTGCTTTTGTAACATTTTCAAGAAGTTCTTTTTCATGAGCTGCATAACCTTTTACTACTTCTACAAGATTAGGAATTAAATCAAATCTTCTTTGAAGTTGAGTATCTATTTGTGCAAAAGCATTTTTAACTTTATTTTTACCTTGAACTAAAAGATTATATACACTAATAATCCAAATTACTAAGATAGCAATTATAGCTAAAATAATCCCAACCCACAACATATAAAATCTCCCCTTTATATAAATATAATATAATTATAACAATTTTATTCTTAAAATACAAATGTTTTTGAGAATAATAATGTAAAAAAATGTTGATTATTAGCGGATGTTAGTATAAAATAAAGTAGTTAGATACTACGGATAAAGGAGTTTGAAAAGATTATGTATTTGAAAAAATTAGAGATACAAGGCTTCAAATCTTTTGCTGATAAAACTGTTTTAGAATTTAAACCTGGTATAACAGCTGTAATTGGACCAAACCGGAAGCGGAAAGAGCAATGTATCTGATGCAATTAGATGGGTGCTTGGAGAACAAAGTGTTAGAGCATTAAGGGGTTCTAAACTTGAAGATGTTATATTTGCAGGAACTCAAGCTAGAAAATCTGTTAGCTTTGCTGAAGTTAATATGACAATTGATAATAATGATGGTAAATTACCAATTGAATATACAGAAGTTACAGTAACACGTAGAGTATATAGAAATGGTGAAAGTGAATTTTATATAAATAAAAATCAATGTAGACTAAAAGATATAGTTGAATTATTTATGGATACAGGAATTGGACGTGATGGATATTCAATTATAGGGCAAGGTCGTATTGATGAAATATTAAGTACGAAGTCAGAAGAAAGAAGACATATTTTTGAAGAAGCCGCAGGAATAGTAAAATATAGAACGAGAAAAGAAGAAGCGGAAAAGAAACTTGAAAACACAAAGCAAAATTTAATTCGTATAAATGACATTGTTTCTGAACTTGAAAATCAATTAGGACCATTAGAAGCACAAGCTGAAAAGGCTAAATTATTCTTGGACTTAAGAGATAAATTAAAATATTTAGAAGTTGGTTTATTTATAAATAATATAAATAAAAATAAAGTTAAATTAGATGAAGTATTAAAACAAACAGATGAAATTGTAGAGCAATTGACAGATGAAGAAAACAAATTAAATGATTTTCAAGCTAAAAGAGACGAACTTAGAAATATTTTGGAAGAATTATTTACACAAATAAATGAAACACAAAATAATATGTTTGAAGTTCAAAACAATATTGAAAAACAAAAAGCAGATATTGGAATTTATAAAGAGAGAATAACACATAATACTGAAAAATATGAAACATATGCAGAAGATATTGAAAAATATACTCAAAGAGAAAAAGAATTAAGGCAAGATAAAGAAGATAGAAAAGCAAAGAAGACAAGACTTTCTGCAGATAAAGAAAGATTTGAAAAAGAATTAAAAGAAAAAGAAGAAGAATTTGAAAAATTAACTTTAAATCTTACAAATGAACAAAAGAAGATAGAAGATGCTAAAAAGAAAATTATGGATAATATAGATTTGAAGTTTGAAAAGATGGAAATACTTAGAAATTTAACTTCAAATGCAGAGGCAAATAATAGAAGAATATCTCAAATTGATGAAGAAATTGGAGATAATATACATAGTTTAGATAAAGAAAAAATTGTAAAAGAAGATGCGGATAAAAGTTTAAATGAAGTTACAAAAGAAAGAAATGTTATTTTAAAGAAACTCGAAGAATTAACACAAATTAAAAATGAATGCAATGATAAAATCTTAAATTATGAAAATAACATTAGAACATTGGCAGATGAATTAAACAATAAAGAATCAAGACAAAAGTTCTTGATGGAAATTGAAAATGAATTTGAAGGATATGCAAAAACAGTTAAAGATGTCTTAACTAAATGTCAAAATGATTCGAATTTTGGTAAAAATATTTATGGCGCATTAGCAAGTTTAATTAAAGTTCCAGCCAAATATGAAAATGCTATAGAAATGTCGCTTGGTGCAGCATTGCAAAATATTGTAACAGAATCAGAAACAGAAGCAAAAAGGGCAATTGAATATTTAAAAGCAAATAATTTGGGCAGAGCATCATTTTTACCTATTTCAGCAATGAAAGATATGAGACTAAAAGAAAATGTATCTGGAATACAAGGAGTTGTTGGAATTGCATCAGATTTAATTAGTTATGACAAAAAATATGATAACATTATTCAAAACTTACTTGGTAGAGTTGTAATTGTTGAAAATATGGAAGTAGCAATAAATGTTGCTAAGAAATTTAAATATTCTTTTAAAATTGTAACATTAGATGGAGATATTGTTAATCCTTCTGGACAGATGACTGGTGGTAGTGTCGCTAAGAAAACTACTAGTATTTTAAGCCGCTCAAGAGAAATTGAAGAATTAAAAGGCATCGTTTTAGATTTAAAGAAAAAACATGAAAAAGCAATAACAGATTTAGAAGAATATAAAAAATCTGTTGAATTATCTCTAGGAGATTATGAAGATAAACAGAAAGAACTTCAAAAGATTGATATAGCTTTTGCTACAGAAAATCAGAAGATAAGTGAAATAGAAAATAACATTGAAAGATTTAATAAGAAAATTTCACTTTTAAAAGGAGAGAAAGAAAAACTTCTTGAAACAATAAAAGAAGATAATAATGATATTGATTCTATAAATGAAATAATAAAAAGTGTCGATAATGAAAATGAACAATTACAAAAAGAAGTTGATGAATTTTCTTTAAAAAATAGTGATGAGCAAAAAGTTCTTGATGAATTAAATTCTGACATTGTAGATTTAAAAATCTCAGTTTCTTCTTTTGATGAGAGTGCTCTTTCAATTGATGAAATGTTAAACATGTTGGAACAAGAAATCAACACTTGTATACAAAATGTGGAGAACAAAACTAAAGAAAGAGAAAACTTGTTAGCAGAAAACGAAGAAATGAAGAATAAGATTGATGAAATTAAAAACTTAGTAGAAAATTCAGATAAAATAGTTGCAGAAATTGAAGAAAAAGTTGTTCAATTAAAAAATGAAAGAGAAACTAAAAATGCAGAAGCTTCAAAAATAGATGAAGACATTGAATCTCAATTTAAAACTTTAGATGTTTTAAAAGAACAAATGAACAAGTTAGATATTAAGAAAAACAAATTAGAAACAGACATAGAAACTATTCAAAACAAAATGTGGGAAGAATATGAAACTACTCCAAATACTGCAACTAATTATGCAGAAGTAGAAAGTGGTACAGCAAAAGAAGTTGAGAAAATTAGAAATGATATTAAAAAATTAGGTACTATAAATGTAAATGCAGTAGATGAATTCAAAACATTAAAAGATAGATTTGATTTTCTAACTACTCAAAAAGAAGATTTAGAAAATTCGGAAAAATCATTAAACAAAATCATATTAGATATGGTTGAAATTATGAAAATACAGTTTGCTACTCAATTCGAACTAATAAATAAAAATTTTAGCGAAGTATTTATTGAATTGTTTGGAGGAGGTAAAGCAACACTTAAATTATCTGATGAAAATAATATTCTTGAAAGTGGAATAGAAATTGAAGTTCAACCACCAGGAAAGAAACTTCAAAATATGATGCTTCTATCAGGAGGAGAAAGAGCATTTACAGCAATAGCATTATTATTTGCAATACTTAAATTAAGTCCATCACCATTTTGTATATTGGATGAGATAGAAGCTGCATTAGATGATGTTAACGTTTATAGATATGCTGATTATTTAAAGAAGTTTTCTAATGAAACACAATTTTTAATTATTACACATAGAAAAGGAACAATGGAAGTTGCTAATACTCTTTATGGTGTAACAATGCAAGAGCATGGAATTTCTAAATTATTTTCTATGCAACTTGATAAGTAGTAATATGTATTTTTTTGTAAGAAACTTTTTTTACGAGAAGTATATTTTGCGACAACATATTTATATGCTTGTCTATATAATAATATAAATTTCATAGAAAAAGTTAAGAGGTGTAAGTGTAAGGTGTATCAAGGAATTAAAAATAAGATTGATTATAATCAAAATGAAACGGAAGATGAAAAAAGAATTGATATTAAAAAGTTCTTTGAATTAAAAAGTATTATAATTTATATACTTTCAATTTTAATTGGAACATGTAAGTTATCTTCTGGTGCAACTCCATTTGGACTTGCTTTGCTAGGGGCAATAGCTGATAGTCAATTTCCTTTAATAATACCTTGGATATTGATTGGTTTGACGACAGGTTTAACGTTTGGTTGGACATGTTTATTAAAGTTTTTAATATCTTCTTTGATATTTATAATTAGTAAATCTTTTATAAAAGAAAATACAAAAACAGGCAATAGTGCAAAAATACTTTTTTCAACAGCTATATCAGAAATAATTATATTATTGATGTCAAAGACTTTAATATATGATGCTGTTATGGCTGCATTTATGAGTACAACTACAGCAATCTTTTATTTGATTTTTTCAGAAGGATTGCCAGTAATTTTAAATTTAAGAGAAAATAAAATTAGCTCATACGAAACTTTAATTGCATCAGGAATATTACTTGCAACTGTAATTAGTGGATTGGGAGATATAGGAATATTTGGATTATCTTTAAAAGGAATTATTTGTGTTTTAATTGTTTTAACACTTGGATGGAAAAAGGGTATAGCTTGTCGGAATAATATCTGGTGTTTCTATTTCATTTGTACAAGGGCTAATGGGAGTTGCTGATGCAAGCATGGTTGCCACATATGCAGTATGTGGATTATTATCAGGAATACTTTCAAAGTTTGGAAAGATTGGAGCAATAATAGGATTTATAATTGGAAATGCTGTTTGGGTATATTTAATAAATGCTTCAACAGAAATTATAATTCCAATAGGAGAAATTGTTATAGCATCACTTATATTATTTTTCTTACCAAAGAAAGTTTCTAATTTTATAGATGATTTATTTGAATATGATAATAGTTTAGAAGGAAGAGATCCAATTGGACTTCTTGAAGAAAGTACAATTGGAAAATTAAAAGCAGTATCTGATGTTGCTGAAGATATGGCTAATAATGTAGAAAAGGAAGATAGTGAACAAACAACAGGTATTAGCGAATTTATAAAAACATTAAATTCAAATACATGTAAGAAATGTAATAATTTTAAAAAATGTTGGAATGATAATTATCATTCAATGTATGAAAGCATTTTCAATTGTGTAGAAATTTTACAAGCAAAAGGACAAATAGAAGATAATGAAATTCAAAATGATATTTGCATCAATAAATCTAATTTGTCAAAAGGTTTAAATATGTCATATGAAATATTTAAACTTAATAAAGATTGGCAAAGTAAACTTATAGAAAATAAGAAGTTGGCAGCAAAGCAATTAAGAGGAGTTTCAAATGCAATCAATATAGTTAAAGATGAAATTTATGAAACTGTAGATAACAATAAATTGCTTGGGGCAGGATATAAATTAGAAGTTGGAATGGCTAAAACTAAAAAGAAAGGTAGTAAAATTTCTGGAGACAATACAGAATTCAAACGATTAAAAAATGGAATGATAATGCTTGGCTTAGCAGATGGAATGGGTAGTGGAGAAACTGCCTGCCAAAGTAGTAAAAAAGTTTTAGAACTATTTCAAAAATATACAAATACAGGATTAGATAAAAAGGCTACAATAGATTTAATAAATTCTTATATGCTTCTTGGAGAAAACAAAAATAATTATTCTACATTAGATATTATACTGTTTAATCCTAATAATGCAAAATTTGATTTTATAAAATATGGTGCATGTCCAACATATATAAAACAAGATAATAAGGTAAATATTATATCTTCAAAGTCACTTCCGCTAGGTGCAACAACTAATATAGACATAGAATTATTTGAAAAGAAATTAGACAGAGGAAATATTATAGTTTTTGTATCTGATGGAATATTAGAAGCTACTGATAAGAAAGAAGAATGGTTAAAAGATTTATTATCTTCAATAAATACGGACAAGCCTCAAAGAATTGCAGATATTATTTTGCAAGAAACAATTGATATAAATTATGGAATAGCAAATGATGACATGACAGTAGTTGTAGCAAAAGTATGTTAAAAATAAAGGAACTGTAAATGCTTTTACAGTTCCTTACTTTTATGTATATAAATCTTGATCAACTTTTCTCATATCAAAATGAATATCTAAATCTCTTTCTATTTGAGATCTACTTTCTTTCATTACTATTAAGAAAGCATCTACTATATCAGGATCAAATTGAGTACCTTTTCCATTTTCCAATTCACTTAGTGCTTTAATAAGAGTGAATCTAGGACGATAACTTCTATCTGATGTCATTGCGTCAAAAGCATCAGCTACTGATACAATTCGAGCAAGATATGGAATATCTTCGCCTGCTAATTTTGCAGGATAACCTTTTCCATCATATCGTTCATGATGATAATTAACTATTGGAATTAAATCATTAAATATTTTTGCAGGTAATAAAATATGAACACCAATTGATGGATGATTTTGTATATCATGATATTCATCATCTGATAACGGTGTTACCTTCTTTAATACAGAATCAGGAATTCCTATTTTTCCTATATCATGAAACAGTGCTCCATCATATAATGTTTCTAAATCTTCATCAGAGAGATTTAGCTTCATACCAATAAGCTTTGAATAATATGCGACTCTATCAGAATGACCTGCTGTATATGAGTCTTTAGCATCAACTGCAAGACGTAAAGTTTCGATAGTGCCCGTATAGGCCTCTTTTAATGATGAATAAGCATCAGCTAATTTTTCATTTATATCTTCAATAATTCTTAATTGTTCAACTGATTTTAAACCAGATTCAATCAATAATAATATTTGATCAAATTTATCAGATTTTTCGCAATAGCCTTGAATATCTAATTTTTTAATTGTTTCTAATGGTGGAGCTAAATCTTTATGACCTGTTAAAAGTAAAATATATAAGTTCTTATTAAAACTTCTTATTTCTTCTACAACTTTATCTCCATGAATTGGTGTCATTAAGAAATCTAATATTAACAAATCAAAATGTTCTTTTTTTAATAACTCAATGGCCTCAATAGGATTTGTCATACCTGTACAATGATATTTATTTAAAAATATTGTAAGAGAATCTATAATACCCTGCTCATCATCAACAATAAGAATTTTATAGTCTTCTTTTTCTACATCGTTTTTAATTCTCATATAACCACTCCCATAATCAAATTATAGTTTAATATTAGAAAAAATTCAACTTATTATGATTAAAAGTTAAAAAATATGGAAATAATTGTTACTATATAAAGAGGTGTATATATGTATATATATAAAGATTATGAAAAGAGACAAAAAAAGAAAAGAATTATTTGGGCTTTTATAACATTTATATTTGCAATTTTAGGCTCTTATTTAGTACAAACATATTTAACAAGTAGAATGGGAACAGAAGGTAAAAATGAGGTAGAGCGCTTGTCTAATATTTCAAATGTAAAAATAAATAACAATGAAACTAAAAAACAAGAAGATATTATTGATGAAGCAATGAAAAGTGTTGTTGGAATTAGTGTAATTAAGGCTAATGAAGAAAGTATATTTGATATTTCTGTGGTAGAAAAATGGGGACTTCGGAACGGGGATTATAGTATCTGAAGATGGATATATATTGACGAATCAACATTTAGTAAATAAAGAAAACTCTAGAGTAACTGTAAATTTGGAAGATGGAGAGAGAGTTCAAGGAAAAGTAATTTGGGTGCAAAAAGATATAGATTTAGCAATTGTAAAAATAAATGAGAGTAATTTACCCGTTGCCAAATTAGGTAATTCTGATGATATAAAAATAGGGAATAGTGTTTTGGCTATTGGAAATCCATTAGGAGTAGCGTTCCAAAGAACAACGACAAAAGGTATTATAAGCGGTATAAATAGGACATTAACATTTGAAGAAAATGGCGAAACTATATTTATGGAAGATTTAATTCAAACAGATGCTAGTATAAATGCTGGAAATAGTGGAGGACCTCTTATAAATGAAAGTGGAGAAGTAATTGGTATAAATACAGTAAAAATAACAACAGCAGAAGGAATTGGTTTTGCCATTCCGATAAATGTAGTTAAACCAATAATAGAAAGTTTAAGCGAAACTAATAAATTTGATGAGGCATATTTGGGAATATTAGCATATGATAAAGAAATTATAAGATATGTTAAATCAAATATTTCTATTGAAAATGGAATATATATTACAGATGTGACCCAAAACGGACCAGCTGAAAGGTCTGGACTAAAAAAGGGAGATATAATAATTAGTATTGATGGTGTATCTTTAGACAAAGTGATAGATTTGAGAAAATATATTTATACCAAAAAGCCGGGAGATGAAGTGTCGCTAATAATCAGTAGAAATAATGGTATCGAGAACATTAAAGTAAAACTACAATAAAAAAGGAGATGTTTTTCATCTCCTTTTTTGGTGCACCCGAAGGGAATCGAACCCCCAACCTTTTGGTTCGTAGCCAAATACTCTATCCAATTGAGCTACGGGTGCAGATATATAACTGATAAAGCAAGTTGAATATTAAATTAACCAGCATCTATAATTATACAAGAATTATAAAAAAAATCAAGTATATCTTGAAAAAAGCCCATAAAAGTATTATACTTACAACGTAATATGCACTCGTAGCTCAGTAGGATAGAGCGCTCCCCTCCTAAGGGAGAGGCCGGGGGTTCGATTCCCTTCGGGTGCACCATTTTTTAATATTTGGAGAATAAAATGGACGAAAAATACATGAAATTAGCCCTTAAAGAAGCACAAAAAGCATACGATAAAGACGAAGTACCAATAGGTGCAATAATTGTTAAAGATGATAAAGTTATAGCTAGAGCACATAATTTGAGGGAAACATCTAAACAAGCAACTGCTCATGCGGAATTGCTTGCCATACAGAAAGCTTGCAAAAAAATAGATGCATGGAGATTAGAAAATTGTGACATGTATGTTACTTTAGAACCATGTCCAATGTGTGCGGGTGCTATAATAAATGCAAGAATAAAAAATTTATATATTGGTGC
>CANQBB010000053.1 GCA_947588905.1 uncultured Clostridia bacterium
CAACAATAATAGATACTCCAGCAGCTTTTGCATGGTTGATTGCTTCAACTGTTTGTGGCATTATACCATCATCTGCTGCAACAACAATTATTGCAACATCTGTTACTTGCGCACCTCTTGCCCTCATAGCTGTAAAAGCTTCATGACCAGGTGTATCTAAGAATGTAATTTCTCTATCATTTATCTCTACTTTGTATGCTCCAATATGTTGTGTTATACCACCAGCTTCACGTTCAATAACATTTGTTGAACGAATTGCATCAAGAAGAGAAGTTTTACCATGGTCAACATGTCCCATAACAACTACTATTGGTGGTCTTGGAACTAAATCTTCTTCTTTATCATCGCTATCATCAAATAGCATATCTTCATATGATACAACTTCTTTTTTAGTTGCATTTACGCCAAATTCAGATGCAATTAAATATGCTGTATCAAAATCCAATTCATTATTTAATGTAGCCATTGTTCCATAGCTCATTAGCTTCTTTATAACTTCAGATGCTTGTTTTTTCAATTTTTCAGCTAAGTCTTTTACAGTAATTGTTTCCGGAATTTCAATATCTGTAAGTTCAAATATTTTTTGTTCAATATGTTCTTTACTTACAGTAGGTTTTTTCTTATTCTTTTTGTGACCTCTATTTCCTTTTGATAAATCATAATAATCATACATTTGGCTTTCAGTATCATTAAACATATGAGAAAGTTTATCTTCTGATTGTAAATCTTTTAACTTACCCATATTTATTTCTTCTCTATTGCCTCTTTGATTTTTAGATTTATTCTTTTTAGTTGATTCTTCAAATTTTCTATTATCTTTTTCTTTGTCTTTATAAACAGTTCTAACAATTTCTCTTTCTGGTTCTACTTCTGAATTTGAAATTATACCTTGTATTTCTTTTTCAACTCTATTACCAAAATTATTTTTTTGAAAATTGTTTTTCTTTTTATTATCAAATTTATTATCAAACTTTTTATTAGAATTATTATTGTTATTACTATTATTATTTTCAAATCTTCTGTTATTATTATCTAATTTTTTATTATCCTTATTAAATTGTTTTTTATTTTCAAATTTGTTGTCTTGTCTGTTGTCTGTTTTATTCTCAATTTTTTCTATAGATGGCTTATTTTTTACTAAGTTTACATGTTCAGTATTATTTGATTTAATTTCTTTTTTCTCATTTGAATTATTACTAACAACATTTTTATTAGTTGTAACAGTTTCAATATTATTTTTCTTTTTTTCTTCTTGAACAGTATTTTCCTGACTTTGAATTGGTTTTTGAGGAGTAATACTTCCTATTTTTCTAGGTGGAGTTCTATATTTAATATTCATAGATACATCTGATCTTCTTTGGACAACCCCCAAAGTATCATCATTTCTATTAGTAGACCTTTGAATTTGATTATCATTAGTTTCTATACGAGTAACCTCTCTTCTAATGATTACAGGAGTCATAGGTTTTTTATTCTTTTTTGAAGATTCAGATGCTTTTTTGTTATTTTTATTAAGAGCCTTTCTTATTTTATTAACATCTTCATCCTCTAATGTAGATAGATGATTTTTTATATCATATTTCATATCTAGCAACTTATCCACCATCTCTTTACTAGACATTCCAAATTCTTTTGCTAATTCATGTACTTTCATTTTTCCCATACTAAAAAACATGCCTCCTTTAATCATTTCCCATTATATTTCTTAGTTCATCATATATTTCATCAGATATTTTAGTCTCAAATTCTTTTTCAAGTCTTTTAGCCTTTATTGCCTTTTCAAGACAATCTTTATTAGAACAAATATATGCACCTCTACCATTTTTCTTTCCTGTTTTATCAAGTAAAATCTCTCCTTCTGGAGTCTTTACAATTCTATATAATTCATTTTTAGGCTTTGATTCGAAACATCCAATGCAACGTCTCAATGGTATTTTTTTCATCAATTACACTTCTCCTTTGATTTGTGATTCACTTTTAATATCAATCTTCCAACCAGTTAATTTTGCAGACAATCTAGCATTTTGTCCATCTTTTCCAATAGCTAATGATAATTGATTATCTGGCACTACAACTTTTGAAGACATATTTTCTTCATCAATATCAACAGCTAATACTGTTGCAGGACTTAAAGCAGAAGCTATATATTGAACAGGGTCATCACTCCATTCAACAACATCAATTTTTTCTTCTCTCAATTCATTTAAGATATTTTGTATTCTAATTCCTCTTGGACCAACACATGAGCCAACAGGATCAATATTCATATCTTTAGAATAAACCGCAATCTTTGTTCTCGAGCCAGGTTCTCTAACAATATTTTTTATTTCAATTAAGCCTTCATAAATTTCTGGAATTTCAAGTTCAAATAATCTTCTAACAAATCCTGGATGAGTTCTTGAAATAATCATTTGTGGAACACCTTTATTATTTTTTTGAACTTCAACAACATATGCTTTTATTTTATCATTAACTGCATAATTTTCTCCAGGAACTTGCTCGCTTAAAGTCATAATTCCTTCAATTCTTCCTAGGTCAACAATAACAAGATTTTTATCCACTCTTTGAACTATTCCACTAACAATTTCTCCTTGTCTGTCAGAATATTCAGAAAATACAATCTCTCTTTCTGCTTCTCTTAATTTTTGTATGATAACTTGTTTTGCTGTTTGTGCAGATATTCTTCCAAAATCAGCTGGTGTAATTTCTACATCAACAATATCTCCAATCTTTGCTTTTTTATTTATTTTTTTTGCAGCTGCTAATTCAATTTCAATAGCAGGATCAAAAACTTCTTCAACAACCTCTCTAAGTGAATATACTTTTATTGAAGCTTTTTCTTCATCAATAACAATTTTAACATTTTCTTGTGCATTAAAGTTTCTTTTATAAGCTGTAAGCAATGCTGTTTCAATAGCATCTAAAATATAATTTTTGTTAATACCTTTCTCAATACTTAACTCTTCTAAAGCTTCAAAAAATTCCTTATTCATTTTCTAATTCCTCCCAATTAAATAATATTTTTGCAGACGAAATATTAGATAAATCTACATTTATTTCACTGCTATCCATTTCTAATGTTACAAATTCATCTGTTACTTTTAACAATTTTCCAGCAATAACTTTTTCTTTGTTTAAAGATTTATATAGTCTTAACTCTACATTTTTATTGATTGCCATTTCAAAATGTTTCTTTTCTCTTAAGTTTCTTTCTAATCCACATGAAGATACTTCTAAGGTATATTGCATTGAAATTGGATCTTTTTCATCAAGCATATCGCTAACTTCATTACTAACTTTTTCGCAATCATCTAAATCAATTCCGTTTTTAGAATCAATATATACTCTAAGATACCAATTAGAAACTTCTTTTTTAAATTCCACATCATATAGTTCGTAACCTAATCTTTCAACAATAGGTTTAATAATTTTCTCAAGTTCACTTTCTGTTTTAGTCATAAAACAAATCCTTTCCTAAAATCATAACTTAAATAAGTATTAAATTGTCTAAAATACAATCAAAGAGTGAGGTTTCCCTCACTCTTTAAGTATATTCTTTATTATGCTATGTAGCATTTTACCATATAAGTTTTAGAAAATCAAGCATTTTCTATACATTTATTTAAAATTTCTTCTAATCTTTCATGCTTTTCTTCTAAATATAAATATCCTATTAAAGCCTCTAATCCCGTAGCATATTTATATTCAATAATATCTGCATTTTTAGCAGTAGAATGTGGATGTGAATTTCTACCTCTTCTGACAATATCTTTTTCTTCATCTGTTAAAAATTCTTCTAGTTTTTTTACAATATTAGCTTGTCCTTTTGCACTAACATATTTAATACTTTTCTTATGTAATAACCCATTTTTACAAAGTCCTTGTCTTATAACATATTCTCTAACAAATTTCTCATAAACAGCATCTCCCATATAAGCCCACACAAGAGGTGACATTTGAGATATATCACTTTTTTTAATCATTTTACTTCCTCCAATGTAATATTACCTAATTTTCCTGTTCTAAATTCATCTAAAACAATATTAGCTACTTTAGTATAGTCAACTTCTCCACCTTTTACTAAGCAGCCTCTTTTTCTTCCTATTTCATCCATAACTTCATATGACATTTCATATTCAAAGTCATTTGCTATCTTATATCTTGAATATAAGTTTTCTTTATAATTTTCCAATAGTTCCTCAATTAAGTTTAATGCTAATTCTTCTATATCAATAATAGTATCTTTAATTGTTCCTATATAGGCTAAATGTCTAGCTGTTTTTTCATCATCAAACTTTGGCCATAATACACCAGGAGTATCTAAAAGTTGAATTTTTTCACTTAATCTAACCCACTGATTTTTCTTAGTAACTCCAGGTTTATTTCCAACATCAGCAGATTGCTTTCCTGCAATTTTATTTATAAAAGTAGATTTTCCCACATTTGGTATTCCAACTATCATTAGCTTAATACTTGCCCCTGTACGCCCTTTTTCAATCTGTTTATCAATTTTTTCTTTCATTAAACTATAAGCTGCGTCTGTTACTTCTTTTATTCCTTTGCCCTTATTACTATCAGTAATAATTGCTATTTGATTATTGTTTTTAAAGTTTTGAACCCATTTTTGATTTTGTGTATTATCTGCCAAATCAGCTTTATTTAAAACTATAATTCTAGGTTTATCTCCAATAATTTCATTTAATACAGGGTTACGGCTTGATATTGGAATCCTTGCATCAATAATTTCAACTACAATATCTACAAGTTTAATTGCCTCTGCAATCTCTCTTCTTGCCTTTGCCATATGACCAGGATACCACTGGATGGGGTTATGTGCAAACACATTATCATCTGTATTTTTTTTATTTGACATATTTTCACTTCCTATATTTCAACTATTTTTTTACTGCTTTCCACATATATTTTTGCATCAATACTATGCAATTTTCTGATTCACAAATTTTTATAGGTCAATTTTTTAGACTTTTTAGGATTTGCTTTTTTATCACATTTTTTTATTTTTTGGGGATATAAATTTTTGTATTTCAAATTTTAAAAGTTTTTTTGGATAAAACTAAAATAATTTTTCCTTTAACCTATTTCTCGCGCTAATGGTGCAAGATTTTGAAAATAATTTATATTATATGATTCTATCCTTTTAATTTATTTTTTATTAGATATAAAATTTATTTTTTTTAAAATCCTTATTTTTCAATATATCTATTTTATGATAATTTTCCTTGATTAGTCTTCTATTTTATCTTCCTCTTCTTTTATATCAATGTGAAGATTTATATCTTCTTCTGTTGGCAGCTTACTCATAATGTCATCAGGCAACTTTTCTCTCACATTGTATGTTGATACTCCAATCGGTACATTGGTTGATTTTAACGACCAATCTACAGTCAATCTGTCCTTTTCCCTACATAAAAGTAATCCAATTGTTTGATTGTCATATTCTTTTCTTAAAGTTTCATCTACCGCTGTTACATAAAAACCAAGTTGGCCTATATATTCTGGCTTAAATTCATTTGCTTTAAGTTCAACAACAATATAACATCTTAACTCTAAATGATAAAATAACAAATCTATATAATAATCTTTATCACTCATTGATATTTTATATTGATTTCCTATAAAACTAAATCCTTTTCCTAGTTCCAGTAATACATCTCTTATTTTTTCGACCATTGCAATCTCTAATTCTTTTTCTTTATAATCATCTTTTAATGTTATAAAATCAAAAACATATGGATCCTTAACAGTATTTTTTGCTATATCACTATTTACTGGTGGCAATAACTCATTAAAATTATTACTGCTACTTCCTATTCTATTATGATATCCGCTCTTAATTTGGATAGCGAGTACATTTCTACTCCAACCATTTTTTAATATGCCTTCAACATATATTTTTCTTATCTCTTTATCTTTTATTTTTTCTATAAGTAATAAATTGTGCCCCCAAGGTAATTTGGCAACAAGTTGTTGCCATTTTTCATCATTAGCATATTCTTCATAAAACAATTTCATTGCTCTTATGTTTCTTTCAGAAAATCCTTTCATATTAGGAAATTCCAATTTCAATTCTTGAGAAACCTGTTTTGTAAAATTATTTCCATACGCTTTGTTATCTGAAACAATTTTACCCAATCTAAAATACAACATAATTAAATTGCTATTCACTTCTTGCATTGTTTTATATTGTGTGCTCTTTATATCTTCTTTTATTTCATTGATAACATTTTTAAAGTCTTTTTCTAGCATTAAATTTCATCTCCTTTACTTTTGAATTTTCTTTTCTTTCACAATTTGTTCTCTAATTATATGCGGATTTTGTTCAATTAAGTTAATAATTTTTTGTTGACTCTTAGTGATTTTACAAATTTTCTCGTCAACTTTACCATCAACTTTACTTTCAACTTTACTTGTTTCTTTATTTATACAACTTTTTTTAACATTGTATCATACTTTTCATTTTTTATTATTAGTTTAACTTTTAATTGAATTTATTTGTTAATATGTTTTTCCATTTCTGCATCATCAGCAATACTTTCCATGTATTTAATTACTTCTTCTAATTCTGGGGGCATATCTTCATAATCTTCAATTTTATATGTTTTATTATCTAATTTTATGAAGAAACTCCAACATAAACCATCTAAAACTTCTTCGTCATTGTATTCAGTTTTAGACATTTTTCCCAAATTTATATTTTTTACTAAATCTAATTAAAAATTTTATGTATGTACCACCTCCAAAAAAAGCAACACCATAATAACCTATAATTAAATCATTCATTGTAATTATTCCAATCATAATTTAATATATCTAATCCAATATTTAGCCATCTACTATATATTTCAATAGGTTGCAATCCTTTTATTTTTTCTTGAAATATATCATTTATAGAATCATTTATAAATAAATGATTTCTAAATTCCATATCAACATGTATGAATCCATTTTGAACTCCAGTAACAATTCCAAAAATTCCACAATTTAGAGTTTTTAATGTACTAAATTTTGAATATAATTTTTTAACATCAAAGTTTAAAATATTTGTATGATAAAGCTTTATATCATTTTCTCTTTTAGTTACAATTTCAATGCTATTTTGTTCTCCCATAGCTCCACCTTCTGCAAGAGAAAAAAACATTACATCTTTTTCTTCGAAATCATTTAAATTATTATCATCAATTTCAATAAATTCGATTAAATATGAAAACAGTTTTTTCTCTAGTAATTCTATTGTTCCATTTTCTAAATTCGTAGCTATTATTCCATCACAAAATCTCTCTCCTCTAATAATATGAGTTAAGTATGAGAGTATTTCATCAAAGTTTAAATCTTCAATATTTTTATCTTTTATATAATCAAAGTTTTCTACATGATTATGGTCTGATAATCTCAAGTTATAAAATGCCTTGATCCAATCATATATATTTTTGTCATATTTAGGAAAAGGCATAGTAAATGAGCCATCTTCATTTTCTGTTGAACTTTGCCACTCTATCTTTTGACTCTTTATAAAAGGTAGTTTTTTTGCTCTATCTTTTATATTTTGATAATCTTCAAATTCAAAATCATCATCAATATAATCATATTCTTCTTTAAATAGATTTATATTTTTACTATTATATTCTTCATACTCCTCTTTTGAACTTCTTCTAATTATTCTTTTTGTTCTATTTATAGGAAATGGAACATTTCTATATGAAAATGTTTCAATATTTTCAACAATAGCAGGACAAGAAGATTCTCTTACTGGAACATAAACATAATCTCCAATATTCAAATTCTCTATATTTGAAATATAATAAAATGTTTTATCCTGATCTTCCTTATATTTTACAGAAGCATAAGTATATAAAGTGTTATCAATATCTAAAGCTCTTAACTTTATTCTTTTTGCAGAAATATAGATTCCGTTATCATCAATTTCTAAAGATATTTTTTCATCTATTTTATTTACAGTAATACTGTCTATGTATGTTTCATCAGTAAAATAAATCATAGTAAAATCATCTACCTCATAAAGATAGAATTCTATTTCTTGTTCTCCATCCTTTATAAAGACCTCTGCATTACCATCTTTATTAAATATTTTATATATTTCAGCTCCATCAAAGAAATTATTTTTTTGTAAAAAAATCTCTATTTTTTCATAGTCAGTTAATTCAATATATTTCTTTTCTGTTATCTTAGCTCTTTCTTTTTTTGTAATTAAAATATTTAATTCAGTTAAATAGTCTTCATATACGCTAGCTATAACTTTAGGAGAAGAATTTACAAAATATTCTTTCTCTTTTATTTTACCTTGTTTATAGTCGCTTATATATTGCTCTAAATGTTCTTTTTCTTTATATAATTTATCTAAATTCCAATTTTGTTTTTCTTCAATATATAAGGATGGACTAATCATCATATTTAACACTTCCTACTTTTTTATTTCTTCAATATCTCTGTATATATTTTCATTTTTTATCCTATCTAACCCCACAATTTAAGCATAAATAATATCTAGTATAGTAATCTCTGTATGCCCAAGGATTACTATATAAACTCATTTTTGCAAAGTTCTTTTTTTCAACCTCTTTTTGTTCTTTTGTACCATTAAATAGTCTATAATATAAATCTCCTGCATAAGTTCTTGCAACATATCTACCATTACGATTAAGACATTTTAAATAATTAGAATTATATTTAATTTTGCCTCCTATACCAATAACATTATTAAGAATAAATTGAGATTTTTTAGAATTTTTAAAATCAAAAAGCAAAACTTTAATTGTTCGTATTATATCAAAAAATCCCGATTTTTACAAGCCACGCAAAATCTTTATGACTGACTATATTTTCTTTGCTATTACAATCATTCTTACATTTTTCCTCACTTTCTCGGAGGCATAAAAAAAGAAGATAATTTTTTAAAACTATCTTCTATATGTTAGATATTATTTTAATAATTACATTTTCTATTCAATTTTTATTAAATTATGAAGATTAAAGAAGCAATAAAATGTTGATTTTTTAATACTTTGAGTGATGTTTGTTTAAATTTCAATTAGCCACTGAATTAGCTATGCAAAATTACATTGTCTCCTTTATTTTTTATTTAGAAAGTTCCCATGGCGAATTTTCAGTACCATTTCCTTCACCTGTAAGCAATTCCATATCTAAAGAAATCAATGGACGAACTCCAGAACTACAATTGCCTTCATATCCTTCAAAATCATGTAAAATATAATCTTGTATTTTTGTACTACTAACTTCATAAATCGAAAAGCCCACGTAATCATAATATGCATAAACACAACGTGAAGCAAGAAGACTTAATGAATTTCCTATTATACTTCCTATATCTTCATCTTTTCCTTCAATTTTATTCCATGTTGGATTATCAATATGCCATTCTGTGCTTGCTACTTGTATAGCTTGATTTTTAATTAAAGGAATTGATTCATTATACCCATCAAATGTATTTTATCCAGAACTATATTTTGCTATCATGCCTCCCTCTTGATTGCTTGGTATATATATAGTTCCATAATCATCCATATTTTTTGCGTTTTCAATTTCAGTACTATCTATAAATAATTCTATATCTTCTATCTTCAAACTTCGTATATCATTTTTCGTTATTTCTAAACTTTCACTAGTATATTTTTGACACTCTTCATTTATTTTTTCTTCAGCATTAAGCCAATCTTCTTGTCCTTTCAATTGTATATTTCCAAGAACTGATGTTGGTATTATATTTATTTTAGAATTTTTTTCATCGATTTCCAATACTCTCCATTTCACACTATCAGAATTATCAGCTATGTATTTTACATAGTCTCCAACTCTTACTTCATTTTGTAAATCGCTTCTTACATCATTTAATGGATTATCATCTGTTATTTTATTTTCTTCATCTTGTTTTACATCCATTTCATTATTTTCATTTCTTTTATTAGTGATAAGCAATGTGCCTATACATATTCCAAATAGTATTATTACAGCTAATATCAATGGCACCAAAGCTATTCCTATTTTACAATTTTTCTGCATTTATTTTTATCTCCTTTTTTTAATTATACTCAATAAAACTAATATTCTAGCATTTATGAAAATTTATTCACCATATTAGACTAATATTCTACTCTTTAAAATCAGCTTTAATGTCGGCAAGCATTGCTAAAATGCTTCCATTTTGCAATTTACTTAAATCGAAATTTGCTCTATGTGTTGCAACTGGTAATATTCCTATTGCAGTTTCAATATAGATTATAGTGAAATCAATATTTATATTTGCGATATTAACAGTAACATCTTTATAATCTTCAATGTTTCCTATAACAAAAGATGCAGGCTCATCAAATTTTCCTGTCATTACTCCAGTAGAAGACATCATACTGGTAGAAAATCCATTAACATGTATATCTAAATTACCAAGCTTTATCGGACTTTCAAAACCTAATGCTTTATTCATTTCATTTTCATCATCATATAAATCTAATTGAAATGGAAATGCAGATAAAAATACTTTTTGATTTGTATTTTCTATGTTATCTTGTTTTAAACGATACCTATTAACGGTTTCTATTTGAAAATGATAATTATCTTCAAAAGAAACATCATAATATTCATTTGATTCAGAAGATTGTTTTAACTTTTTTTCAAAAAGTAACATCGTTGAATTATCGTTTTTAATCGTAATATCTGTATCAACAATTTCTAAAGCATCTGCCCTTACTTTAAGTGTTACAATTACTTTACCCACTATTTCATTAGTATTAGATTCCTTAATATAGCTTTCCATATGAATACTTTTTTTATCATCACTAACAAATATATCATCTGCTTTTTGAGTATATTCTGTAACAATATTTGAAAAAAGATTTGTTTTTAGCTTTTCCTCATTGTCAGCAATAAATGAATTAAAATGAACTGGCATATAAATTACTCCTTCTTTTTATAAATTCTATTCCTCTAAATTTCAGTCATTATATCATAATTATAAAAAAATACAATATAAATCTATATCTACTATTAGTTCTATTGTAGGTTTGTCAAACATATGTCACACTCTTCTAGAGTAATCTATATTTGAAATACCTTTTGTGATAACTAGGC
>CANQBB010000054.1 GCA_947588905.1 uncultured Clostridia bacterium
CTTAGGTTCTACTCTTACCAGCCAAGCGGCCATGCACAGACCAGCTTCACCTTTGGTGTTGATAGTCCCCTCACTCTTCTCTCTTTCCTCATATTTTCCAGTCTCTAATTTTATCATCTCTCGAGCAGGATAGACCACACCCTGCAGAGTCCAAGCTCTTCTAACGCTATGATGCTCAGGGCAATAAGCTCCCGCTCTGAAAGCTTCGTCAGATATCGTATCACCGATATCTGTGCTTTCATTTACGGTAGCCTGGTCCTCACTGTTGAGCAGAAGGAGTCTTCCTTCAGCTCGACGTACATGGAGCACGGACGAGCAACCTCCTTTTGCAAGCTCATGCACCGGGCAAATGAGCTTATCAAATGGCCGCACCATTAAATGAGCCGATCCTCCATCAGGCTCCAAAGTGCGAATGGAATAGGCAAGAATTTCGTCCTCGGTTTTACCCGAAAGCAATCCTCGCGCTTCCTCATCCGAATTGGCCTGGATATCGCCGTTCGGCAATATCGTCGGCCTGACGCTGGGCTCGAACTCGGACGCATCCGACTCATGTGTAGGTTCAGCCACAATCTCACGCGTGGGCTCGGACGTAGGTTCGGGCGTAAGTCCAGTCGTGTGCTCACTCATGGGCTTAGGCGTGGTGGTGGGCTCAGGCATAGGGGGAGTAACTTCATCCGTCGTCCTGTTCATCAGAAACAAAGTAGTAGCCATTACTACGATTACCAACATCAAAACCCCTATCAGAGTCAATCTCTTTTCTTTCCGAGTCATTTTATCTTCTCCTTTCAGAATTCACAATTTGTGTTTTCAAAAACTTCTCAAGACATTTAAGTTTCCCTAATATATTATAGTATATATGAAAAAGCACTGTTAATAATTAACAAGCGCCATAAATTTCATTAGAGTTTTTTGGGGCTTTTCTTTGAGAATATGATATCATATTCACTTAAATTGATTATACCACACATATAATTTTTTTTCAACCATTTATGTTAAATTTTGTTTTTTTTTACAGCAAAAAATCGAGTAGAAATCTTTTTCTACTCGATTTATAGTGATTTATCACTTGTAGATATTATTCAGCTTTTTCAGTACCATCTTCTGTGTAAGAATAATCATGTGTAGCTCTTGTAGCTTCAATTATATCTCCAAATAATTCATGATATCTATTAACATCTGTAAATTTAGATGTTGTTCTAGAATTTGTTTCAGCTGGTGCTCTGAATGTGAAGAAGTTTACTAATTGTGCAACTTCTGCTCTTGTGATGTTTTCATCTAATCTTAAGTCTTTATTTTCTTTAGCTCCAGTCATATTTAATCTAGTTAATAATGTTACTTCTTCAAGTGCCCAATGTGCTGATAATTCTGTACCATTTACTACATATCTCTTATTATCTTTGTAAACTTTAACACTGTTATCTAATGCTTTAATTTCAAGTCCATCAATACCTTCATCTTCAGCATTGATTTCAATGAATTTAGCTAAAATTTTCATAAATTCTGCTCTTGTCATAGTTGTATTTGGTCTATAATATCCATCTGTGTAACCATTTATTATTCCATAAGAAGTAGCAGCTATAATAGCTTTTTGAGCTTCTTCATATGTTTCATCTAAATCTGGATATACACTCTTAACTGTTACATTATCAATAGCTCTTTGTCCTAATAGAATTCTTGTTAATACAAGTGCACCTTCAGCTCTAGTAATTGTATCATTTGGTCTAAATGTAGGAGTATCTCTATCTCCATACATATAAGGTGTATGTGTTTCATCTATAACTGTATCTTCATCTTCATAGATTAAGTTAATAACAGCTGATTTATCTACTACTTTAGTGTCTTTAGCAATTGTTGCTAATGGATATACTGTTTCATATTCTGTGCTCTTTTTGTCAAATCCAGTATATTTCATTTTAACTACTTTAGTTCCATCTTGATCTTCTTCCATACCATTAAATGTCCATGTAATTGTGCTATCATCATCGTTTATAACTCCACCATCTGCATCAATTACTTTATATTTTAAAGGTAATTCTAATTTTAATACAACTTTATCTGTAATATCTTTTCCACCATTTTTGTAATCAACATAATATGTAACTTCTTCATCTAAAGCATATACATTCTTATTCTTTTTCTTAGATTCTGAATCATTTCTTAATGCTACTGCTAATGTGTCTAAATCTTTGTTTTCTTTCTCCCAAGGAAGAATTTCTAATTCGTCATCTGATGGGTCAATTGCTGGAGGATTATCTTCTGGAGGATTATCTCCTGGATCTTGTTGTGAAGAACCTCCAGGAATAATAAATTTATAAATTTTTTGTTCTTTGTCGTTTCCTTTAATGTCTCTCACTAATACATATAAATAATGTGTAGAACCTGCAGCAAATGTAGATGGTATTTTAATTGTTCCTTTTGCTCCATCGATATGTTGAATGCTTTCATCATCCCATCTATAATATATTCTTTGTGCATTTTCTGCTGGTGTAGCAACTAAATCAATGTCATCTCCAACTTTAGCTGTTGTAGTTGTTGATCTGTCAGCTAAGTTTAATCCATTATATCTAGCATTTACATCAACTTCAACTGTTTGGGCTTCATCAGAAACCCATTTTAAATAATAAAATTGCCATCCTGTTCTATTTGTAGGATCATCTTTACCTCTATTAGCTTCAGCAACAGCTTCAATTACTAATAGTTTTTCTGTTCCAACTGGTTGTGTAGGAACTGTAATTGTTAAAGAATCTGATTTTACATCTATGCAACTATCAACTCCTTCATCAAAGTAATAATAGCCAATAAATGCAATTGTAGATCCTGTTGTGCTTTTTGCAGAAACGTTTATTTTTTCTCCGTTTTTTACTTTATATTCGTATTGGTTCTGCATTTCTGTTTTTCCATTTAATTTAACAGACATTGTTACATCATCAGTATTTGAACTAGCTGTAACAGCTGCTAAAGGAAATATTGCTAATGCAATCATAATAACTGATAATATTAAAGATATTTTTTTCTTTAAATTACTCATAATATAAAACCTCCTAAATTTCTCGTTTGTGTTTCTCACACTACTGTAATTATCTTACCATAAATGGAATAAAAATGCAATAGAAATTATGTAAAATAATTATTTTTTTTGAAAGCATTTTAAAAAGCCCTATATTTCATGGATTTGAGTGATACGGTTTACGTAAAATTAAAAAATGAGAACTAAAAATTGTATAATTTTCCTATTATATTAAAAATCCTCACAGATTTTCTGTGAGGACCAATTATATTACTTACTTATTCATTTGGCTTTCTGCTTGATGAATCATTTTTTTAACCATATTTCCACCAATTGTACCAGCTTGTTTAGATGTTAAATCACCATTATAACCTTGCTTTAAGTTTACACCAACTTCATTAGCAACTTCCATTTTGAATTTGTTCATAGCTTCTTTTGCTCCTGGAACTTCATATGAGTTTGATTTTGCCATTCTTTATTCACCTCCGCGTAATTGTAAATTACTATTGAAAAGATAGAATTCTTTTCAATAATATGATTTACTCATTTCATTTTTTTACACGTGGTATTTTGTGGTTTTTTATGAAAATTTTAAATTTATAAATTTGTTTTTATACTTGCTGTCATTTTTTTCATATAAGTTCCAATTCCTTCTTCAGCTTCTTGCATATAGTATAAATCAACCATAAGTTTCACATTATTTTCTTCTATTATATATATATAGTTTACATTGTTTACTCCGTCTTCTTCAGATACTCTATAATATATTTTTCTTGAAACATCTCCTGACAATTCTTGATAAAGATTATCTTTAGTAATTTTTTCTAAAGATTCTTTATATGCATCTTCATTTGAAATATCATATATTGTCATTGTTGCTTTATTATCTCCAGATGATAGATGCCATTCATAATAATCATAATCTGTATAACCAGTATAATCAAATAAGTCATAGAAGTATGTCATTGAATATTCAAGTTTACTATTTATTTGTTTTGCGGCAACTTCAGTTTCTTCTCCTTCAATCATTATTTTATCTTTATACATTTCACCAAAAGTAGTTATTTTAATTAGTTCACCACTCTCACCAGAAATAACATTATTGCTATTATGATTTTTTTCAATGATTGGAGGCGTTTCATCCATAAATATACTTCCAGTTCTAATTATCTCATTTTCACCAGACATGTTAAACCTAATAATTTTATATCCAAGCCCAATATTTACTTTAGCACTATAGTCTATTCCATCAATAACCTTTTTCAAAAAAGTAAATATTGGTTCACTTTCATTATTAACTCTAGCAGTATCTATCATATAAAATATTGTTCCTAAAAATAATATAATTAAAACAATAGATAATATAATTTTTAAAAAATTTTTCATAAAATTTGCTCCATTTCTTAATGCTTAAATCTATTCTGGTATTACCATTCCGTATGAGCCATCTCCTCTTTTATATAGAACATTTACTTCATTAGTTTCAACATTTACAAATGGTAAGAACATATCTCCTTTTTCTTCTAATTTCATTTTTGCATCTTCAACTGAAATTGGTTTTATTTCATATGCTAATGTTTTTGTTATTTCTCCTTCCATATCTTTATCCTCCTTACTTAATACTCCATTTATTATTCCTTTTAAATTATTTTCTTTACTTTTTTCTACTCTTTTTTCTTTTTCTTTTCTTAAATGTCTTTCAGCTCTATCAAGTGCTAAATCAACAGAAGCATATAAATCTGGATTTCTTTCTTCAACTCTAATAAATTCTCCATCATGATTTATTTGAATTTCTATAATTTGCTCTTCTCTTTCAACTGAACATACAACATTAACATCTGTATTCTTGCCTTCAAATTTTTCAAGTCTTTCCATTCTCTTTTCAATGTATTCTTTCATTGCTGCTGTTACATCAATATTTTTTCCAGTTATTTTGATGTTCATAATAATTCCTCCTTTTAAACTATAAAACTACTTACTAACATGTATGTTATACATGCAAAATGTATAACTATAAATACTGGTACAGAAATAGTAAATTTTTTGTGTAATGTCTTATGCTTATATTTATACATAGCATAATACATTCCAACTGCTCCACCCGCCAATGCAACAATAAGCAATGTAGATTCTCTAATTCTTCTAGCATTTTCTTCAGCATATTTTTTATCTTTTTTCATTAAGAAAATTGCCATAAAATTTATTATCAATATCCAAAATAATAAAGTTAACCAAATATTAGAAAAAATAAATGAGAAAACTACATTAACTATATACATGATTGCATCAACTAGTTTTCCGCAGTATTCCATCAATAAAGCTATTTCCGTTGAGCATGTATCATACACCTCTTTCTTTTGTATGTCTATATTGATTTTATAATAAATACTCTAAGTTTGCAAGAGTTTTATAATTACAGTTCCAGTATTTTAAAACGTAAACAAACTCATTTGATTGCTTAATGTCATTCCTTTTAAACAGCCTGCATTCTCAAGAAGCTCTACTGTCGATTTACCTATACCTGCTCTAATTTTCATTTCTTCAACTGACATAAATTTTCCATCTTTATTAACTGCATTTTGTATATTCAACGCAGCAACAGTTCCAAGACCTGCAATACTATTAAGAGGTGGTCTAATTCCATCTGGAGTCATAATAAATTTTGTAGCATCAGACTCATATAAGTCTATTGGTAAAAATTTAAATCCTCTTTCATACATTTCAAGCACAATTTCAAGAACTGAATACATATCCTTATCTTTAGCTGTTGCAGCATTTCCTTGTGCATCTATTTCACGCATTTTATCAATAACTTTTTCTTTTCCATGTATCATAAATTCACTATCAAATGCATCAGCTCTTATTGAAAAATAAGCTGTATAGTAAGCTTGCGGAATATGAACTTTAAACCACGCAATTCTAAAAGCCATTGTAACATACGCAGCAGCATGAGCTTTAGGGAACATATATTTAATCTTCTTACATGAATCTATATACCAATCAGGTACATTATTTTCTCTCATTAAAGTTTCTTGTTCTTCTGTCAAACCTTTACCTTTACGAACACATTCCATTATTTTAAATGAAGGCTTAGGTGGTAAACCTTTCTTAATTAGATAAAGCATAATATCATCTCTTGTACATATTGCATCTTCTAGTTTTATAGTACCAGCTTCAATTAAAGATTGTGCATTATTTAGCCAAACATCAGTACCATGAGATAAACCAGAAATTCTAAGTAATTCCTCAAACTTTGTTGGTTTAGTATCTACCAACATTCCACGTACAAATTTAGTTCCAAACTCTGGCACACCAAAAGTTCCAACTTGAGAATGAATTTGACTTTCAGTAACACCTAATGCCTTTGTTGAACTAAAAATTGACATTGTTTCTTTGTCGTCAAGAGGAATAGATTTAGGGTCTACTCCAGTAATATCTTGTAACATTCTAATCATGGTAGGATCATCATGACCTAAAATATCTAGTTTCAACAAATTCTGATCAATAGAGTGATAATCAAAATGTGTCGTTTTTATATCTGTCGAAGTATCATCTGCTGGATGTTGTACAGGACAAAATTCATATATTTCATTACCAACAGGAACAACTATTATTCCACCTGGATGCTGTCCCGTTGTTCTTTTAACCCCAGTGCAACCTTGTGCAAGCCTTAATACTTCAGCATTATTTATTGGTTTATTTCTTTCTTCAAAATATTTTTTTACATATCCATACGCAGTTTTTTCAGCTATTGTGCCTATTGTACCTGCTTTAAATGTAGTTCCTTTTCCAAATATAACTTCTGTATATCTATGTGCCTTAGCCTGATATTCTCCAGAAAAGTTAAGGTCTATATCTGGTTCTTTATCTCCATCAAATCCTAAGAATGTTTCAAAAGGTATATCCATTCCATCTTTTTCAAGCTTTGTACCACATTTTGGACAATCTTTATCAGGTAAGTCAAAACCATTTTTAACTCCATAGTCTGTAAAATCTGAATATTTACAGTTAGGACATCTATAATGTGGTTGTAAAGAATTAACCTCTGTAATTCCCGTCATATTAGCAACAAAAGAAGAACCTACGCTTCCTCTTGAACCAACTAAGTATCCATCTTCATTTGATTTTGCAACAAGTTTTTGAGCAATTATATACATAACCGAAAAACCATTTTTAATAATAGAATCTAGCTCCTTATCTATTCTTTGTTGAACTATTTCTGGCAAAGGGTCACCGTATAATTCATGAGCTCTCTTCATCGTTATCTCACGAATAGTATCTTCGCATCCTTCTATGTATGGTGTAGCTTTATAATCTGCTATTGGACTAATTTTCTCACACATGTCTGCAATTTTATTAGTATTTGTAACAACAATTTCATATGCTTTTTCTTTTCCTAAATATTCAAATTCTTTAAGCATTTCCTCAGTAGTTCTAAAATACAAAGGTGCTTGTTCATCTGCATCATCATATCCTTGTCCAGCTTGCAATATTCTTCTATAAATTTCATCTTCGGGATCCATAAAATGAACATCACATGTAGCTACTACAGGCTTATTTAATTTTTCCCCTAATGCAACTACTTTTTTATTCATTTCCATTAAATCATTAACACTTGATACTGTACCATCTCTAACCATAAATAAATTATTACCTAAAGGCTGTATCTCTAAATAATCATAAAATTCAGCAATTTCTTCTAATTCTTCTTCAGACTTACCTTCAACGATTGCTCTATATAATTCACCTTGTTCACAAGCACTTCCAAGTAATAAACCTTCTTCATATTGTTTTAAAATACTTTTTAATATTTTTGGCTTTTTATAAAAATAATCCAAATTAGAAATTGATATAAGCTTATACAAGTTTTTAAGTCCTACTTTATCTTTTGCCAATATAATAGCATGATATGATGGAAGAGTTCTAAAGTTTATATCTCCTGCTAATTTATTATCAACTTCTGATAATTTAGTAATACCTTTATCTTTTAACATCTTTAACATCACATCAAGTACCTTGACTAATGTATCAACATCAGCCAAAGCTCTATGTGCAACATCAACTTTTATACCAAGATTTTCTGCGATAATACCTAACTTATATTTCTTAAAATCAGGAAACAATTCTTTGGCTAATGGTAGAGAGTCTATATAAGTAGGGTTAAATTCTAATCCTAATTTATCTGCATTATATTTAATAAAACCAATATCAAATACTGCATTATGAGCGACAATAACCGTATCTTTTACGAAATCTAATACTTTTGGTAAAACTTTATCTATTGTCTCAGCATCTTTAACCATTTCATTAGTTATATTAGTAACTTCTACTACTCTTTGAGGTATTTCTTTTTCTGGATTTACAAAACATTCAAACTCATCTATTTTTTCTCCATTTTTTACCTTTATAATTCCAAATTCAGTAATTTTTTCTGTCATTTTAGATAAACCTGTAGTCTCTATATCCAAAACAGAATAAGTAACATCCTCTAATAATTGGTCTTTTGCATTTATAATTGAAGTTAATCTATCTGGAACTAAATAAGCTTCAACTCCATATATAATTTTTATATCAGAATCTTTAGCAGCTTTTTTGGCTTCTGGAAAGCTTTGTACAACACCATGATCAGTAATAGCAATAGCCTTGTGTCCCCATTTAATTGCCCTTTTAATTAAATCTGTTGCAGAAGTAACCCCATCCATTGCACTCATTTGAGTATGTAAATGTAATTCGACTCTTTTTTCTTCAGAATTATCCATTCTAACTTTTTGTTCAATTGTAGTCTCTTCTATCATATCTGCTATTACATTAAATTCTTTTGAAAAATTATTATATTCATAAGTACCAATAATTCTGACATCAGGGCATTTCTTCATTTTAGGATGTACTTCTTCGTATTCTTCAGCTTTTAAAAATGCTTTTACACTTATAGAACTACTTCCATCATATATGTCAAAAGAAATCAAATATCCCCCATTTTTAGTTTCTCTACTATCATAATTACTAGTTTTTCCTTTAATAATTACACCTGGTTGTTCAGGTGAAAAATCTATTATTTTTATATTTTTAGGATTTTGAGTTTCACGATAACCTTTATAAATAAGATTTTCTATATTTTCTACCATATCAAGATTTTTCTTCTTAGGCTGTCTCTTTTGATATTGATTTACTTGAGAATTATTTGCAGGAAAATTTTTATTTTGAGATATATTACTACTTGTTTTGTAGCCCTCTGGCATTTTATTAACTTTTATTTCTTCTGATTTAGTGTTTTCATTAGTCGTAGACTTAATTTCAGCTTGTTTTAATGCATTTTCTTCAAGAACTTTTTTTATGATGTCATCTTGTTTTGTTGGTATATCAATAGTTTCTGGTTCATTAAACTTAACTTCATACCTATTTCCAGTAGAATTCATTACAAAATCACTAATAAGTTTATCCATATTTTTAGATAGCATAATAAACTTACTTTTAGATTTAAGATTTACTTCAATTACATTATTATTTATATTTGCCTCACTACCACTAAAAGCAGCACGTGAAGATATATACTTTTTCGAGAAAAAATCAACTACTTCATTCCAATTAAATAAATTACTTTCCAATTTCTTGGCCTCCATCTTTTGCATTTTAATACAAAAAAATCTTATCATAATGAAATTAAAAATGAAAGAAAAAAAGTATAAAAAATTAAACAAATTTACTAGTCTAATTTAGAAATAAAATTAGTTAAAAATATAGCAAAAGCCATGCAAACTTGTTGACTTTTTATGTTAATAGTGATATAATAAATATAATCTAATAGATATTGATGGCTGGTACAGATGGAAGATGTTCCACTGATATCAAGTTGTAGTGTTCATGAGAACTGAGGAGAAGATTCCGTTGAAAGTTTGAGTGTCCGGTGTGTATCTTATTAGAAATTTTAATTGAAGGAGCTATTATGATGTATTCAGCTATGTAGAAAGCACACGTCAGTTTATATGTGATGTGTGCTTTTTACTTGATTTAAATATTATAAGTACTTTACAAATTTGCCAAAATATGATATTATGTAAATTAAGGTTGTATCTATTTTGACGACTCATTTGTTGAGGAGGGAGAGAAACATGTCCAAGAAGAATAAGCAGTTGTTGAAGCAATACAAGGAAACTCCCAAGGCTCGTGCCGAGCGTGTTCGTAATGAGGCTGGTATGTTCCGTCCTCGTGTCGAAACGCCTAAAACGGTTTACAGCCGAAAAGGCAAGAGCTACCGAAAGGAAGGAAAAGACTACGGGATTGAAATACCGTAGTCTTTTTTTGAAACAAGGGGACGGAGCAAACTTTCAATTTCTTGTTGTAATGCAATTTGATTTGAAAGTTTGAAACAAGGGGACGGAGCAAACTTTCATTTTCTTGTTGTGACGTGATTTGATTTGAAAGTTTGCTCCGTCCCCCTGTTTCAATTAATTTTTTTTTATCATTTTTAAAGCTTTTTCTCTTTCAACCATAATAACATGTCCACAATTTGTACATTTTAATTTAAAATCTACTCCCACTCTTGTAATCTCCCACGTTTTACTACCACATGGATGTTGTTTTTTAGTTTCGACTATATCTCCTACTTCATATTCATTCATAAATATTCTCCTTTTAAATTAAGAATCATTTTTATCTTTTATAAAATTATCATAATTGAAATTATAAAAAGCGTCAACTATTCTTTAAAATTAGTTAACGCTTATTATCTTTATTTTATGAAGCTGACTCAACACTATCTTTTCCTTTAGTAGTCTTTGTAGCTTTCTTTGTGGCTTTTTTAACCTCATTTAATATAAGTGTAGGTTCTGTTCCTTTTTCAACAGTTTCGCGAGTTATTATACATTCTACAATATTTTTATTAGTAGGAATGTCAAACATAACATCTCGCATTGTTTCTTCCAAGATTGCTCTTAATCCTCTAGCACCTGTTTTTCTTTCTATAGCCTTATCAACAATAGCCTCAAGTGAACCTTGATCAAACTCTAATTTTACTCCATCTAATTCAAATAATTTTTTATATTGTTTCAATAAAGCATTTTTAGGCTTAGATAAAATATCAATATATGCCTCTCTGCTTAATGGCTGAAC
>CANQBB010000055.1 GCA_947588905.1 uncultured Clostridia bacterium
GTTGGGAATATATGGAGCAAAATCTAAAAAATATTTATCTAAATCTTTATAATCTATTCCTTGTACTTCATAAGATGAAAAACCTGGTGTATCTGCTATAAATGAATCTGGTGCTATTTCATATAATTCCACATATTTTGTTGTGTGTTTTCCTCTTAATGTTTTATTTGAAATCAATCCCTCTTCAGAAATAACTTCTTTAAATATATTATTTGTTAAAGCCGATTTTCCAACTCCAGAATTTCCCGTGAAAGCAGTTATTTTTCCTTTTAATAATACCGCAAGTTTTTCTATTCCTAAACCATTCTTAGCATCTGTTGTTAATACTTGATAGCCAATTTTTTCATAAGTATCAATAATATAATCACAATTATCATTTAAATCAATCTTATTTACACATATTAAAATATTAACCCCATTTTTTTCAGCCATAACTAATTGTTTATCTAAAAGCATAAAATCAGGACTAGGATTTGCAACCGCCATTACTACTATAATTTGATCTATATTTGCAATTGGTGGTCTTACAAATTCATTTTTTCTTGGAAATATTTTATCAATAGTCCAATCACTGTTTAAATTAACAATATCTCCAACCATTGGTTTTGTTTTATTCATTTTCATATTGCCTTTAGCCATACATTTTAATATTTTTCCCTCTTCTGTCTTTACTTTATACAAACTGTTTTCTACTCTTAATACTTTCCCTTTCATTACTACTCCCTTTTTCTTACTATCGTAACACTTCTTCTGAATCAAGTTCACCATCAATATATATTCTTAAATATGAACCTGGTGCATCTGTTACTGTTATTTCAATTGTTCCATCACTTCTAGAATGTGTTCCTTCATACTCAACTCTAGTTCCAACTAAAGTACCTTGTAAAACAACTTTAACTTCAAATTCTTCACGTTTTCCTTTATTAGATAAATTAAGTTTTATTTTTCGTTTTCCTAAGTTTAGTTCGCTTCCTGGATTTTTATTATCGTCTCCACTTTTTGTTGTTGTGTTATCATCTTTTTCATCTTTATCATCTGTCTTATTGATAACCAGTATTACCGTGTCTAATTCAGAAACTACAGAACCCTTTTCTGGTGATTGACTAACAACAATTCCATTAGCTCTATTTGAATCATTAACTGTAGTTATTTCATATTTTAATAAAGCATCATCAATTGTTTTTTTAGCTTTTTCTTCTGTATATCCTGTAACATCAGGTACAGAAACTAATCCTGCTTCTATTCCTTTACTTATATATACAGTCACTGTTGAACCTGCTGCAACTTCTTCGTTAACTTCTGGTTCTTGTTTTATTATATCTCCAGAAGGAACTTCTTTGCTATACATTTCTTCTGTTACCATTACTAATCCTTTTTGTTCTATTTTTATTTTTGCTACATCTATTGTCTCTTTTGTAACATCAGGAACAAGCACTCCCTTAATACCTTTACTTACATATACTTTTTCTTCTGCTCCTTCTTTCAATCTAAAGCCTTCAGCATGTTCTTGCTCTACTACATATCCTTCTGGTTTATCACTTTCAACCCTTTCTACTATTTTCATCTTTAAGCCACGTTTTTCTAATTCTTCTCTTGCAGCTTCTTGTTCGTATCCAACGATATCAGGTACTTCAACCATTTTACTTGTTCCAAATAAATTTTCAATCATGTATATTCCAAGCCATATTGAGCCTGCAATTAAAGCTACAAATAAAAGTATTATTAAAATTAGTTTTATAACAGCTTGCTTTTTCGTTATACCTTTTTTCACGATACTATTTTCATCTTCCTCTCCATAATTTTTTTCATTTTCAATTCCAACAATTGGAATCTTTTGAGTAGGAAATTCATTTGTTTTACCAAATGATAATGTAGTTTCTTTATCGTCTTCAGGATTTCTTAATATTTTTTCTAATTCATCATGCATCTCAGCAGCACTTTGGTATCTTTTATTGACATCTTTTGCCATTGCCTTCATTATTATATTATTAACACCATAAGGTATATTACTATTTATTTCTATAGGTTCTTTTGGCTCTTCTTCTATATGCTTTAAAGCAACAGTAACAGGAGTATCCGCATCAAAAGGAAGTTTTCCAGTTACCATTTCGTACAAAACAACTCCTAATGAATATAAATCAGATTTTTCATCTGTATATCCGCCCCTTGCATTCAGGAGAAAAATAATGTACACTACCTACTGTAGAACCATAAGCTGTTATAGTAGAATTTGAAACGGCTTTTGCAATTCCAAAATCAGTTACTTTTGCAACACCGTCTTTAGTTATTATTATATTATGAGGTTTAATGTCTCTATGTACAATATGATTCTCATGTGCTTTTGAAAGACCCGCAGCAATTTGCGAAGCTATTTTTACGGCCTCTTTCCATGGCAACTTACCTCTTCTTTGTATAACTTCTTTTAATGTTTCTCCCTCAATAAGTTCCATTACAATATAATGTAGGTTTCCTTCATTTCCAACATCATATATAGAAACAATGTTTGGATGTGATAAACTTGCTGCTGATTGAGCTTCTATTTGAAATCTCTTAATAAATTCTGAATCATTAGCAAATTCATCCTTTAATATTTTAACTGCAACATATCTATTTAGTAGATGACATTTTGCTTTATATACAGTTGCCATACCACCTACACCAATTTGTTCCGTTAATTCATATCTATTACCTAGCACTTTTCCTATTAAATCCATTTTATTAGCCTCCCGATTATTCTTTAGAAATTAAAATTACACTTACATTATCGTATCCGTCCATTTTTGTTTGCTTCACTAATTAACTTCTTACAAGCATCATCTAGGTTATTCCTATTTTGCACTATAATATCATATATGTCTTCACTATCAACCATGTTGGTTAATCCATCTGTACATAAAAGTAATAAATCATCTTTTATAAAACCTTTAACTAATATATCTGGTTCTAACTCTTCTTCACATCCAACTACTTTAAGTAGAATATTTTTTTGAGGATGATTTTCAGCTTCTTCTTTTGTAATTGTTCCCTCTCTGTATAAAGCTTGAACATAAGAATGATCTTTTGTTAGTTGCCTAATTATATTTTTTCTTATTCTATATATTCTACTATCACCAACATGACCTATATATACTCGATTTCTAAATATCATAGCTATTATGATAGTAGTTCCCATACCTTTATATTTATTTTCAACTTTAGTTCTTTCTAAAATTGCTTCATTTGCAGTTAAAATAGCTTGATTTATTAACTCAGAAATGTTTTCTGGTGTAAATTCAATATCTTCAAGTGCCTCATCTATATATTCTTTTATACTTTCTACTGCTATTTTGCTTGCTACTGCTCCACCATTTACGCCACCCATACCATCAGCAATAATAAAATATTTTAAAATACTATTTTCATCTGGCAAATAAATTTTATCTTGATTTTCTTTTCTTGCTTTTCCTATATCTGTAATTCCAAAGTATCTCATCCTCTCACCTCGTTCCTATTCATAATATATTATATAGATAAATATACTATGTGTCCACATTTTTTATTCTTAAATTATTATGAAGCTACATAGTTTTATCTCTAACTAACTGTCCACATGCAGCACTAATATCCGAACCAAGTTCTCTTCTAACTGTTGCCACTATGCCTCTATCATTTAAGGTATCTCTAAACTTTAATATTTTTTCAGTACTACTTTTTTCATATTTCCCATCTTTTATCTTGTTAATAGGTATCAAATTTACATGGCAAAGCATTCCTTTTAATAGTCTTGACAAGTGAATTGCATCTTCATGACTATCATTAACTCCATCAACTAGCGCATATTCAAAAGTTATTCTTCTATTCGTTTTTTCTATATATTCTTTACAAGCATCCATAACTTGACTAATACTATAAGTCCTATTTATTGGCATCATACTTGTACGCACATCATCATGACTACTATGTAAAGAAATGCATAAATTACATTGAATATTTTCATCAGCAAGTCTAATAATATTATGCACTAATCCACAGGTAGAAATACTAATATGCCTTGCTCCTATATTTAATCCTTTAGGATCATTTATAAGTCTAATTGCTTTTATAACATTATCATAATTATCAAGCGGTTCTCCAATTCCCATAAAAACAATATTTGAAACTTTTTCTCCAGATTCCTTTTGAATCTTTAATACTTGTCCAACAATTTCTCCTGGAGTCATATTTCTAACAAAACCAATTTTTGCTGATGCACAAAAATTACATCCCATTTTGCATCCAATTTGATTAGAAATACATGCTGTATATCCATATTTATATTTCATAAGTACACTTTCTATTGCATGTCCATCATTAAGCTTAAATAAATATTTAATAGTCCCATCTTTAGATTTTTGAAAATCTATAAATGTTAGTTGGCACAAAACAAACTTTTCCTTTAACTTTTCAATTAGTTCTTTAGATATATCTGTCATCTCATCAAAAGAATCAACACCTCTATAAAGCCAACTAAAAATTTGCTTTGCACGAAATTTTTTTTCGCCCATTCCAACTATAATTTCTTCTAATTCTTCGTAATATAAATCTCTAATATTTATCATATTACTTCCTTTCTAATACAGCAATGTAAAAGCCATCAGTGTCATTTATATGTGGAAAAAGTTTAATTTCTTCCACCATTTTGTAATCATTATGCGAGCTTAAGAATTTTTCTATTTGATTATGATTCTCATCTGCAAAAATAGTGCAAGTGCTATATACTAATCTTCCTCCATGTTTTAAATAATTTGAATTTGCATTTAAAATTTTTTCTTGTGTTATCATAAGTTCTTCTTTGTCTTCTATAGTTCTTGTCCACTTTATATCTGGTTTTTTTCGTATTACTCCAATTCCTGTGCAAGGAACATCTAAAAGTATTTTATCATAATGTTCATTTAATTCTGGATTATAGGTAGTAGCATCATTTAATTTTGCATTTATAATATTTATGCCTAATTTTTGAGCTAAATTCTCAACAAGTTTAACTCTATGTTCATGTATATCCCAAGCATCAATTTTACCTTTGTTATTCATCAATTCTGCTAAATAAGTGGTTTTACCTCCAGGGCTACTGCATGCATCTAAAACTATATCTCCTTGCTTAGGCATAAGTTTTAATGCAGCTAATTGTGCAGCTTCATCTTGCACAACAAAAAGTTGATTTGAAAAATCATTCATTTTCTTAACTTTTATGCTAGCTGGTAAATTTCCAGCTTTACAATCAATTCCTTTTAAAGATAATAATTTTAAAAGTTCTTCTCTTGTAGTTTTTAATGTGTTTGTTCTTAAAGTTATTTCTGGTTTAACATTATTAGCATCTAGCAAAGTAGTTAAAAATTTTTTATCATATTCTTTTAATAGTTCGTCCACTAACCATAAAGGATGTGACGTCACAATTGAAATAATTTCATCTTCTAAAATAGGTTTTTTAGAAATATATTCTAGAAGTTTTTCCATTTCATTTTTTTCTATTTTTCTAAGTATTGCATTTGTAAATCTACTTGATGCTTCATGTCCATATTTTTTTGCTAAATTAACACTTTCATTTACAGCTGCACTAATAGGTATTCTATCTAAAAATACAATTTGATATATTCCTATTCTCAAAATGTTTAAAATCCATGGAGAAATCTTCCTTAATTTAATACTAGAATATCTTTTTATAATTTCATCAAGAGTGATTTTCCATGTTAATACTCCATAAACAAGTTCTGAAGCAAGTCCCTTTTCAACAGGGTCAATATCATATTTGTTAAATTCTTTGTCTATTTCTATATTTGAATAACTCTCTGCATTTTCTATTTTATAAAGTATATTTATTGCAAGTTCTCGTGCAGTCATATTATACCTCCAATTAGATATCTTTTGGTCTTTCTTTATTTATTTTAAAATAATATAAAATAGCATCTACAATTCTTTCACATGCTTTTCCATCTCCATAAGGATTAGTTGCTTTACTCATTTTATTATATTCATTTTTATCCTTTAAAAGTCTTTCGGCATGATAAACTATATTTTCTTTATCTGTTCCAACAACCTTTACTGTTCCAGCAGTCACAGCTTCAGGTCTTTCTGTTTCATTTCTTAACACCAATACTGGCTTACCAAGCGATGGTGCCTCTTCTTGAATTCCTCCAGAATCTGTAAGAACCAAGTAAGATTTATTTATTAAATTATGAGTAGTTATAACATCTAAAGGTTCAATTAAATGAACATTTTTAACTTCACCTAAAATTTCTTTAGCAACTTCTTGAACGGCAGGATTTAAATGTACTGGATAAACCACCTCAATATTTTTATTTTCTTTAGCAATTTCTTTGACAGCCGTACAAATATTTCTAAGAGGCTCTCCTAAATTTTCTCTTCTATGTGCAGTCATAAAAATAATTTTTTTATTAAAATTTATTTTAGATAATTCTGGATGAGTAAATTTATAGTCTTTTTTTACAGTAGTTTTTAATGCATCAATAACTGTATTTCCTGTGACATATATTAAATCTTCTGGAATAAGTTCCTTAATTAAATTATTTTTGTTATTAACTGTAGGTGCAAAATATAAGTCAGATATTTGAGTAACTAACTTTCTATTCATTTCTTCAGGATATGGAGAATATTTATCATAAGTTCTTAATCCAGCTTCAACATGTCCCACCTTTACTTTGCAATAAAATGCTGCAAGTGAAGCAACAAAAGTTGTTGTTGTATCTCCATGAACTAATATCATATCTGGTTTTTCGTCTTCAATAATAGCATATAAACCTTCTAGTACACTCGCTGTTATATGCGTTAATGTTTGCCTATTCTTCATTATGTCTAAATCATAATCTGGGACAACATCAAATGCTTCTAATACTTGGTCTAACATTTCTCTATGTTGTGCAGTTACACAAACTACTGTATCAATATCTTTGTTTTCCTTTAATTTCAAAACAAGAGGACACATTTTTATTGCTTCTGGACGAGTTCCAAATATGGTCATAATCTTTATTTTTGCATTTTCATTTTTAACTCTTTCTTTCTTAATAGGTGTACTCTTTTTCTTATCTTCAATTTCTTTTGTTCCAATAACAGAAAGAACAGCAATAATAAGTAGTAGTGCAATTGCCTTCCATATATCACTTTCAACAACTACAACAGCAAAAATTCCAAGAACTGCTGTAACTGAATATAGTATAACCACAGCTTGTCTTTGAGTAAGTCCTGCATCCATTAGTTTATGATGTAGATGCCCTCTATCTGCTTGCATTATAGGTTTATGTTTTAAAACTCTTCTACAAATTGCAAATAATGTATCAAAAATTGGTAAGCCTAAAATAATAACAGGCAAAACTATTGCCATTAAGGTATATGTTTTTGCTAATCCCAGCATTGATACTGTGGCAAGAACAAATCCTAAAAAGTTCGAGCCTGCATCACCCATAAAAGTTTTAGCTGGGTTAAAGTTATATGGTAAAAATCCAATTAACCCACCAAGTAATGCTGCTACAATTATATATACTGAAGGAGTTGTCCCATTGATAATAAATATAACTAACATTGATAAGATAGAAATTGCTGATACACCAGTTGCTAGCCCATCTAATCCATCAATTAAATTTACTGCATTAGTTACACCAATAATCCAACAAAAAGTAATAATAATCGAAACAATTTCATCTAGTCCAAACATACTTAAAAATGGAATTTCAACATAGAATATTCTTATTCCGACTCATAATAACACATATTGCTGCAATTGATTGTCCTAGAAGTTTCATCCAAGGTTTTAATCCAAATGCATCATCAATAAAACCAGTTGCTGCAACAATACCTGCACCAATAAAGAAACCAAGTAAATTGATATTATCTGGAACTTTATAAGTTAAAAATATAAATAAGCATGATATTAAAAATGCAAAAATAAATGCTAATCCTCCCAGCCTTGGCATTGGTTTTTTTTGAATTTTTCTTGCATCATTTGGAATATCCATTACTCCAATCTTTTTTGCAAAGTTAATTGTTAATGGCGTAAATATTGCTGCACTGACTGCCGCAAGAGAAAACGCTATTATCATATTTATCATCATAAAAATTACTCCTTACTATCTTTCAATCATATTAACTCTAATTTCATGTCTTCCACCAGCAAATTTCGTATTTAGCCAATTATTTATTATATTAACAGCTTCTTCAAAAGAAATCATATCTGCTGGTAAAGCAATTATATTTGCATTATTGTGTTCTTTACAAAGTATTCCAACTTTTTCGTTATAACATAGTGCACATCTTATTCCTTTAACTTTATTGGCAGTAATACTCATACCTATTCCTGTTCTGCATATTAGAATGCCACTTTCACACTCGCCACTTGCGACACTATCAGCAACTAAATAAGCAATCTTTGGATAATCTACACTTTCTAAAGAATCTGTTCCAAAATCTTTAAAAATAAGCTTTTCATCATAGTACTGTTTCAGTTTTTCTTTAAGCTCATATCCACCATGATCTGCTCCGAATTGCAATCATATAATACCTCCTATTTTAAACACTCTTTTTTTAATAATAATTCTAAGCTTTCATCTATTTCTTTTATGCATTTAGTATATACGTCTATACCATATCCCCACGGATCGCTTATATCCGTACCATTAGAAACATAATCATTTAATAAGAAAATCTTATTTGACATATTGGGATACATTAGCTTTAATGAACTTACATGTGACCTAGTCATACATAAAATTAAGTCCATACCTTCTACATCAGCATATCTTGAAGGTGTTGCTCTATGTGAAGTCATATCTATATTGTATAGTTTTTTCATTACAGAAACCGCTTCGTATGTAGGTATATCGCCTGCATAAGCAGATATTCCAGAAGAATAAACCTTGATTTTATCCTGCAAAGATAGCTTCTCAAGCTTATATCTTAATAGGTATTCTGCCATTGCACTTCTACAAATATTTCCTGTACAGACAAACATAATTTTCTTCATGTCAAATACCTCCAAACCTATACTTCCCTAATTATATAACAAATATAAAATATTTCAATAGCAAATCACAACAAATCTATTCATATACAATAATTAAAGAGTATATCAATAAAAGTAATTATTGCTTTTTTGCAAAGCTTTTAATATAATTTAGGTAAGGATGGTGGATTATGGAAAAAGTTGATGTTTTAGGGGTAAAATTTGATAATGTTTCAATGGAAGAAGCTATTAAAATTTGTGAAGATTTTTTAAATAAAGATAAAGGAAATTTAATAGTTACACCAAACCCTGAAATTGTAATGAGAGCAAAAGATGATGAAGAGTTTAAAAATATTATAAATAATGCCGAATTAGTTATACCCGACGGTATTGGAATAATAAAAGCAGGTAATATATTAAATACCCCATTAAAAGAGAGAGTGGCTGGATATGATTTAATATGTAATTTACTTGAAAAATATAAAGATGGTTCAAAGACCTTTTATTTTTGGGGAAGTAAACCAGAATATGCTGCCGAAGCTAAACAAAAATTAGAAGAAAAATATCCAAATATAAAGATAGTAGGCACACATAATGGTTATTTTTCAGATGAAGAAGAAACTTCTATTATCAATGAGATTGCAACATTAAAACCTGATATTTTACTTGCTGGACTTGGTGCACCAAAACAAGAAAAAATAATAAATAAATATAAAGATAAAGGATATTTCAAGATTGGAATTGGATGTGGTGGAAGTATTGATGTTCTTGCAGGTAGAGTGAAAAGAGCTCCAAAATTATTTATAAAATTACATTTAGAATGGTTTTATAGATTACTTAAAGAACCAACTAGATTTAAAAGAATGTTAGTATTACCTAAATTTTTAAAAGAAGTTAAAACAGTTGCAAAAAAGGAGCTGTAAAAAACGATTACAGCACCTTTTTTATTTACAATAAAAATTTTCTATAATTTTTTATTATACACAAAAAAAGAAGCCATATGGCTTCTAAAAAACAATGACTTTCCGCTACGTAAAACCTGTAGGATAGAGCAGGGTCATAGAGATACCTCCTTTTTGTGTAGAGGTAGTTCACTCTAGCAATAACGTTTTCATTTTATGTATCGCCGAGTGATTGAAACGAAACGTTTTGTGCACAAGGATTTGATTTTCTAAATAGCACTAGACAAAACCTGTTGTATACCGTCTCACTTGACGCTCCTTTCCGGTCCTTTGACCTAGGTCGACTTTGTGAGCATCCGCTCAAGGCTGGAACAGATGCTATGGTGCGCAGTGCACCATCTCCTCTTGGCACCTTAAGGTGCTAAATCTAGGTAAAGCCAGAATTAAATTGCAGGTTCATTTTTTTCTCCTTTTTGCATTTTTCACAAGGCTCATTTGGTTTTACGCTAAACCGTCATACAAATCCCCCTTTTGATTGTAGGTGGTCCTTTTAGCTCATGTCCGACAATTATTATTGTAACATAATTTTTATATTATGTCAACAAACACTTGATAATTTTATAAAAATATTGTAGGTTTGTCAAACATATGTCACACTCTTCTAGAGTAATCTATATTTGAAATACCTTTTGTGATAACTAGGC
>CANQBB010000056.1 GCA_947588905.1 uncultured Clostridia bacterium
AGGTGGCCTAACCTGATTCCATCATCAGTAACATATAATCTTGGTATGTCACAGTTTCCATGTTCCTCCACATATTGTTTTATACGTTCAATAACCACATACATAGGAGTATATTTCTTACTTCTTCCTTCAGCATAAAAATTAATTCCAGTTTTGCAGAGAGCTTTTCTCTCTTCTTCCGTTATTTTTCTATCTCCACTCCGAATGTTATTTATAAGTTTTCCAAGCTTTATGCCATTTTCAGTAACATATTTTTCAGAAATAACTGTAGAACCATCATGAGTAGCCTTATATTCTTCTAAAAGTTTTATTATTTCAGAAACTGGCACAGTTGGAGCTCTATCATGAACTTTCCATACAAAACCTAGTCTATCTAATTTTCTTATATCAGATTTGCTAAGCCTGTCTTTTATAGAACGGACATACATTACTTTAACACCCAAATTACAGCCATTAGGTGCCACATAATCTTGCGGAACTTGACAAGTATTATTATGAGTAGCCCTATACTCTCTGAGAAGATTTAAAAACTCATCAAAGTTTTTCATGTTTTCCCTCCTTAGTTGTAGAATTCAAAGCCTATATCAAGTAACATTTGTCTTTCTTTTTCCGTAATTTTTCTGTTGCCTCTTTTTATGTTATAAACAATATTTCCCAGTCGAATATTATCCTTTGTGACATATCGAAAAGGTACTTCAAGATTTCCATGTTCTTGCTTATATTCCTTTAATAGTTTCACAACTACGTTAAAAGGTGTCCATCCATTTCTCATTTTCCAAACAAAGCCTATGTCATTAAGTTTCTTTCTTTGTTCATCAGTAAGTTTCTTGCTTCCATGTCTGTAACCAGAAGCTATCGTTCCCAATTTCATGCCCTTTTCTGTAACATAAAGTTGTGGAATCATAAGATTTCCATTAGCATTTTTATATTCTACTAGTGCTTCAAATATTTCTTCAAAAGTATAATTACATGGTCTGCTGTATAAAGGAAGAACTTTAACATCTCTGATATTCCATATAAAACCTAATTCATCCAAAATTTGTTTTTGCTTAGGAGTAGTTTTTCTATTTCCACTTCTAATTGAATTAACCATAGTTCCAAGATTAAAACCGTCTTTTGTCACATAAGAAATAGGAATGTACATGTGTCCATACTCGTTTTTATACTCTTCAAACATCCGTACAATCTCTTCAAAAGATATTGCCTTGCCTCTAGGCTTTCTAGGCTTATTGCCCTCTTCCATGATGCTTGCCTCCTTATCTGGTCCATTATCTAGTAATAGTTATTATAGATTAAAAAATGATATAATTTTCGCAGTAAATTATATCATATCATTCTAATTTATGTCAACAAAAAAAGAGACTGTTTACAGTCCCTTTCTAGTAATTTTATTCAACTTCTTTCATCCATAAACCATGTTTATCACAATATGCATACACTGTAGAATTAGGAATATATAAGAATTTTGCTTCTGGTTTATCTCCAGGATTTAATCTAATTCTTGTCGTTTGATTTTCAGATACTTGTGCTATCCACATTATATAATGGTCTTCAGCCATTGGATGTTCAACTTCTCCAACTTTAACTTCTATGAAATCTCCAACTTTATTACAAACAGGAACATGTTTTTCAACTGCTGCATCTGTTGTATTAGCAACTAATTCTTCCATTTCATTTCCACAGCAAGTCATATGTTTAGCATCTCCACTAATTAGTCCAATAACATTACCACAAATTTTACATTTATAAAATTTAACATTTTGAGCCATAATTTATTATTCCTCCACTTTTTCAAATTGATCTTTACCTACACCGCAAATTGGGCAAACCCAATCTTCTGGTAAACTTTCAAAATCTCCTTCATATTCATATCCACAAATCTTACATTTGTACATAATAAACACCTCCATATAATATATATTTTATAGTAAGAACATACTTCTACTTACAAGTTAGATTATAGCATATTTCTAAGCAAAGTGTCTATATTTTCTATATCTTCATTTTTCATACTAGATTTAATTGTAACTATAGGTTCAACAATTTGAATATCTTTCATTTTTGATAATTCTTCTTTTATAACTCTTCCTGCTGATGGAGCCCATGTTCCATTTTCAATAATACCAACTTTTCTTTTTTGATAATTTCTACAAGATAATTCATGTAAAAATAATCTCATTGGAGTAAAAACATCAGCATTATAGCTACTTGCAGCTAAAATAACTTTATCATATCTAAATGCATCTTCTACTGCTTCGGCCATATCATCTCTTGCTAGATCAGTAATAGCAACTTTTTCAACGTTATATTTTTCTTTTAATAATTCTTCTACTTTTTCTGCAACTACTTTTGTATTGCCATGAATTGAGGCATATGCAATTAAAACTCCACTGTCTTCTGGTTCATACTTACTCCAAATGTCATATTTGTTTATATAAAAAATTAAGTTATCTTTTAATATTGGTCCGTGTAAAGGACATATAACACTAATATCTAAATTACTAGCTTTCTTTAACAAGTTTTGTACTTGTACACCATATTTTCCAACTATGTTCATATAATATCTTCTTGCTTCACATGTCCAATCTTCATCAGTATCAAGAGCACCAAATTTTCCAAAAGCATCAGCAGCAAATAATACTTTTTCTGTTTCTTCATAAGTTACCATTACTTCTGGCCAATGTACCATTGGAGCAAATATAAATTTAAATTTGTGTTTTCCAAAAGGCAATTCGTCTCCGTCTTTAACAATTATTTTTTTATTTTCAATATCTATGTTAAAAAATTGATTAATCATTTGAAAAGTCTTTTCGTTACCAACAATCTTCATTTCAGGAAACTTTTCAATTAAAGCTTGTACACTACCTCCATGATCAGGTTCCATATGACAGATAATTAAAATATCTATTCTATTATCCTTTAATTCATTTTGAATATTATCTAACCATTCGTCAGTTTTTCTTTTATCAACTGTATCTATCAAAATATTTACATCATCTTTTATTAAAAATGAATTATACGAAATTCCATTTGGCACAACATATTGCCCCTCAAATAAATCAATATCTTTATCATCACAACCTACATTAAATATGCTATCTGTTATCCTCTTATTGTCCATTTATAAATCTCCTTTCAAATATATTTTAGCTTTAAATAGTATAACATATTTTTATATAATTTCATATATATTATTTTTTCGGGCGATTGATAATCGTCCCTATGGGTTTAATTTTACAAAAATATGTGATTTTAATTAAAAATAATATTGCTTCGAAGAGTTAGAAGATTTTATAAAAAATAAGGCTTGAAATACGAAATAGTTTTGTGGGGGCGAGTGAAACGAAGCTGAGGTCCCCGCAAAACCGTATGGAAAGTCTTATTTTTTATTAGATCTTCTTACGAATGAGAAATTATAATATTATTTTTATTAAAATTACATATAATAAAATCATACCTACCTTAATTTTATATGAACTTCTCTAAGTTGCTTTTCAGTAACTTCACAAGGAGCACCAGTTAAAACATCTTCTGCATTTGAATTCATTGGAAAAGCAATTACATCTCTAATATTATCTGTTCCTGTAAGAAGCATAATAATTCTATCTATTCCAGGAGCCATTCCAGCATGAGGAGGAGCACCATACATAAAAGCAGAATATAAAGCAGAAAATTTTGCTTTTAATTCATCTTCTGAATAGCCGGCAATTTCAAAAGCTTTTCTCATAATATCTGGTCTATGATTTCTAACAGCTCCCGAAGAAAGCTCTACTCCATTACAAACAATATCATATTGATAAGCCTTAATTTTTAAAACATCTTCATTTTCTAAAGCATCAAGTCCACCTTGTGGCATTGAAAATGGATTATGCATAAATTCAATTTTACCTGATTCTTCTCCAATTTCATACATTGGAAAATCAGTTATAAAACAAAACTCATATTTATCTTCATCAATTAGATTTAACCTATTAGCAAGTTCAGTTCTAATTTGTCCAGCAAGTTTATTAACTAACCTAGGAGAATCAGAAATAAAGAAAATAGTATCATAAGTTTTTAAATCAAGTATTTTCTTTAATTCATCTTTTTTATCTTCAGTTAAATATTTTCCGATTGGACCTTTAAAATCACCATTTTCCTCTAAATCAATATATCCCAAACCTTTCATTCCAATAGAAAGAGCATAGTCTAACATCTTTTCAAAAAACGATTTTGAGTTCTTTGAACATTCCTTCACAACAATGCCTCTAACAGGCTTTCCTTGAAAAGGTTTAAATTCAACATCTTTAAAGAAATCTGTTAAATCAGTAATTACAAGAGGATTCCTTAAGTCTGGCTTATCAGTTCCATATTTAAGCATTGAATCATCATAGGAAATTCTTTTAAAATGTTTATCTAAAACTTTTTTACATCCAAACTCTGAAAAAATATAATACAATACATTTTCACATACATCAAAAACATCTTCTTGCTTTGCAAAAGCCATTTCAAAGTCAAGTTGATAAAATTCTCCTGGAGAGCGATCTGCTCTTGCATCTTCATCTCTAAAACATGGAGCAATTTGAAAATATCTATCAAAACCAGAAGTCATTAAAAGTTGTTTGAATTGTTGTGGTGCTTGAGGTAAAGCATAAAATTTACCTTTATGTTTTCTAGAAGGAACAAGATAATCTCTTGCACCTTCTGGAGATGATGAAGTTAAAATAGGTGTAGTAATTTCTGTGAAGCCTAAATCCTCCATTTTTCTTCTTATACTACTAACAACTTTTGAACGAAACAAAATTCTATCATGAAGCTTTTTATTTCTTAAATCTAAATATCTATATTTAAGTCTTACTTCTTCACTAATTTTATGACTGTCTTCTATTTCAAAAGGCAAAGTGTGCTCACAATATCCAAGTATTTCTAGTTCATTTACTAATACTTCTACTTCTCCAGTTGGAATTTTAGGGTTATATGTTTCTTCATCTCTCAAAATTACTTTTCCAATTACAGATATAACAGTTTCTTTTCTAACATCTTTTAATAAACTTTCATCATGAAAAACAATTTGAGTAATGCCCTTTTCATCTCTTAAATCAATAAAAATTATTCCACCATGGTCTCTTATACTAGCTACCCAACCTGCAAGCTTTACTTCTTCTCCAATATTTTCTTTTGTGATATAGTTACAATAATTTGTTCTATACACATCCTTTATTTTTTTATCTAAAAAAGTTTCCATACACACATCGCCTCCTCCATAAAAATTGCAGGGACGAAATGGTATGGAAACTTGATTTTAGCTTCGTGGTGCCACCCTGATTCGATATATACAGACATTTAAAATGATACTATTTATTTCTTTATATATGAGTAATCATATATAAGATAAAACAAAAACCCTGTTTACTATTTCTAGCAAACAGGGACGAATTTCATTTCGTGGTACCACCCAGATTCAATATCTATAATATCCTCATTATTTTTAACGCAGTTTCTCTGCGAACTCACTTTGCATGAGCCTACTCCAAAGGTGTTCTTTCACTAACTTCATATAAAAACGCTTTCAGTCCACCGACGTTTTCTCCCTGAATACTACGTTTAGTTACTTTTCCTTTATCACCGTATTTTTTCGATTAGATTAATTATAGCACTATATATTTGGTATTTCAAGATTTAAAATTTACATTTCTACATTTATAGTTCTACCCCAATTAACTAATTTTTTATCCTGATTATTTAAGTCTTTCGTTCTTACTTCTCCTAACAATAATTCTGCATTAGAATATGGCGTACCTCTATTAGGACCCTGCATAACTTTAGGTTCAACCTCTCTAGTATACCTCTCTATTCTTCTATCTGTATTATCTATAAATGCAGTCATATTTTCTCTTCTACCAAAATGCCAACCAATATGTCCTAAATATGGAATATCTAGTTCTAATGTTTGATCACCTGGTTCAGGTCTATATCCAATATTAATTTGAGCCTTATTTTCTTCATTTGCCCTAATACATTCTAAAGCTAACCTTGTCATTAATATGTCTTTCTGAGCTCTTAAGAATCTAGCTCTATTGTAATCATCCATATCATTTTGAATATGAGCTAAAACACTAAAACAATCTGTTACTAAAGCAAGTTTTCTAATATCTTCATAAGGTTCATCCAACATTGGTTCATCAAAATTTAAAACTTCTTCCATACCTCTTTTTAATGTATCAAACCTTCTATCTCTTTGACATGGTCTAGTAATTTGTTCTTTTAGTACATTCATTAAACTTACATAATCAATAGTTCCATTTTTTAAACTATTAATTACTCTACTTCTAGGAGTTTCATTCATAATATTATCACCTCATTTTATAAAAAAAGGACTACGTTTATTTTGGTAGTCCTTTAGATATTTTACAATTTACTCATTGCTTCTTCTAAAGCAATTTCAAGTTCTTTGTAGTCATTCAAAACATCTTCCTTAGGACAATTAGAGCCATTGTCAAGTCCATGACCAATTTCTATAAAGTCATAATCAAAACTGATAAAAGGCTTAAAGTTTTCTTCTGATTCTTTACCAACACCACTACCATATTTAATATATGAATAAACTTCCACAGGTGCTGTCATTTTTTTATCAGAAAACATATTATGAACATTCAATAAATTAACTGCAATTTGATATTCAATTCTCTTTAAAGCTTGTTCAATATTGCCATTCTCAATACTCTCTTCCCAAGGCTTATCTACACGCATGTACTCCATAATATGTACACCTCCATTAAATTCTAATTCTATAATATTATATCATATTTTAAGTTTATGTCAACTGCATTTAGTTACTTTTTATATATTTATATTATCAATTAATATGCTAATTTTCAAGATAAATATTTTGAAAGAGAGGGACGGAGCAGACTTTCAATCTGACAATTTAAACTGAAAAAGAAGGCGGAATCGACTTTTTGAAAGTCTGCTCCGTCTCCCTCTTCATCATAAATCATCCTTTTTTAAATGGCTGGAATTTTTATTATAGCCATTTATATTAAATTTTTTCATTTCAGCAATCAAATCCTTTTCAATTTCAATATAGTCATCCATTGCACTACTTTTAGCATCACTGAAATCAGAGTCTAATAAACATTTTACCCCATATAGCCTAGAAGAAAACGGTTTAAAAACCTGCATATCACTAATAACATCGCCATTTACATTGTGACCATACTCAAAAGCATTATATACATCTACAGGAGACGACAATTCCTTATCAGAAAAGTGATTATGAATCATCAGTAGATTCATCGCAATTTGATATTCAATTCTCTTTAAAGCTTGTTCAATATTACCATTCTCAATACTCTCTTTCCAAGGCTTATCTACACGCATGTACTCCATAATATGTACCCCTCCATCAAATTCTAATTCTATAATATTATATCACGTTTTTACCTTATATCAACTATGCTTTGTCACTTTTGAAAGAGTTGAAAGAGAGGGACGGAGCAAACTTTCAATCTGACAATTTAAACTGAAAAAGAAGGCGGAATCGACTTTTTGAAAGTCTGCTCCGTCCCTCTCTTTCAGAAAATTAAAAAAACCGCAATAGAAGCGGTTTCTTAATATTATTCAACATGAGCAATAGCAGCAATTAGTTCTCCTTCTAACAAATCCATTTGTCTAAGAGAAAGTTGTTTTGCTTCATTCGATGCATTATCTTTTATGCCATTTGAAATATCGTAAAGTCTTTTTGAAATTGCGACAAAAGGTTTCATTCTATTTGAAACTGTATCATCTTTAGAACGACCATATACAAAAAGATTATCAAGCACACTAGCCGGAGATTTCAAATAAACATCTTTTCCGCAAAACACATTATGTACATGCATCAAATTATAAAGAAGTTGATATTTCACGTCATAAATAGCATCATCCAACATCCCAGCCTTTTGACATTCCTTCCAAGACCTACCAATACGAACATATTGCATATTCGTATACCTCCTAAAAAAAGACTCGAATGTTATTATAACATTTTTAATAAAGTAAAGCAACAATTATTTCCTGAAGAAACTGAAAGAAGGGGACGGAGCAAACTTTCAATCCGACAATTTGAACCGAAAAAAAAAAGACGGAGACGACTTTTTGAAAGTTTGCTCCGTCCCCTTCTTTCAGTTTCTCTCTAATCTTTGTTTTAGTGCTTCAAATAAAACAATTCCTCCACTTACACTAGCATTAAGTGATGTAATTTTACCCATCATAGGAATTTTTACTAGATAATCACAACTTTTCATTGTTAATTTATTCATTCCTCTACCTTCACTTCCAACAACAATAGCTATTGGTCCAGTTAAATCTTGCTTATAATATAATGTTTCAGCACTTCCATCTGTTCCAACAATCCATATTCCATTTGCTTTAAGTTCTCTTATTGTTTCATTTATATTATTAACTCTAGCAATAGGCATATATTCTGTTGCACCAACAGATACTTTTGAAACGACTTCAGTAACTGCAACAGCTCTTCTTTTAGGTATAATTACTCCGTGACAACCAGCTATTTCTGCCGACCTTATTAAAGCGCCCAAATTATGAGGATCTTCAATTTCGTCCGCAATTAAAATAAATGGATCTTCATCTCTTTGCCTTGCAATATCTAAAATATAATCTACATCTTTATATTCAACTGGTGAAACAAATGCAATTACCCCTTGATGATGTTTTGTTTCAGAATATGTATCTAATTTACTCTTATCTACTTCTGTAACTATTATTTTATTTTGTTTTGCCATTTTTATAATTTCATTTATTGAGCCTTGTCTATCTCCTCTTGCTATCAGTATTTTATTAACTGGTTTTTCAGATTTTAATAATTCAATTACTGCATTTCTTCCCTCAACTTTAAACTCTGACATTTTAGTCTCCTTCCATTTTATTTAAAACTTTCTAAACACTTTTTTACAATATATGATGCAACTTCAATAGATGTACAAAAAGAATATTGTAAATCTGTTTGTCTTTTCTTTTCATTGTTATTATAAACAAAAAGCTTTCCAGCCTCTTTCATATATTTATTATGCTTATATATCAAATACATTTTTAAAGATGTGTCTTCGATTTTCTTTATATCTTCATCTTCATTTATTAAATTCTTTTCTCTTAAAATTTCTAACTCATATACTTCCATTTTTTTCTGAAAATTTTGTTCATATAAAACATGAGTAAAACTTTCAGAATGTCTTATTCCATTTATATCATTATGAACTCTACAAAAAAAATCAGTAATATAATGCATTATAACTCCAAGTTCTCTTGAAAAAGCTCTAGTTTCAAGTTCTTTTAAAGAATCTGTTGCATTGATTAAAATATAAGCAGAATCACATAGCATATCAATAGATAAGTTAAAATAATGTGGGGTTTTACCACCAAACAAAATAGATGCATCTGGTTTAATACTTCCATAAATGAAACTAAAATGTTTAAGTTTAACTCCATATTTCAAAGCAATATGATCTTCAATTTGTTTAGCATATGCAATATGTGTTGCAGACATCAATTTAAATCCTTCCTTTCAAACTATATTATTCTACATAGTTTGTCCAGAATGCAAATTTTTATTTATTCTTCATCAAGTTTAAGAATCGATAAAAATGCTTCCTGTGGAACATCTACACTACCGAATTGACGCATTCTCTTCTTACCTTCTTTTTGTTTTTCTAGAAGTTTCTTCTTACGAGTAATATCTCCACCATAACATTTTGCAAGTACATCTTTTCTCATTGCTGAAATAGTTTCTCTGGCAATAATTTTTCCACCAATAGCAGCTTGAATAGGAATTTCAAACATTTGTCTTGGAATAGTAGTTTTTAATTTTTCTGCCATTTTTCTTCCTCTTGCATAAGCTTTATCTTTATGAACAATTATAGAAAAGGCATCAATAAGCTCTCCATTTAACATTATATCTAATCTTACCAAATCTGATTGCTTATATCCAATTATTTCATAATCAAGAGAGGCATAGCCTTTTGAACGTGATTTTAATGCATCAAAAAAATCATAAATAATTTCATTAAGTGGCATTTCATAAGAAAGAATAACACGACTTTCATCCATATATTTCATATCTTTATATACACCACGTCTATCTTGACAAAGCTCCATTATATTACCAACATATTCTTTAGGTAACATTATATCAGCTTTAACTATTGGCTCTTCCATACTTGAAATTTCTTGTGCAGGTGGAAGCTCAGTTGGATTATATAAATCAAACTTTGTTCCATCTGTTTTATTAACTTTATAAATAACACTTGGAGAAGTTGTAATAATATTTAAATCATACTCTCTATCA
>CANQBB010000057.1 GCA_947588905.1 uncultured Clostridia bacterium
TACTCTTGAATGCACAGAATGTAAAGAAAGAAATTATTCAACAGAAAAAAATACTTCTGCAAATGCTGAGAGACTTGAAATTAATAAGTATTGCCCAAAATGCATTTTGCATATAACCATATTCAAACATTGTCTCATACCTCCCCAAAAGTCTCAATAAATTTATCACTTTTAAATACTTCTAGTGGGCTTCCTTCCTTTTCAATTACTTGATTTAGAAGAATAACATTATCTGCATATTTTTTTACATATTCAAAGTCATGTGAAACTAGAATTATTGCCATATCATTTTCAGTCTTCAATTCATATATTTTTTTATAAAATTGTTCTTTTCCATTTTTATCAATACCTGAAATTGGTTCATCAAGAATTAACAAATCAGGCTTTGACATCATTGCTAGAGCAAGCATTACTCTTTGAAGTTCTCCACCAGATAGTCTATTAACTTTTCTATCAATTAAATTTTCTGCACTAAATGCTTTTAAATGTTCTTTTATTTTCTCATATACTTTTTTGCTCTTATATAAAAATACTGGAGAGTTAGAAGAATAGCTTGCCACCATATCATAAACAGTAATTGGTGAATTTTCTAAATCTAATTTTTGAGGTACATACCCTATTTTTATTTTCTTTTCTTCACTATCTTTTGGTCTAAAAGTAATGCTTCCTTCATGTGGTATTTCACCTAATATTGCTCTTAAAAGTGTTGATTTTCCTGCACCATTTTTACCAATTATAACAGTAAGTTTTCCACAATGGATATGTATACTAACATCTTTTAATATTTGTTTTGTGCCTCGTTTTACACTAATATTATTTATTTTTGTACAACATGTTCCACAACTATTATTCATTATTTGAAAAAGCCTCCTCTAATGTTTCAAGATTTTTTTTCATTATATTTTCATACTCTTCCTTTTCAAGTTTTCCAGTAACAACTGGATCAAGAGTATATACTGGTATATTTGTTTCCCTTGCAATAACATTGGCTGTACTATCTTCATATTGAGGCTCAACAAATATAGCAGTAGCAGAAGTTTCCTTTATCTTATCAATAATTTTTGCCACTTCACCAGCACTAGGATTTGTTCCCGGCTCTCTTTCAATTACACCTACAATATTTAATCCAAATTCCTCTGCAAAAAATTCAAAAGCTTCATGGAATGTTACAATATTTTTATTTTCTAAATTATCTAATTCTTCATGCATATTTGATTTTAATTTTTCTAATTTTTCTATGTATATATTTTTATTATCTTCATATTTTTGTGCATTTTTAGAATCAATTTCAGCTAATTTAGATGCAATATTTTCAACTTGTTTAATATATAAACTAATACTTACCCATATATGTGCATTATCTTCATGGCTGTGCTCATCTCCAGAATGTGTATGTTCTTCTAAAATTCCTTCACTAGAATTTATAATAGGTAAATCTGGATATGCACTAATTGCTTTGTCTAAAAAAGCTTCCATCCCTCCACCATTTATAATAAAGACATCGGCTCTTTCTAAATAATTCATGTCTTTAGTTGTTAACTGATAATCATGAAGACATCCCACATCAGCATTTGTCATATTATTTAAAGTAACATCCTCAACACCATCAACAATATTACTAGTTGCAATATATATTGGATAAAAAGATGTAACAATATTTAATTTATCAGAATCTTCAATTTTTTGATTACTACATCCAACTAGTAAAAAGCAAAAACATAGTAAACAAATAATTATTTTCTTCATTATTTCCTCCGTTTGGCATATTTAAAATTCGTATAAATTATATCACTATTTTGTATTATTGTAAACTTATTTAAAGCTAGAAATAGCAATAAAATAGCTGTAAAGAGCTTTAAAATGAACCAAAATCGTTAAACATTTGCAACAATTTTGGTTCTCTTCATAAAATTTTACAGCCATATTTTTATATTATATTTAATATATATCTCATTACGACAAGTACAACTACTCCTGGTACTCCAAGTAATCCAACTAAGCCAGCAGTAATCCATGTTATAGGAACTCCATATCCAACAACATCCAAAATCCATAAAGCAAATACCCCTAACGCTGAATTAACTAATATTCCATAAAAAGATCTTGTTGATTTAAATGCTAATTTTGCAATGATTAAAACAATTGCAACAGCAATAATAAAAGCTACGATTGAACCTGTTTCTGCCATGCTAAATCCTCCTTTTTATAATATAGTTTTTATTTCTTTAAAACTGTTTATTTTCTTGCACTCTATACCCTTTAAATCCTCGCAAGAATATTTTTTATTATTATCAAATAAAATTGTATGCATCCCAACATTATTTGCACCAATAATATCAGTTTGCAAATTATCTCCAATCATAACACACTCACTTGGTAAAGAGCCAATTTCCTTTAATATTCTTTGATATGCACTTTTATATGGTTTGCTACCATAAATATCTGCAGTAAAAACTTTTGTAATATATTTTATAAATCCAGCATTTTTTAATCGATTATACTGTCCTTCATAAAACCAGTTTGAGAAAACATATATTTTATATTTATTAGATAAATATTTTAATATGTCCTCATCTAATATTTTTTTAATCCAATATTTTCCGACAACATCATTCATTTCATCAATTAACTTAGTAGGATAATGTTCTTTCATAACCTTATTTATTACATTTATTAAATCTTCTTTTACATACTTATTATTATTTTCATTAAAATTATCCTCATAAGATTCAAGTGAATGATATAAATCAATATATCTATTATCATCACAATTTATTTTTTGAAATGCTTCTCTATAATATATTGCATTGCTTTCACTAGAATCAAATATAGTATTATCTACATCAAAAATTATATTTTTTATCATGATTAAATTACATCCTTAAAAGACATTTTATATTGTAATAAAGAAGGTCCTTTCGGCCCTTCTTTAAATATTTTAATAATTTTCTGCTTTTATTTCAAAATATGCTTGTGGATGAGCACATACTGGACATACTTCTGGAGCTTGTTTTCCAATTACTATATGTCCACAATTTCTGCATTTCCAAATCTTGTCTCCATCTTTACTAAATACAAGACCATTTTCAACATTTTCTAATAGTTTTAAATATCTTTCTTCATGTTCTTTTTCAATTTTTCCAACTGCTTCAAAAAGATAAGCAATTTTATCAAATCCTTCTTCTTTAGCTTCTTTTGCCATTCTATCATACATATCTGTCCATTCAAAGTTTTCTCCAGATGCTGCTGCTTTTAAATTTTCAGTTGTTGTTGGAACATCCCCACCATTTAATAATTTAAACCACAATTTAGCATGTTCTTTTTCATTATCAGCTGTTTCTTGGAATATAGCTGCAATTTGCTCATATCCTTCTTTTTTAGCTTTACTTGCAAAATATGTATATTTATTTCTTGCTTGTGACTCTCCTGCAAAAGCCTCCATCAAATTTTTTTCTGTTTTTGTTCCTTTTAATTCACTCATTTTATAACCTCCTATTTTATGCATTTTTCTTACTTCATATTATACGTTATGGCTTGATTTGTCAATAGTTTTAAGGTTAAAAATACCTAATTTATTGACTAATTATTTATTTTAATATAACATATCCTTTAGGAGTTGATATTATTATGGCAGAGAAAAATAAACAGCCTATATTAAATGAATTTCATATACCAAGGTGGGAGGAATTACCAAGTGTTGCACTTTACTTAGATCAAGTGGTAACACTAGTAAATTCTAGTCTTGCACCAATATTATCTTTAAATTATTCTTCCAGTAAAAAAGAAAATGCCATACTTACAAAAACCATGATCAATAATTATGTTAAAAATAATCTTATAGAATCACCAGAAAAAAAGAAATATGGCAAAAATCAACTTGCTAAATTATTTGTTATATGCATTCTTAAACAAGTATATAGCATGAATGATATAAATGCTCTAATAAATATAGCCTTAGCATCTGCAGATATTCAGGTTTCTTATAATCAATATTGTTTTCAATTTGAAGAAGCATTAAAGTGCACATACTATCAAAAAGATTTTACTGTTGATACTTCAAATAATAAAAATAGATATCTTTTAAAATCGGTTTTGCTTTCTTGTGCTTATAAAATTTATACAACTAATATGATTCAAAATACAAATTGGAGTCAAGAGCATAAAGACACACATAAATAATTTTAAATCAAATTTTCTACTTTTGTTTTAAATTGTTGGAGGTATTAAATGTCTGATTTATATATTATAACTGGACCAGCAGGAGTTCGGAAAAAGTGCAATATCAAATGCAATAGCTCAAAATATAAATAATTCTGTTCTTATTGAAGGTGATGATATTTATCATCAGGTTATTGGTGGCTATGTTCCTGCTTGGAAAGATGGAAATCATTTAAATACTTTTTGGAAAGTTTGTGTTAATATTATAAAAATTTATTTAGAAGATAACTATAATGTTATTTTCAATTATATTATTGCACCAAAAGATATTGATTTTCTTAAAGATTCTTTAAAAAATATAAATATAAAGTTTATAGTATTATTAGTAGATGAAAAAACATTATTAGAAAGAGATAAAAATAGACCAGAAGACTGCCAAATGAATGAACGTTGTAAAGTTTTACTAAAACAATTTCAAGAATATTATAGCAAAAGTAAATATGTATTAGATACAACAAATTTGTCAATCAATGAAACCATAGAAAAAATTAAAAATAATAATAAATTTATTTTGGAATAAACTAAAAATCAAGTAGTTATCTTAAATATGATAACTATTTTTTATTACTAATATTTTAATAAAAATGTCTTTAGTCTATATTCCTATTATACTTTATGAATTTTCAATATTGATTTCTTAAAATAATATCATTATAATTTAAAATAAGGAGGGAGTTTTATGATAGAAATTAAAAATTTTTTTGAAAATTCCAATTTAAAAGTGGTAGAAGAAAAAGGTAGTTTTCGTGTTTATGAATATCAAAAGGATTATACTATGAATCCTACAATTGCACCAGCTTTATATTATTGTGATCAAATGGGTGTAAGAAAAAAACAAGTAGTTGTTCAACTTAAAGAATCTTCATGTATTTTATCTGCTGGAGCAATGCAATGGATAGCAGGAGCAATCCAAGCTCAAACTGATGTAAAAGGTGTTGGAGATTTATTTGGAAAAATGGTTAAAGGTGCTGTATCTGGTGAATCAGCAATAAAACCATTATATAAAGGTACTGGACATATAATTTTAGAACCTACATATAAATTTATATTATTAGAAAATGTTGAAGATTGGGCAAATGGTTTAGTTCTAGATGATGGCTTATTCTTAGCATGTGATGGAACTGTTGAACAAAAAATAGCAAGACGTACAAATATAAGTTCTGCTATTGCTGGTGGAGAAGGATTATTCAATCTTTGTTTAGCTGGTAAAGGTGTGGCTGCTCTTGAAAGTCCATATCCTCGTGAAGAACTAGTAGAAGTTAATTTAAAAGATGATGTTATCAAAATTGATGGTAACTTTGCAATAGCTTGGTCAAATTCATTACAATTTACAACAGAAAGATCTAGTAAATCTTTAATTGGTTCAACTGTTACAGGAGAAGGTTTAGTAAATGTATATAGAGGAACAGGAAAAATATTGATGGCTCCAGTAAAATAATTTATTACATATAAAAATAACGTTCATGATATGCAATGTTTTATAATTAACGTTTGCATATTATGAACGTATTTTTTATTTGTAATTTTTTTGTAATACACATTTATCATATAAATTCTTTAAATTCTTTTTATTTACAGTTTTTTTCAAGCCATCACTTTCAACTTGCCTATATACTTGTAATAAAAAATCTTGTATATATGGGTTAATATATTCTTTATCAGTTCTCTTTTCAAAATACTCCCTAGCTATTGTAGGATTCCATGATTTACCATTATAAACCATACTCGCAGCTAATGTATCACATACCATTTCTACTGCATATTTATAAGGCATTATTGGAGTTTTATCTGTAGTTGTTAAATCTAACCAGTATTCAAAATGATGCTTATTTCTCCCCTTATGATGTAACCAAGCTTTAGAATATCCATTTTCTCTTTTGCAAATTTTTATAGGACTTACTTTACCATCAAAATATTTCACACCTTCCCAAAATTCAGTTGGAGAATATTTAGATAAATCATGTAGTAGACCTCTTACTGGAATTCCAGCTCTAACACTTAACTTAAAAACATACCATCTATGCTTATTAACCGTATGTAAATGTCCAAAAAAATTTTTTAATTTCATTATATCTACCTTCTTATTTTTTCTGTTTTACTCATTATATAATTTATATATTTAAAAATCAACGTGATATTAAGTATATGATTTTTATAATTATATAAATATTAACTTAATTGCACATATTGACATTTAGTTTTTAGCATTATATTCTATAAACAATAAAGGAGTGGTAATCATGAAGGTTAGAAATAATTATGATGAATGTTTAACCAATCTAGCTTGTTCAATTAGAAAATATTTTGATTTAGAATATCACCATAAGACATTAGAATATGTTGATAAAATTCTAGAAGAAAAGAAGCCTAATAATGTTATATTGATACTTTTTGATGGTATGGGCTCAAGAATATTAGATAGAACATTACCTAAAGATTCTTTTTTTATTAAGAATAGATATAAAGATATAACAACTGTATTTCCAGCTACAACAACTGCCGCAACAACTTCTATTAGAACAGGATTAAATCCAATAGAACATGGATGGTTGGGATGGAATACATATATAAAGCCAATTGATAAAACAATTACTTTATTTAGAGATAGAGAAAAAGGTAAAGAAGAAATTTGTGAAGAGTTTCTAGAAATTAAAGATAGTCTAACTCCTTCTACCATAGTAGATGAAATTAAAGAGAAAACAAATTGCTATGCAAAAACTATATATCCTTTTGAAGTTGAAAATGTAACAGTATATTCAAATATAAATGAAATGTTAAATATAATATTAGAAGAAGTAAAAAAAGAAGGTAAAAAATTTTTATATGTTTATGATGATGAACCAGATCATACTATGCATGATTATGGTCCTGATAGTGATGAAGCTAAAGCATTGATTAAAGAAAGAAATCTTAAAATATCTCAATTATGTGATAATTTAACAGATTCATTGATAATTGTTGTAGCTGATCACGGAGATATAAAAGTTGATAATATATTTTTAAATGACTATCCAGAATTATTAAATATGTTAGAAAGAACACCATCATTGGAAACTAGAGCAATATCTTTTAAAGTAAAAAAAGAATTTATAAATGATTTTAAAGTTAAATTTAATGAACTATTAGGAGATTACTTTTCATTATATAGTAAAGAAGATATTATAAGCAGTGGCCTATTTGGTAATGGCATTCCATGTGAAATTTTTGATTCTGCTATAGGAGATTATATAGCAATTTCAGAAAACTCTAATAAAAGCCTAGTTTCAGATGGAGATAAAGCTTTGTTTTCTCAACATGCAGGTTATACAGATGATGAACTATATGTTCCGCTAATTATTATAGATAAGATTTAAAAATATATTTATTTGATAAAAATAATTATTTAGAGTTGATTTTTATGTAAACTTATGCTATAATCATATTATTGGATTATTACAAAAGCGACCAAGAATTTTGGAGGTGTTACACCATGAATGAAGTGATCTTTTCCCATATCATACTGATTCTGATTCAGAACATTACTACCCGTGTGGTTCAGTACGACTATCGTCGTGCCACGCTCAATCATCCGATTGCGCAGTTCAAAGCCAGCGACGAATTCGTGGAACTGCTGGTCCAAAAGGCTGGCAAGTCGCTAGACAATCACTTGACGTGGCTCATCACACTGGGAGATGGAACTGAGTTCGCACTCGCCTACAACGATGGCTACGTCTCTATCGGCCTAGGAGGAGTCACCGAAGGTCGGTGGTGAAAAAAAAGTGTCTTTTCTCTCTGCCAATCAAGGTGGGGAGTTTTTCTTTTTTAAATTATATAAATTTAGCATATAAAAGCATAAAAAAAAAGGGGCTGTAAAAAAAGTCCCATCTAAAAACGAGTGAAAAATTTTCACTCGTTTTTTAAAAGAAAAGAGTTGCTAATAGTGAAATTGGCAACTCTTTTTGGTATAATTAAATTATGAATACACTAAATAATACCAAGGTGTATTGTACACCAAAACAACTAAAGTTGCCAATAGAAATTGAAAAAATTATTGAAATTTCTGATCCAGTATATTCTTTTAGTGAAATCATTGACTGTATTGACCTAACATCACATTTTGCAGAGAAAGGCTGCAAAACAGGTCGTCCAAGATATAGTTATTCGAATTTGTTAAAAGTAATACTATTCTCTTTTATGGAAAATGGATATGTTTCCTTAAGGCAAATTGAAAAATCTTGTAAAACAGACATTAGATATATGTGGCTTTTAGACGACATGAAAGCTCCTTCTTTTGCCACCATTGGAAACTTTATTCGAGATTGTTTAACAGATACTATTGAAGATATTTTTATTGAAATTAATAAAGTAATTTTCGAAAAAGATAACGTAGATTTAACTCATGCATACATTGACGGTACCAAAATTGAAGCAAATGCTAATAGATACACATGGGTTTGGAAAAAATCTTGCATTACTAATAGAGATAAAACTTTTCAAAAAGTATCTGAAATAATTGAAGAAATAAATAACGAGGATTTAGCATGTTTTGGAATTAAGATTGAAAAGCGTGCTGAATATGCTATTGAATATTTGAAAGAAATATTAAAACAATATGCTGAAGTATTAAATATTGATGTAACAAAATTTGTTTGTGGAAAAGGAGTTAGAAAAACTAACTATCAGCGAAGATATGAAAAGCTAGTTGAATATACAGAAAAACTAACAAATTATGCTAAACATATAAACATTTGTGGCGAAAAGAGGGGAAGTTATTCAAAGACAGATAAAGATGCAACTTTTATGAGAGTAAAAAAAGATTACATGGGTAATGACCAATTACTTCCGGCATATAACGTGCAACTTGCTGTTTGTGATGAATATATTTCCGCTTTGGATGTTAAACAATATGCTTCAGATATGGATTGTTTCATTCCACTTATGGAAAGATTTCATAAGAATTATGGTATATACCCTAAATATCCTGTTGCTGATGCTGGTTATGGTTCTTTTAACAATTACATATATTGTGAACAACATGGTATGGAAAAGTTTATGAAATTCACTATGTTCGAAAAAGAAGTTAAAGATGCAAAATATAGAGATAATCCTTTTAGAGCTAACAATTTTTCTCAAGATGAAAACGGAACTTTAATATGTCCGAATGGTCGCAAATTTAATTTTAAATATAGCCAGCATGTTAAAGGAAATAATTATGGTCGTACAGAAGAAGTGTATGAGTGTGAAGATTGTTCTAATTGCTCATTTAAAGAAAAGTGTTGTCCTAAAGCTAAACATAACAGGACTATTTGCTTAAATCATGAATTGACATCAATGCATGAAGAAGTTTTAAAAAACCTTTCTTCTATTCATGGTGCTTTGTTGTGTATGAATAGAAGTATTCAAGCAGAAGGTACTTATGGAATAATTAAATGGGATAAATCATATAAAAGGCTTCATAGAAAGGGTATGGAAAATGCATTACTAGAATTTTGTATGATTGCCTGTGGCTTTAATTTATATAAATACCACAATAAAAAATTAAGAAATGAAAAATGTGCTTAATTATATGCTTTTTGTGACCTTACAGATATGAATTATCATACCTGTGTTTTAGCGTGCCTTAAAGTATTTTTTAATTAACTTTTTAAGTTTAATATTAAATTTAAAAGAATAAAAATTAGATTCGTGCTAAAAATTAACACGAATCTAATTTTTTATTTGGGACTTTTTTTACAGCCCCTTTT
>CANQBB010000058.1 GCA_947588905.1 uncultured Clostridia bacterium
AAATAAATTGGAAGGATAAGAGCTGCAAGTTTTAGCAGCTCTTTTAAAATTAGATTTATCATTGCACAAAATAAAAGTTTTGCGACAAAATGTGTTTCAAAAAATCATGATAATATACCTTTATAATCAAATTTACCTATTTAAATGTAAAATTACTCGTTTATTTATAATAAATCGATTTAAAACGATTCTCGTGCGTTATTTTGCTTATTATTTTTATTCTATACATTTACTTCATATATCATTTCTATTTTTAATTCTATTTTATCTTATTATCTTAAATTATTTTATATTATATATTATATTTATCAAATCTTCTTATATTTTATCAAATTTACCTAAATATATCCAAAAAATTATAAATTTATATGTTTTTCTTAAATTAGCTTTTGATTACTTCAATTTTTAGACGTAAAATTATACTACCCATATCAAAAAAATCGATTTTAGGCGATTCTCGTGCGTCGTTTTTTTGCCACTTAAATTTTAAATTTTGGGCACTGTAATTTTGTGCAATGTTCAATATTTACTTTTAATATTTTTAGTGATAATCTATTATTATAATTTGTTTGGAGGTTTTTCATATATGTTAATGAATAATGATTTACCAAAGATCTTAAGAGATTATCTAAATTATAATGCTAACTTAAATAAGTCTAAAAATACTTTAAATGAATATAAATATGATTTAACTAATTTTCTTAAGTATATGAAGTATTTATCTTTAGATGATAATAAACTTGATATTGCAGAAATATCAATTAAAGATATTGATTCTAAATTTTTAAATATGATTGACATAAATGATATATATGCATATATGTCATATTTAAAAGATTCTTGTGATGATAAACCTGCAACTCGTGCTCGTAAAGTTGCTAGTATAAAAAGCTTTTTTAAATATTTACATTTAAAAGCTAAACTTATAGATGACAATCCAGCAAAGGAATTAGAATCTCCCAAATTAGGTAAGAGATTGCCTAAATACCTTACATTAGAGCAAAGTACTTCCCTACTCGATTATGTTAAGAATAAGGAAATTACTGGTAGACAACATGATAATTCTATAAGAGATTATGCAATGATTACTCTATTTTTAAATTGTGGAATGCGTTTATCAGAACTAATTAGTATTGATATAAATCATATAAAATTTGATGAAAATTTATTAACTGTTATTGGTAAAGGTGATAAAGAAAGAACTGTATATTTAAATAATGCGTGTATTTCTGCTATAAGTGATTATTTAAATATAAGGCCTAATACTGATGATACTAATGCTCTATTTTTAAGTGAACGCAAGCAAAGAATTAGTAAAAGAACAGTTCAACATATTATAAAAGAATATTTAAGTCAAATAAGTGGTGCTGAAAACCTATCAACTCATAAATTAAGGCATACTGCAGCTACACTAATGTATCAATATGGTAATGTAGATATTAGAGCTCTTCAAGAAATACTGGGTCATGAGAGTATTGCTACAACAGAAATTTACACCCATGTTGATAATTCTCAAATTAGAGAAGCTGTAGAAAATAATCCGCTTGCCAATTATAAACCATAATAATTTCTTAAAGTCGCTAATACAACTAATTTCTTAATGTTAGTTTAAGCGACTTTAATTTTATGCCCAAATAGTTTAATCATAATCTGGAATAACTAATTCTTGACCAATAAAGATATTTGAAGAATCTAAGTTATTTAACTTTTTAATATTGTATATATTTTCATTAACATTTCCCTTTAATCCACTAGCAATAGACCAAAGTGTATCTCCTTGAGAAACCATGATACTTTGATATTTTTCTTGTTCATGAGAAAATACTTTATTTAAAAACATATTTGTTAAAAATGAAATTCCTATAAATAATATAGTTAAAAAAGTAATAAATCTTTTCATATTTTTTATTCTCATATAAAACTCCCCCTAAACATGTTTTAGAACAACCGTTCTTGTTTATATTTAATATATTATACGAACATTTATTCGATGTCAAGCTTTTTTATAAAAAAATACAAAAAAATGTTCGCTAATATAGGTTATGTTAATTTTTCAAAGAATACACTAATTTAAAACAGTAACAACAAAAGGAGCTGTAAATAAATTTTACAGCCCTTTTGTAAGTTTATTCTAATGTTACAATTGTAAAATAATGTTTTTCAAATATTTTTTCAAGAATATCTTTAAATTGTTCTTGAGTGAAATACTTAAGATAATCAAGATATTCTGCTATATCACTTTTTGAATAATATTGATACTCAAGTATTTGATCTTTTAATTTTTTAGACGAATCAAAGTCTGCCAATGCTCTAGCATAAATTATACGCTTAGCCATTTCAAACTTTTCTTTACTAATCCTTTTTTGAGGAAAATTTCGTAATTCTTTTATTAGTCTTTGTGCATATTTTTTATCAAATTCAACACATGAAAAGTAAATTACAAAATTTGAATAGTTATAGCTACTATTAAAACTCGTATAAGAAGGTGTGCATACTAATTGATTTTTTTGTAACTCTCTAATTACTTCACTATTATATTGTTGTACAAAAAATAAAATGTGAAGAAATTCAAGAGCAATATAATCTCTTAAATCGAGTTTAGGTTTGTTATTTATACTATTCCAATTGGGAGTTAGCTTGAGAACAACAGCAACATCAGTATGAAGACTATCTTTGCAAATGTTTCCAAAAACATCTTGATATTCCAGTAGGCTAGTACGAATATACCTATCTTTTTGTTCAGGCAAATCTGGTTTTATATCATTAAATTTATACTTTAAAGGTTCTCCAAAATCATACCTATTAAAAAATTTATTTAGATACTCTAAAACCTCTTGCGGATTGACATCACCAATGACTATTATTGTCATATAACTAGGATGATAAAAAACTTTATGACATTCAAGTAAAAGTTCCTTTGTAATAGTGCTAATACTTTTAGCTGTACCTGTAACAGGATAGATTGATTCTTTCTTAGAATATACATTAGATAATGCAGAATATAATAACTGAGTATACCACTTTGAAAGTACTTCATCACTTTCCTGATAAATGATTTTTCGTTCTGTTTCTATTCTGGCATTAGAAAATTTAGGAAATAATACCATTTTTAACAATGCATTCAAAATTCTTTCAAAAAAATTATTGTTAATAATTCTTGCCTCAAATGTTGTATGGGCAAGCGACGTATATGCATTTGTTACAATGTTAAATTTATTAAACAAATCATAAAACTGTAAATCGTCTTCTCCAGAAAAAAGCAAATGTTCCAAAAAGTGTGCAACTCCATATGGAATGTGCTTTTCTATTTCTTCTCCCATTTCATTTATATAGTTAAAATTAGTATGAGCACCTCCGAAATTAACACCTAAAGAAATAAGTGAACCATTAAATTCTTTTTTAGGATAAATTATCACATTTAGACCATTTTCCAAAGTTTGTCTAAGGTAGGTATCTCCAAGAACTTTTTTAAGTTCAATCATTCTTCTACCTCCTTCGTTTCTTCTTGAATTTCTCCATAATAACTACTAAATGCAACAGAGCCTTGAAAATTTTCTATATCATCAAATGTGATAGAAGCAATATTTTCATCTGTTAGTCCACTGTATGTGGTATATTTTAAGAAATTAAATGATAAAGAATCATAAGCATTTCTTAATGTTTCATACAAATCATGGATATAAACTTTTGTATATTCAAAAGCTATTCTATCTAAGTTTATATCACTTATTTCATCACGAATGCAGTTCAAAAGTTCATAGAAAAATCCATTTGAAACTTGAGCTGAAACTACAATCAGTCCATAATATGGCATAGCTTCAACAGAAACACAATATGCCAGTCCTTTTTGACAGCATGCAACATTATATAGTTCTTCTTGCAATATCCTTGTGAATATATGTATAGCAGGTATATACTTACTTGAATTTTTGGGATAATTAACAGAAAAAAACACTGTAATATTACTAAATGCCCCTGGATCAGCAGGAACTATAACTTCACTTTGTGAAGCTATCAATTTTATGAATCGATTATTGATTGGTTTGATATAATTTCTTTCAATTTTACTAAAAGTTTCTTTAAAATATTTATATAGGAAACCATCATCTACATCGCCATTACAGAAAATACAAATCTCAGAAGAACTTAATAGTTCATCATAGAATTTTTTATATGTGTTATATGAAATAAAATCTATTTGTGACAAAGAAGTAATATGATCCACTGAAGAAACAGTATTAGGATATATCACATTAAATGCTCTTTCTACATAATCTTCTATTGTATCCACTTCGGTTAGCATTTCAGTCATAATTTTAAAAAATAGGTTTTTATCAGTTATATCTGCACAAAGTAGTGACTCAATCATAAATTTTAGAAATTTTTCTGTCAATTTTTCGTTAGGTTTTAAAGAAAATCTATCTGAAAGAACTTTTCCAGATAAGCAAAGGAATATTTTTGTTTCATCTAATACTCCACATGATATATCTAAATCAGCGCCATACAGATTTTGAAGATAATCTATTGCTTTCTCATCAGAAGTAAACGATGTTGGCGAATATTCCAAAAGATCATTCATTAGTTTAATTAGAAACATATTCCGGGATGTTCTGCTTGTTATAAGGTAAATTTCAAATGAATTGAATTTATGAGAAAGAGTATGTTTATTATATAAAGTTATGCCATCAGAAATTGGAATCTCCCTAAAATATGCCATGAAATCACTCCCTTCTATTCATTGCCAATTATGACATATAAATTACAACTTATTTAGACAGGCACATTATACACTAATTTTCCCTTAAATTCAACAAAAAAGGAACTAAAATAAATTTTAGCTCCTTTTCTAATATATAATTTTATTTAGTTAATCTTAAAGCTTCTCTAGCAATAACAATTTCTTCGTTTGTTGCTATAACAAACATTTTGACTTTTGATTCTGGAGTACTAATAACTCCTTCATACATTTCATCATCAATATGTGAATCATCATAAATTATTCCATATTCTTCTAATCCATCAACACAAGCTTTTACAACATCAGGATTATGCTCTCCTATTCCACCTTCAAAAGTAATACAGTCAATATGTCCTAAAACAGCCATATATGCTCCAATATACTTTTTAACTCTATAAGATAAAACTTCTAAAGCAAGTCTTGCTCTATCATTTCCACCTTTACGAAGTTCTCTTAAATCACGAACATCTCCTGTTTCTCCAGATAAAGCTAGTAAACCAGATTTTTTATTAAGTACATTAAGCATCTCATGAATATCTAAGTTTTCTTTATCCATAATAAATTCGATTATAGCAGGATCTATATCTCCACAACGAGTTCCCATTACTAGACCTTCAAGTGGTGTAAATCCCATAGAAGTATCAACACATTTTCCATTCTTTATGGCAGTAATACTTGAACCATTACCTAAATGGCATGAAATCATATTAACTTCGTCAACAGGTTTATTTAAAAGTTTGGCAGCTTCTGTTGTTACAAAATCATGTGACATACCATGAGCTCCATATCTTCTAACACCATATTTTTCATAATATTCATATGGAAGTCCATACATATATGCTTTTTCAGGCATTGTTTGATGGAAACTTGTATCAAATACTAAAACTTGTTTAATACCTGGCATTGTTTCAAGACAAGCATTTATACCTTGTAAAGCAGGTGGATTATGTAGTGGTGCATATGGAATTGATTTTTCTTTAAAAGTTTTTAAAACTTCATCTGTAACTAATGTAGACTCCTTAAAAAATGGGCCTGCATTTACTATTCTATGACCAATTGCAGAAATCTCACTTAAATCTGCAACTACACCCTCTTCTGGATCTGTAACATATTTTACAACAGCTTTAAATGCAGCTAAATGGTCTGGAAGTGGCATAACTTCTTTAATTTTCTTACCACTTTTTCCTTTATATTCAATATATGGAGGTGTAATAGCATCCATACTTCCACCTATAACATCGCATTTACCTTTAGCTAAAACACTTTCATTATCCATATCAATTACTTGATATTTAAGAGATGAACTACCACAGTTAACAACTAATACTTTCATTTAATTATCCCCTTTCGAAAAAATACATTAAAAATATTTATATCATAAAATTGAATGTTTTTCAACTGTTGATTATTTATTTGCTTGTACGGCAGTAATTGCAACTACGCCAACAATATCATCTGCAGAGCACCCTCTACTTAAATCATTCACTGGTTTATTTATTCCTTGAGTAATAGGACCGTATGCTTCTGCCTTAGCTAATCTTTGAACTAATTTATAGCCAATATTTCCGGCATTTAAGTCTGGAAAGATTAAGATGTTAGCTTTACCAGCTAAATCGCTTTTTGGTGCCTTCTGGTTCGCTACAGAAGGTACTATAGATGCATCTAATTGTAATTCTCCATCAACTAATAAGTCTGGACATTTTTCTTTTACTAATCTAGTTGCTTCTATTACTTTTTCAGTTAAGTCAGTTGAAGGTGCACTACCAAAAGTAGAATAAGAAAGCATTGCAACTTTTGGTTCTGTACCAATCAACTCTTTCCATGTTTTGCTTGATGAAATTGCTATTTCAGATAATTCTTCAGCATTTGGATTTACATTTAAGCCACAGTCTGAAAATAGAAATACTCCATTATCTCCAAATTCACAATTAGGTACATTTAATATGAAAAAGCTTGATACAAGCTTTGTATCAGGAGCTGTTTTTATAATTTGTAAGGCTGGTCTTAAGGTATCTGCAGAAGAACAAATACTTCCTGATACTAAACCATCAGCATCTCCCATTTTTACCATCATATTTCCAAAATAAATATTATCCTTAATTATTTCTTTAGCATTTTCTAATGTCATGCCTTTTGCTTTTCTTAATTCATAAAATTCATTAACATATAAATCATATTTATCACTTGTTATAGGGTTTATTATTTCTATGTCTGATATATCTATATCTGTTTTAATTTTCTCTATATCTCCAATTAAAATAACTTTTGCAAATCCTTCATCAGTAATTTTTCTAGCTGCCTCTTGCACTCTAATATCCTGAGATTCAGGAAGCACAATAGTTTTGATATTTTTACTTGCAATATTTTTTAGATTTTGAATAAAATCCATTATAATCACCTCAAAAAAATTATATATATAATATAGATTAAATTCAAGAAAAAAATACACCTCGAATTATTAAAATTCAAGATGTATTTTACACTGATTTATCTGTTGAAAATGGAAACAAGAATTATAAGCACTACAATCATTCCTAAACAACCACAACATCCGCCACATGAATCATCATCATTTAATGAATTTATACATAGAAAAAGCAACATATAATCCCAAAACATTATGCCACCATCCTAGTTGAATGTCCATTATCAACAATAAACTTACTTCTTTCCAGAAACTTAAGAAGATACTTATCCTCCAAAGGTACCCAAAAGAAATCTTTTGTTTCTAATATCGACTTACGAGAAATTTTTTTAGGTAAATTATTATATGCACAATAAAGGCAAAGTTTATATTTTCTATTAGGATATTTAATCAAATAAAATCTATTGCTACGGGAAAGAATTGCAAAATCTCTACCTTGCTGATAATATACATTTTCAAGCAACCTATCTCTACACTTATCAGTTGTATACAACATAGCTAATGGATTTTCTTCACTTAAGCCAAACTTTTTAATTAACCTTTTTTGACGTACTTTGATGTTTAGCGAGGGAATAAGCATAAAGCTAGCGACAGCGAGCAACAGAGCGAGAAGCAGGAACTTAATCATCGAGTAACCCTCCTTTGAAGTCGTTAATGTATATTGGGTTAACAAAATTCATAAAATTACGTAAACATTATATTATGTAATTTTATAAAAGTCAACACATAAAACTTACAAATCTCAAATTGCTAGTATTACAATACACTATACCATTACTGTTAGTAGTACGTAATGCCAAATAATCATTACCTATTCTTTCTAATGTACCACTTCTCGTTTCTAATCCATCTAAAGTATCAAATTCACAAGAACATCTCCAGCCTAAATAATTACACAATATATCTTGCAAATTATCATTTGCACAATTATTGGGATTTTGACAATTATTTATATTTGTTGGTAGAACATTATTATTCGATAAAATATTATTTGATAAATTTCCATTTCTAGTTGAATTCCTATGACAACTATTCATAATCATCTATCTCCTTTCATTTTAGAATATAATATGCTATAATCCTTAATTGGGTGATTATAATAGAACTTAAATATATAATAAATGAAAAAGAATCAAATAAAACAATTGCATATATATTAAGAGACAAGTTAAATATATCCGCACGATTATTAAATAAACTAAAAATGAATGAAAAAATATTAGTTAATAACATACCTGTTTTTTCAAATTATATTGTTAAAAAAGATGATATTATAACAGTGAAAATAGACTTTATAGAATCAGATAATATAGTTCCAGAAAAAATAGATTTAGATATTTTATATGAAGATGAATATATATTAGCAGTTAATAAACCAGCAGGAATGGTAGTACATCCATCAGCAAACCATTTGACAAATACATTAGCAAATGGGGTTAAATATTACTTAAATAATAACAAAAAAATTAGAGCTATAAATAGACTTGATAGGGATACTTCAGGAATAGTTTTATTTGCTAAAAATGAATATATTCAAGAATGTATGATTAAATTTACTAACATTGAAAAAGAATATATAGCAGTTACAAATGGAATATTAAAAGAAAAAGAAGGAATAATAAATGCTCCTATATGTCGAAAAGAAGGAAGTATTATGGAACGCCAGGTATCTCCTAATGGACAAGTGGCAATTACTAAATATAAAGTAGAAAAATATATAGATAATAAATATACTGTCGTTAAACTTATATTATTAACAGGAAGGACTCATCAAATCAGAGTTCATTTAGCTTATTTAGGAACACCAGTTTTAGGAGATATACTTTATGGAGAGGGTTCTAATTTAATAAAAAGACAAGCATTACATGCTTATAGTATGAATTTTATACATCCAATTACTAAAGAAGAAATTAAAATTACTGCGCCTTTACCAGCTGATATTGATGCACTTATTAGATAAGAAAAAGCCCTTGTGAATATTTGGTTCACAAGGGTAAGTCGTTCTTTATTTGCTTGAATTTGTATGATTGTTATCTTGTTCATCTCTATCATTCATCATAGAAAATTTTTTCTTCCATGAAATCTTACAGAATCCACCAGTCCCATTTTTGTCTTTTCCAGTAATAATTTCTTCACGATAATCACCTCTGTCCCAAACTTCATGAACACCGGAACCAGTAAGAATCTGCGTCATAGTTTTTTCTCCTTTTTGGTAAAATAATTCTATTTTGCCTTATGCATATTTACATAACGCAATTATATTTTACTCTTTTTATATAGCAATGTCAATGAATTTTATGTGATATTTCAATTTTGAAATAAGTGGACGGAGCAAACTTTCAATTTTGCTCTGTCTCCTGTTTCACTCTGTTTCCTGTTGAAAAATTGAAAGTTTGCTCCGTCCCCATAGAGTAAATCTATAAGCCGGGTTCTGTATTTGATAATCATTTATCTAGAACGTATATTGCTATACGCCTCAAGCCATCTAATTAAGAAGCTAAGCGGGCCACTTAATACTTCTACCGCGATGTTGCTCCAGGTGGGGTTTACATAGCAAACATGTCTCCATGTTTCTGGTAGGCTCTTACCCTGCCTTTCCA
>CANQBB010000059.1 GCA_947588905.1 uncultured Clostridia bacterium
ATGCAAATCCCCCAGTTATACTGGGGGATATTTATTGTCAATAAATATATTTAAATATGAGCATTGTTAAAAACAAGTTTTGATGGTATAATTATGGAAAATTAGTTAATAAAATCCCTTTTGAAAGTTGAACTGAAAATAATTAACATCACAATAATTATTGGAGGGTAGAATATATGGAAGAGAGACTTAAAAGTACAATGAGGTTTTATCTTTTGGCTACACAACTGAAGTATAAAATTAGAAGTGGTTGGAATGAGACTCATTGGAATGTAAGTAAGGAGAGACTTGAAAGTATTGCTGAACACGTTTATGGAACATGCATATTGGCATTAAGTATTGATTCTGAATTTGAAACACATCTAGATATTGGTAAAATAATGAAAATGCTGGTTCTTCATGAATTGGGAGAAGTAGTTATAGGAGACATTACTCCTTTTGATAATATTACTCCAGAAGAAAAAATGAAAAATGAACATTTGGCAATTAAAGAAGTTCTGGGAGATTTAATTAAGAAGGAAGAATATTTTGCATTATTATTGGAATTTAGTGAAAGAAAAACAAGAGAGGCAATTTTTGCACATCATTGTGATAAGCTAGAAGCAGATATACAGGCTAAGATTTATCAAGATATGGGCTGTCAAAAGACTTTAGATAAGCAAGAAAATAATGTTGTTTTTAAGAATAGAAAGGTTCAACAAATGTTGAAGAATGGTGCCAAGACTGCGTTTGATATTTGGTATGAATGGGACAAGTCATTGTATGCAGATGATGAAAAATTTTCTGCGCTTCTTGATTATATTAAAGAAGTTAATACTCAAACAGATTTTTCAATGTAACTCGTAAACAAAATTGTTAGGGAGGGAAACAAATGGCAAAGCTCACTTTTTTTTCTGTAATGAAAAGTAATATTAAATGTGCTTTTTGTAAATATAAGAATTGTTCTGTGCGGTACATGCCTCAAAAGAAAACTACTCAATATTACGATGGTACACGGTATGTTACAAGATGTTGCAAAGATAGAAAATTACGTTAGATAAAATAAAAAAGAGGTAGAAATTAGCTATATTGCTATTATCTACCTCTTTTTACATTATTTATATTTTGAATTCAAAACAAGTTTAAATATCAAAAAAATTTTTTTAGAAAATTGATAATTTTATTAAAAAATGTTTCTTTTTTGATTTCTGTTAAGGATGTTTCAATAGTTTGAGTTTTATTTGGTTTATCAACATTTTTAGTAATAAAATTAGATATATCATTTTTTTCTTCCATCATTGCTTTATATTTTTTTTCGTTGTCCTTAAAAATGTTTTCTAATTTATTTTTTTCTAAATCTGAATCACACCAGAAATATAAATGTAATAAAGCTATCATTGCTATTGATTCTTTTTTTATGTTTTGCTTTTTTAAATCAGTATCAAAAGTATAAACAGGAGTATAACTTTTTAATCTATTATCCTCGATTATTTTATATATTTTAGTAGGGACTTTTTTAATAAAATCATTACCTAACATATCTAAAACACTATATACTTCCGAAAATATTTCTTGATTTTTTATATTCATTGAACTCAATCCTTTTAATTATTTTTCCATGGAGGTTGGAGCTTTTTCATTATGATGCTGCTCTTTGTCATGTTCTATTATTATTTTTTTAGATTTACTAATATCTGTTGGCTTTACTTCATCATATCCGTCTTTCCAAATATTCTTTTTTCTGCTTTTCATCTAGAGTTTTTTTCTCGGGAGCTAAGGACCTATCTAATTTTTCTGGATTTTCTATTTCAGGAAACTTTTTTCTAAAATACATTTCTCTAGCAATTGGAGATTTAGTAATATCATCTGGCTGTGTTCTTTTATTTCCCCAAACACTTTCTACTACGAAATCACTAAGCATATCACTTTTTACTGAATATTCTTGATAATCAATTTGACAAACTTTAGCCATTGCTTGCAAGTGTTCTTCTGCAAGTTTATCATGCAAACTATAGCTGAATTTTTCTAATCTTTTTGCAGCATCTGTTTCAAAAGACGAAGATTGATGATCTAAAGGAGAATTATAACCAACTTTTGTTAAAAATCTAGTTTGATTAAGTGTAACAGAATCTCTTATAATTACAGATAAAGTTCTTGCTTTTTTTGTTTCTTCTTCACTTAGACCATATTTATCAGCAACTTCTTTTGCCTTTTGATCTTTTGTAACAATATTATCTATATTCTTATAATAATCAAAATTTTGTAATTCGATTGCGGCTTGAACTATTGAAATATCAGTGTGGTCCAATTTACCTTGCAATTCCTTGCCGGCAATTTCTGCACTATATTTTTCATGAGGTTCTGCAACATCAAGTTGTCTGCCACACGAATAATATTTAACAGCTTCAAATAATAATTTCTTATCATGATTTTCTATATTACTTTCATTTGCTATAGCATTAGCAAATATCATAACTCTTGAAACATGATCTTCCGAATATGTTTCATTATTTCTATAATAACCTTTTTGTTGTACATCTTTCATTGCTTCTTTTATTTCATCAAAGTCAATTACTTTTTTTACATCAGGCAACTCTAGTTGCTTATCTACTGAAAATTCACTTTTCATATCAAATGTAGTAGAAGGTATATGGTCGTTTTTTTCCAATATTCTCAAACTTTCTAAACTATCAGGTTCATTATGCTCTTGCGCAGTAGTATATTGCCTTTGAACTCTATCAATTTGTTGATAGACGCTTATATCTATACCTGAACGAAGTTGTTTTTCGTACATTGTTGGTAATGTTTCTTGCTTTTTTATTTCTTCAGTTACGTGCGCTTTTATACTTTCAATAGCATCTAAACCTTCTTGTTTTTTTCCATCAACTATTTTTTGCTGTGCTACTTCTATACATTCAGAGATAATATGATTTAAGTTGGACTTATTAAATGGTGCATCTTCATTTTCATATCCTGGTCTTTCTCCTAATAATTCATCTCGTAAACTAGAATTTCTATGGGCATTTCTTACATTATTAAATTTTGTAATAATCTGTTCGACATATTCTGGATGTAGTTGTTCACTTGTTTTAAATTTATCTAACAAATCCGTAATTTCGTCATGCTGAACTTTAGCAAGTTCTCTTCTATCTATTATTTCAATTGGAATGACTCTACCCAATTTTTTACTTAAATCTATTGCAGCATTGATGCTATTTTCATCTGCTTCTTCAAAACATATAATACTGGCCGGTTGTATTTTTTTATATTTTGAAGAATTACCTGATACATCTTGAACTTCAACAACGAATTCTGAATAGTTTCCTCTAGTATTGTCAGGCATATTATTTGTTAAATAAAATATTTGTTGTCTTTCAGTAATAGTTGTATTTGATCCTGAATAAGAATTTAAATCATGTGGTGCTTCTGCTGTAACCGCCTCAGCATCAAAATTTTCTATTGAAACAATTACACCATTTCTTAGCATACCGTCATTATCATATATTAAAGCAGTACCTGGATTTTTTTCGTTTATTAAACTATAACAAAGTGCATGGTTTTCGGCCATTTTATTTGTATTCCATTTATCATACATGTCACCTTTTTCTTTATTACCTCGATATGCACCCATAACACTTATCATTCTATTAAAAGGACCATTTAATTTTCTAATGACATATTTTTCACCATTTACATTTTCCATTGTAGTTTCGGTATAATTTTCTTGTGAATGGTCGTTTAATGTTTGTGCAAGTTCTCTACCATAAGCTCGTCTAAGAGAATTATCTAATAATGTTGCATATTTATATCTTTCATAAGATTCTCTTAAAGTTTCTTTCGTCGCATTACGATAAGCATTTTTTATATTATCAATATTTTCTTCATCAATTAGTGATTTTATTTTTAATGCCACTTCTAAGGATTCTTTTTCAGATTTCTCTTTAAACGTTTGTGGTTCTTTTGACTGATATTTATGTAATAATTCTTCAGCATCACGTCCATATTTTTGGACTATTTCTACAGCTTTATCATAACTAATTCCAACAACTCTTTCTAAATAGGTATTTTTAGCTTCAATTAAAGAAAGATTATTTTTTGTCATAATTTCATCAAGTTGTTCATTTTTATTTATAACGTAAGTAGAAATGTCATCATATTTTTTTATATTACGTGCTTCATTAGGATTAAGTGCCAAATATGATATAATAGTTTGTTCTTCATCACTTAATTCGGAACTATTACTTTGTAATCTCTCAGAAACAATTTTAGAAAAATCTTTATCTATTGAATCAGCTAATTGCTCAATTAGTGGTTCAATAAATAAATTACTTCCTTGCAAGTTTTCAAGAGCACAGTTAAAGACTCTTAATTTATCCGAATCTTGAGAAAGATATATAATCTTATTTTCTAAATCTTTATATCTACAAATTCGTTCTAAACTTCTTGTATTGATGCAGTTCATAATTTCTGGATTGAAAATTCTTATATCTAATGTTGCAAACAAATTGGCATTATTTTTTCTGAACTCTTTAATCAACTCATATTCTTCTGGAGAAAAATCTTCTTTTCCTAATTGCTCTAATTGATTTTTATATCCAATTCGTACTAATTCTTCAAAATTACTTACCTCATTATCAACATAGCTTAAATATTTTGGATGTTGTTTTATTGCTTCTAAAATTACTTTATCTGTACGATATTCTTCTGGTATATTGCTTAATAAATCATATTCATCTAAAAGGTCTTTTTTACTAGCAACATCTATACTTTCATGATAAGTTAAATTTTTTTCTATTGTATAAAGAATAATATCTTCAAAATCATGACTATTATAGCTTGTTAATTCACTAGGCAAAGGAATATGTTCGAATGCAGTTACGTCGTAAATATCTAAATAAGCTTTTAAAATATTTGGTGTTAATGCTTCAAATGGTATAGCAGAAGAAAATTTACCAATATCATGAATAGAATGGTAATCTCTTTCTAGAAAACTGATAGCTTTTTCTTCATACCATTTTCTATATTCTTGTTTTTTCTCTTCACTTAAACTATTAAGCCAATTCTTGTACTCTTCTCTTAGTTGGGGACTTAATCTATCAAGGTTTATATCTACGCATGGTAGTTCGACAAATTCATTTGGATTATTGTCTAGCGCTCGTTGGAGCATTTGTTCTTCTCTATTATATATTGGAACATGTTTTATACTCACAAATCCTTTTCCTAATTCCTCACATCTATCACAAATGGTATTCCAGGTAGTACTATTAAATCTTTCTCTAGGCAAATATGTTACTATATCTTCTATGTTGTCAGTTTTTTTAGCAGTTTCAACAATTAAATTATCCACCCATTTATTATAATCGTCTTGTGATAAACCTTCTATAAATGATTGTTGTGGGAGTTGTTCTACAATTCTAGGACATTTATCAATTAAAAATTCATAAGTTTCTTTAGTAATTTGATTTTTTGGAATAGAATTAAAGAAATTATAAATAGCATCTTTATTAAAGTTAGATGATGAAATTTTTTTTGTAAGTTCTTCAGTTATTTTGCCTAGTTTTAAATGTGGTGGTAATTGTATATAAGAATTTAAATCAAAATCTTCATTATTAGTCAAATCAATAAATTTATTTTCATACCAAGTGCGTACTTTTTCGTCTGTTATTAAGCTTTCTGGCAATTCGTGTATATCAAATTTTTTATCCATTAAATCTAATCCATTAGTTTCAAACCAATCTATGAAATCTTTATCATCAAAAACATTTTCAGTAACTAGTCTTAAAATGTTACTATCTATTTTGTCAACTTTTTCTAATACGCTTTTCATAATTTCGCTTTTCCACATTTGGGAAGGAACAGATGATGCAAAACTATTAAATTCAGATGAAGAAAAACTTAAATCATCTTTTTCAAAAAAACCTTCAACTAATTGATCATCAATATAATCTTCTTTTACAAAATTTAAAATTTCTTTTAAATGATATAAAGTAGGTGCCTCTTTACACATTTCTTTTACAAAGTCTGTATAATAATTAGGTGCCTCACTTTCTAAAAACATTTCTAATTTTGGAATATCATCATACGAATTAACACCTAAAATTTCATAACCCTTTTTACCATATGTTTGCATTACAAATTTACATAGATTACTATAGTTTTCTTTTCCTATAATGCTTTCACCTAAACCATATAGGGAATAAATCATTTTAAAAGCATCAAAATCTATATTATATTTTTGTAAGGTATCACTTAAATTATTTTGATAAAATTCATATATTGAATTAAGATTTGTGAAATTATCAGAAAGTTCATTAAGTTGTTCTTGTAATTTAGCAGACAGATTCCCTGTAGCACTACCTAAATCTCTTAAAAAAGATTCTCCATTATCTATATAATTTTTAGCTTCTTCTTTAGTCATAATATCACCTCAACCATGCTTATCTTTCAATATTGTCTGAATGTTTTTTTGAATTATTTTTTGGCGATTTTGAAAAGTATGGTAATTTTTCATTTAATTTTTTTAATATTTCATATTCTTCTTTAGCATCTTTATCTGTTTGATTTGTAACCTTCTTTTCTTCCATAATTTCACGCTCTTTCTTTAAAATATATATAAATTATTATATAATTATAAGGCAATTTATTCAAGCATTTTTACTATCATTAGATATATATTTGTATTGATTTTGAGTAATAAATGTGATAAATTATGCTTGTAAATAAAAGAGTTATGATTACCCTCAATAATTTGAGTTAGGAGGAGAAGACTATGCTTAATTTAATGGCAAAAGGAATGGCTGAAAGATATGAAGAGTATCTTAACACATCTGATGTGGAAGAAAGGGCTGCAAAAATCATTTATTTTTGGATTATGAGTTCGTTGGAAACATTTCTTTGGGGTGCTGGAATTAAATCATCTATTGATGCAAGTTTATATGCTAGTAAACGGAAATTTTGCTTAATAATTTCTGATTCAACTGGAGAAGAATACGAATTTGTGCATTATCCAACTTATAATTGTGATAATGGTAGATTACCTATTGTACTGCAAAAATTTGTTGAAATATTTAATAATATTGAATATCCATTAACAAACGAAATTTCATCTCCTGTTTTTCATGCTCATAGTTTTGGAGTATGGAATAATCCATATCTTAGAAAGAAATATACAGGATATCATCATGTAAATATTACAGTTAATTTGCTTCCTGAAGCTAACGATGATTCTACTAATAGTGGAATGCATTCTTAATAAATATGGGTAAGATAATTATTTTTATGATAATGATTATAGCTTGTGTATCAGTTGTTCCAATAATTGAAATACTTATTGAAAAGCTAAAACCGAAAAATGAAAGCATAGTTTATACATTTTCTCAAGAATTATTTGATGCTGAATATAATGATAAAAAAGAAAAAGACTATTTTGAAAATAGATTTAAAGTTGATAGCTTTAGATATTAAAAAAGAGGCTGTATCATCCTAAATATGGATGATACAGTTTTTTCTTTTTAGGAACAAAAAATTTAAAAAAGTATAAAATAAATTAACTAATCTTTTTAATAGAGAAAGGATTGATTAAATGAAAAATGTTAAGCCTTATATAATAATTGCTGTATTAGTAATAATTTTGACAATGTCATTTGCATATTCTGCACTTGCTAGTAAATTAACCTTAAATGGTGTCGCTGGAATTGTAAATGGGTGGGATGTTAGAATTACTAATGTGAAAGTTCAATCTGCAAGTAAAGGATGTGACGCTGGTATTCCTCAATATACTAATTCAAGTGTAACATTTAATTCAAAATTATCAAAGCCTGGCGACGAAATAGTTTATTTGATAACAATCAAGAATGCTGGCACAATCGATGCTGTTTTAAATAATGTTATTTTTAAGCAAAAGAAAGAATCTGAAGATCTTGTTTACTCAACAACAGAGTTGAGTAAAGAATTAAATGCAGGGGATGAAACTACTTTTTCTGTAAAAATAGAATATAATTTAGATACTAACAAAATACAAAAAGTAAAAACTAATACAATAACTGGTATTATAGAATATGTACAGAAAAATGGGATGTAATATTGACTTATAAAGTACTTTTTGATAATATTATCTCAAAATTTAGCTTTTAGTTCCTGTAAAATAAGCTGATTTGTAAAAATTAGCTATAATAAAACTTTAATAAGGAGGAACATTTGCAATGAAAACTAAGAACGGCGATTGGAGAGAATCTGTTTTTTTGAGATTGTGGTCATCTATTGTTGGACCTAGTTATGGCTTTTCTGGAGAGGGTAATGAACAATGGTACTATACATTATCTCTTGCAATTGATTTGATGCTTTTGTGGTGTATAAAACCTGAAATAGCATTAGTATTCACAATCTTGTCTGCTATTCATTATATAACTGTGTTCATCTATGGATTTTTTAGTCTTGAATTTGATAAACCGATTTTTTCTTATATTTATCTTGGTGTTCATGCAATAATAATTTTAATTGCAATATTTACGAATCTGCTGTGGACTATTATAACATCGGCAATAACTGTATTTATGCGTTTTTTGGCTCCGGATTGTACTGGAGATAATATTTTCCATGAAGAACCATGGATGCTTGAAGATACTATGCCATTTTTAAGCAAACAAAATAGAGATAATGCTTCTTATAGAGGTTTTGTTCCAGTTAGAGTAATTGTTCCAATGCTATTTAATACAGCAGTCTTTACTGCTTTTGTTGTGATAGCATTTGTTCTTCCTATCAATCTTATTATTAAATTTGTAATTATAGTAGCCATGATGATATTGCATCCAATAGTTGATTTCTTTGCGGGAGATTGTGTTGTTCTTCCAGATACGGTAGAAGATGCCATTGACAATATTATCGATAGTAGAGAATGCAAAGAATAACTTTAATTTAAAAATAAAAAATCTGTCAGAATTGTACTGACAGATTTTTTTGCTTGATTAAAGGATATTTTAAATTAAAGTAAATTCACACAAAATTACAAATTTCATATACTATGTAATAACAGCTTTTGGTTATTACATAGGAAGGAGGTATAAGAAATGAAAAATACGAGGCATTTTATATTGATAGCATTACTGATAGTTATTTTAGCAATGGCATTTGGGTATGCTGCATTTGCAACTCAATTAAATATAAATGGCACTGCAGAAATTGTCGGAGATTGGAACGTAAAAATTGTTAATATAGAAGCACAAAATGTTAGTGATGGCTGTGATTATGGTGCTCCTCAATATACAGACACAACAGCAACATTTGATGCTAAATTAGTTAATCCGGGAGACTCAATAACTTATGTAATAACAATTGAAAATGCAGGAACAATTGATGCAAAGTTAGATAATATTATTTGTACCGATCAAGAGGATGGTTCTGATGCAATTTCTTATATTACTACTGAACCTGCAACTTCATTAAAAGCTGGAGAACAAACAACATTTACAATAGAAGTTGTTTATGATTCAAACTATATAGGAACACCATCTGTAAAAACAAAAACAGTAACAGGAATTATAGAATATGTACAAGAAGCATAAAATGGGGCTGTAAAAAAAGTCCCTAAGAAAAATTAGATTCGTGTTAATTTTTAGCACGAATCTAATTTTTATACTTTAAA
>CANQBB010000060.1 GCA_947588905.1 uncultured Clostridia bacterium
TCGACACCAACCTTTAATAGTGCCTCACTTGCCTTTAATGCAACCTTAACTTGAGTTTCCTTTTTTTCTTTTTTAATTTGTTTCCAAAGCTTCTTATAAATGCCTTCATAAAGCAAAGGAACACTAATCATTGCATTTACTTCAAATTCTTTCATGTTATCTACCATATGTCTTAAGCCTTCACAAAATGCAATTTTGCCTCCAACTGAAATCGGATATAAGAAACCTGCTGTACATTCAAAAGTATGATGCGCTGGCAAAAATGATAACATTGTATCATCTTTAGTAATGTCTAAGAAATCAGCTATAGCCTCAACATTTGCACAAATATTTCTATGAGAAAGCATCACACATTTTGAAGTTGATGTTGTTCCAGATGTAAATAGCATAAACTTCATTTTATCATTATCAATTTTTACTTTATTATATTTATTATCTTTTCTTCCTAGTATTTGTTTACCCTTTTCAATTTTTTGATTAAAATCATCATCCATATCAATATAATGTTTTACACTATTATTAGGCACTTTTTTTTGTTCTTCCACAAGTGGTAAATGTTTTTTATCAAATATTAACACATCAATTTGGGCTCTTTCTACTAATGAAATAAACTCACTTTCTGGCAAGGCTTTATCTAATGGAACAACAATTAAATTACTTGTCGCAACTGCCAAATATGATACATCCCATTCATATCTATTATTTGAAAAAATTCCAATTCTCTTATTTTCTAAGTTTAAGTCTAATAAATATGATCCTAAACATTTAATATCTTCTATAAATTTTGAATATTTTATACCAACAATTTCATCCCTGTATTTAATTTTAAATGCTATTTCATTAGAATATTTTTTCTCTATTTGTGACAACATATCTCTTAAATCTCTATAATGCACTTCTGCCATATAATAACCCTCCTAATATCGCGTTAATTTCTTTTATAATACCTCTTTTTTACAATTTTTGCAAGGTTTGTTGTTGTATAAAATTTATTATTGCATAACATACAATAAGGGCGTGTGAAAATTTCACACGCCCCATGGTAGGTTCTTTACTACTTCTTGGTGCCGTCAGACCAGTACTCAGTACCCGTCTGGCGATCATAGTAGTTGCCGTTGCTCAACGTTTCCAGGTGACCGTTTTCAGCCGCCCTTTCAGCCTCAGACTGAGAGCTGAAGTTTCCTTCGTCGTCGAAAAAGTAATGTCTGCCATTGTAACTGTCACACATGCAAGATCACCTTTACCCTTTCTTTAGACCGATATTTGTATGTCGGGTTGTTGTGAGTTGGTGTCTCACTTTGTAACTATAGCATAGACCACTGTAATCAGCAGCCTCTACTACCAAAACAATCTCCTTTTTGTACTCTCATTATATTACCATATTATTATTTTGTCAACCAATTTTTAGTAATTCTGAAATTTTTTCTACATGATAAATATCAAGTGTGTTCATTGCTCTTGTAATACATACATACAATAATTTAGTATCAACTTCAGATTTAGTGTAATTATATATATCTGCATCTGTAATAATTACTGCATCAAATTCAAGACCTTTTGATAAATATGAAGGAACTATATTTATTCCACCATTATATTCTGAGTCTTTACTATTTATCATATGAATAGTGTCATCATTTAATTCTTCTTTAAGTTTCAAACAATCAGGAATCGTTTTCCCTATTATAGCAATATTAGTAAAACCTTTTTCTTTAAATTCTTCTAATCTTTGTTTTATTTTTAAAATCATATCATTTCTTGAATCAAATTTTTTAATTGTAACAGGAGCACCATTTTTCATTACTGGTTCTCCTAACTCACAATTTAATATATCTCGAATATTGCTTATTACATGATTTGCAAGATTCATTATTTCTTCTGTTGTTCTGTACGTCTTCTTTAATGTTAAAAATTTCAGATCAGAATCTTCTCCAAAAACTATGTTCATTGTTTTCTCCCAATTTCTTGTTCCCCTATAATAATATATTCCTTGTGACAAATCTCCTAAAATTGTCATTGAATTACTTTTTACAATCTTTTTAAATACATAAAATTGAAACTCACTAAAATCTTGTGCTTCATCTATTACAATATGCTTTAATTCAAATTTTGTTTTTATACCATGAACCATACATTTTATATACATTAGTGGAGCTATATCTTCCATTTCAATTTTACCTTTTCTTTGAACTTCTGCAAAACTATCTTTAATATATTTAATTTCTCTTTTATCAATTCTTTCTCCAACGATTTGTTCTAAATATACATCGATAAACTCTTTATAATATTTAATTGGCGACATTATTTTATTTGCTCCAAAATAATTTAGTGCATGTTTCTTTGCATCTTTAACTATACTTTTTGCAAGCTTTTCACTATCACCATAAATATTTCTAATCATTGAAAGTCTTATCTCTTCAATAGGTTCTTCGTTTTTTACTTTTGCAATTTTATAATCTCTTTCTTCTTCAATATCTTTTAAAATTTCTCCACTTCTCATCATTACAGAATTTTTTAGATGCTTAGTTATTTCTTCTATTCTTCTACTAATAGGTAAATTACCATATTCTTTATAATATAAATGATGAATATCTTCTTTCTTCATAAAAACATATTTATCAATTTTAAAATCAGCATCTGGCACAAATCTTTTTTCAACTTCATATAAATATTCATCAATTAAATTTTTAAATCTAATTGATGATTTAAGCATTGATGCACTTTCTATAATCTTGCACATTTCAGCTTCTTTTTCAGATTTGTTATTATCTATAATTCTCGCTAATTTATTATTAGGCTCTTCAATATCAAATTTATCTCCAATAATTTCAAAAGCAATATCTTCATATGTACTTTGTTGTACACGCTCAACACCTAAATCTGGAAGTACATTTGAAATATAATTTAAGAAAAATTTACTAGGAGCAATTATTAAAAATTCTTCTGGAAAAAAGTTTTTATCATAATTATAAATTAGATAAGCTATTCTATGTAGTGCTATAGTTGTTTTACCACTTCCGTGCAACTCCTTGAACAATTAAAGGTCTCCACATTTCTGCTCTTATAATTTTATTTTGTTCTGCTTGAATAGTTGAAATAATATTTTTAAGTCTAGTATCTGAATTAGCTGATAAAAATGGTTGTAGCATCTCATCATTTGTTGTAATATCAATATCCATTACATTTTCCAGTTCTCCATCTTTAGTGAAAAAATATTGTCTTTTTAATTTTATTTCGCCTTCAATATTACCTGCTGGACAATTATAATTTGATTCTCCAAGTCTACCTTCATAATATAAATCAGCAATTGGAGCTCTCCAGTCAACTACAATTTGTTCCAAAGAATCATGATCTGTAATCATAACTTTGCCCAAATAAAAAGCATCCCTTTGAGTTTCACCTTTCTCGATAAAATCAACTCTTGCAAAATATGGATTATTCTTAACCATTTTCAAGTTTCTGATTCTATCTGTGAACTTTTCTTTTAGGGCTGCTTTCATGTAATCATCTGCATAATCATCAAAATCGTAATCTTCAAAACCTCTTTCAAGTCTTTCTTCACTTTCTTTAATTTCTTTGTCAATAAAACTTCGTGTCTTTTTTAATTTTTTTCTTTCTAGTGTTTCATCATCTTTTTGTAAATTCATAATACACCTCCATTAAATTATATTTTAATTATAAATGCATGAAGAATTTACGAATATAACGCAATTATTTTATCATATAACATATTTATTATGCAAGTGATATGAAGAATTTTTTTGAAACACGGGGACGGAGCAAACTTTCAATTTCGTTCCATTCCTCGGTTCAAAAAATTGAAAGTTTGCTCCGTCCCCGTGTTTCAATCGCCTGAAAAAAAATGGAGCATATAGCTCCATTTTTAATTTTATTTTATTCTGCAGTTGTTTTTTCTACAAATCTCATTAAGATTGTTGCAACTTCTGCTCTTGTTGCCATTCCTTTTGGATCGAAGTTATTTCCATTCTTTCCTTCCATTAAGCCTGTTTCTCTCATTGTCTTTACTGATTCTACTGCATATTCAGATATTGCTGATGCATCTGCATATTCTTGAGAACTTGTATCTGTTGCTTCTACATTTACTTTCATATTTGTTATATATCTTGATATCATTGTTGCCATTTCTTCTCTTGTTATTGCTCTATCTGGCTCAAATCTATTTTCTCCTACTCCTGTTACTATTCCATTTTCTGCTGCCCATGCTATTGCATTTGAATAGTATGATGTTGCTGGAACATCTGTAAATGTTGCTGTTGCTGTTGTATCTGCTCCTGCTAGCCTATATATTACTGTTGCTAACATTCCTCTTGTTATTGCTAAGTCTGGCTCGAATTTATTATTTCCTGTTCCATTCATCAAATTATTATCTGTTACAAATTTTACTGCATCTTTGAACCATGCATTTGCTGCTACGTCTACATATCCTGTTGTTGGGTCTACTATTGGTGTTTGTGTTCCATCTGCTGCTTTAAATGTAGCTGATAATGTATGATTCTCTTCTACTTTTTCAAATGTATATACTTCTACTGCTCCAACACTCTTTCCGTCTACTAATACATCGTCTATTACATAACCATTGTTTGGAGTTATATCAAATTTTTGATCTTCTCCTTTTTCTACTTTAACTTTTCCTGTTGGTGTAATATTTCCATTTTGTCCAACTGAAACTGTTATTGTATATTTTGTTGTAGCAGAGCCACCATTTCCACCTGTTGAACTAGATGATGTCTTTTTAGTGAATGTAAATGTCACAGTGTTTTTGCTTGTTTTAGTTTTCATGGTTACGTTACTTCCTGCCTTTAAAAGTGTTTTTACATATTCTACAGTAAGACCTTCTACTTCATCATCAATTTTAATTGTTATAGTAGTTGGCTCATCTATTTCAATACTCTCATCCACTTCTTTTTTTAAAATAATTGTATCATTTGATTGTGCTTTTTGCACAGCAGCCTCAAGACTTGTATATTCTGTATTTCCAATTATAGCAACTACTTTTGAATCTGTTGTTACAGTAAATTCACTAAAGCCATGAGGGTTTGTGAAAGTTGCAACTAAATTATTATCTTTTTTTACGGTAGCATTATATTGATAACCCTTATGTTGTACATAGACTGTTTCGCCATCTTCAGCAAATCCAATTGGTAACCCAATTGTAAGTTCAACTTTTTCTGTTATTGTAAGTTCTTCTGTTCCTAATACAACTGCATTTTTATCTCCGTTATCTGCATCATACTTAATGTCTTCTGCATCTGTTGTAGCAAGTATACGAACCATTGGTGTAATGTCAACTGTTAAAGATTTATTTTCATTGTCATAAGCAGTTGCTTTAACATCAAGATAAGGTTGATAAACAATTTCTACGGTTGCATCATCACCTTTAATGCCTTCTTGTTCTAATTTATTTTTTCCAGTTTCAAGACTATAATCATCTTTTTCTTCAGTATCAACAGCAACAGAAACGGCTGCATCTTTAAGAGTGCCTTCGTCTGCTTTAACATTTTGCATAGCATTTTTAACAGTTTCTTCGTAGGTTGGGTCAATGCCATCAACTGCTACTTCTGGTTCAGCAGGATCTACTACCTCAGCTTTTGGAGCTTCTACATATACTTCTGTATCGAAAAGTTCCTTTGCGTCGCTAGGAAGTGCATTTGCTCCTGCTTCTTCTGGTTTTACTTTATAAGCTTTTATTTTATATGTTCCAGTTTGTGCATCAATATCAGGTGTTTGATCATTATTTAAAAAACTCCAAGCAAACTTAGTTGGAAGAACACCTATTTTATTTGCACCTGTAGAACCTTCTTTAAGTTCTTCACAAGAACTACCCATATAGAATATCTTGCCATCAGGTGAAGTAATCTCAAATAAAATACCAGCTTCTGGATCTAAAGGTTCGTCTAACACAACATACATTGTTTGATCAATACAATCTTTTACAATATTTGAATCAGCAAAATTTGAATAATATGCTTTTCCAGTTACTTGCTTTGAAGTAACCTTTGAAAAGTCTATAGTATAAGTTTTTTCACTCACTTTTTTATTGTTATAATATAATTCTATTGTTACTTCTACTGATTTTTTCTCAGACTTGGTTGTATCTAAATATATTGATAGTGTACCATCAGATGATTGCTTCATTTCTCCATCATTACCAATTTTATATTTAAGAGTGTATCCTTTTGGTGCTTTAAATTCTACACCAGCCCAATGGCCATAGGCTTTTTGAGCATTTTTATGAATCCTCAATTCGGTTGCTGTAACTGAAATTTTTCCATCTGCACTTGGTTCTGTAATTTCATAGCTATTGTAAAGATCACTATCTTCAACTCTATCACTTGCATCATGTAGCGTAGCTTTCGTTATTTCAACAGATTCTGCTTTTGTTACTGTATATTCTTCAGGAGCTTCTGATTTTGTTTTATTAACAATATAACCTTCAGCTACGTAATTAGTAGGATCTGTTGGATCTCCTTTTGTATTAGATGGATCAACACCTACAAAAACACCACCAGTAACCATTATTTTTGCGCTACCATCTTTCGCATTATCGTCGTAACAATTCAATATGTAAGAATATGGTTTTGAATTATTACTTTTTTGATCAATACTAAATGTTCCACCATTGATAACTGCTTCACCTTTGAATACATATATTGCACACATATTACCTACAAATTTTGTATCATTAGTACAATCAATTTCTAATCTACTAGTAGAATCACGTAAATCAACAACATAACTGTCATCTTTTTTCGCAGTAATTCCACCTTTATTTTCTTCATTTATGATTGTTAAATTACCACCATTTCTTACTGAAAATACAGACCATGTTTGTGATTCTTCACTATTATTCCATAGATTATTATTAACAGTAATTTCATGTCCATTTAAATCTAACGTAACTTCTGTTTCAATTATGATTGGTTGGGTTATTACTACATCCTCATCTAATATTACTTCACCTCCTGTAGTAATATCAGCACGTAGCTTTTCTTCCGCAGTAGTTTCACTAACTGCTTGTACTTCCATACCATCTGGAACTTGATTTGGAGTACCAAGCTCTTCTGCAAAAACTTGTATAGGTAATGCTGTAACTAACATACACAACACAACTAATAACCCTAAAATTTTACATTTTTGTTTCTGCATATTTTTTCCTCCTTTTTTATTTTTATGTAAAAAAGCTAACCTTAAACTTTTCACTATATTTAAGGTTAACTTTTATTACCAATATTAGACTTTTGAGTATGAAAAAATAAACCTGCTTTTTCTGATAAACAAGTATCAATAAACTTATTTTTTAAAATATATCCGTGTGTGTGTGTGTGTGTGTGTGTGTGTGTGTACAGCCGCAATGTTTTCAAGGTTTTTCATTGCATACTCTCCTAATCTTATTATATTTTTTGACGTACTTTTATATTATATTAAATTATGTATATTGTCAATACAGTAAAATTATATTTTCATTAAGTTTCATTTTAAATCAAAGTTTCGAGTGAAACAAGGGGACGGAGCAAACTTTCAATTTCGTTCCATTCCTCTGTTCAAAAAATTGAAAGTTTGCTCCGTCCCTCTCTTTCAAAAAAAACTATCCTAAATTAGGATAGTTTTTCGCCTATATTATATTGTTTTTTTGGCCAAATAAAACCAAGTTCATCAAGCTTTTGTCTTTGCTTAGAAGAAATAAAACGTTTTCCATATCTTATATTTTTTACAATCAGTCCAAGTTTAATATTATCTTCAGTTATATAATCCTTAGGTATTCTTAAATTTCCAAACTTTTCTTTATATTCTTTTAAATACATATATACTTCATTAAAATTAGTTCTTTTATTTCGTTTTTGAACAAACCAATCAAAACCTAATTCATCAAGTTTTTTTCTTTCCTCATCAGATACTTTTCTAGTGCCAATCTTTATGTTAGAGACTATTCCTCCCAATTTAATTCCTTCAGGAGTTACATATTGGGAAGGTATCAAGCAGTTTCCGTATTCTTCTTTATATTTTTTAATCATGTCAATAACTTCATCCATTGTAACAATTTTTTCTTCTGCTCGCCATATAAAACCTAAGTCATCAAGTTTTTTTCGTTCTTCAGGAGTTATTTTTCTTCTACCATATCTAATATATGAAGCTTCATATCCAAGTTTAATTCCATTTGGTGTTACATATCTCAATGGAATTGAACACGTATTATACTCTTCTTTATATCTCTTAAATTCTCTAATTATAACTTGCATTGGAATCATACCTTTTTTTTCAGTAATTTTCCATACAAATCCAAGTTCATTTAACTTTTCTTTTTCTTCTACAGAAAGCTTTCTTGAACCACTTCTTATCCAATTCACAATATGCCCTAATTTAATTCCATCGGGTCTCACATACCGAGCAGTAACTAAAAGGTTACCATATTGTTCTTTATATTCTTTTAACCAAGCATAAATTTGTTCGAAAGAATATTTTTGAGACATTCATTATCCTCCTTCTGTAATTGTAATGTTTAGTTCCTTACTCGCCAAACAAAGCCAAGTTTATCTAACTTTTTTTTCTCTTGTTCAGTAAGTCTTCTACTGCCTACTCTTATATTGTGCACAAGACCCCCTAAATTAACATTGTTTTCTGTTATATAACGTACAGGAACTAGTAAGTCTCCATATTCTTTCTTGTATTGCTTAAGATAAATAAGAAGTTCATCAAACGATACAGCCTTTCTTCTATCACGAGTTTTCCATATAAAACCAGCTTCATTAAGTTGCTTGATATCTTCAGCAGAAATACTTCTATTTCCATTTCTAATACTATTGACAATCATTCCAAGAGGAATTCCATCAGCTGTTACATATTTCATAGGCACTTTACAGTCTCCATAAATGCTTTTATACTCTCTAATCAATTGATTAACTTTATTCATAGAAATAACTTTTTTAGTACTTTTCCAATTAAAACCCATATTAGTCAAAATATCTTTTTGCTCAGGAGTTAATACTCTTATCCCTCTTCTAATGTTTGCAGCAATCGCTCCTAAGCGTATCCCCTTTTGGGTAGTATAATTTACTTTAATATTCATGTTTCCATATTCAACTTTATACTCTTCTAGTAATTTAACTATTTCATCAAAAGAAAGACGTCCAACATGGCGATTAACTTTTCTAAACCTTATTCCAGTTTCCTTTAAAGCTTTTTCCTGCTCGGGTGTTAGTTTTCTACCACCAATTTTGACATTGTAAAGAATTCTTCCTAAAGGAACACCATTGGGAGCTATATATAGAGAAGAAATATACTTACTACCAGAATCTCTAATATATGCTTCTGTCAGTTCAAGGACATCATCAAATGAATATTTAACCGGGATTTTGCAATCATCTACTTTCCATGCAAAACCGATTTCATCTAACTTCTTTTTTTCTTCCTCTGTATACTGTCGTTCTCCATGTCTTATGGCATATACAATACTTCCTAAGCCTATTCCATTATTAGTTATATACCGTTTTTTTACTCTACAATTACCAAACTCTTCCTTATATTCCTTTAAAAGCTCAATAACTTCATCCATGGTAACTTTTCGCATAGGTTAATTACCTCCTTGCTCATATTG
>CANQBB010000061.1 GCA_947588905.1 uncultured Clostridia bacterium
TCTGCTGTTTCTTTTACTTCTTCATGTGATAATTTATTATCAGTTACTCCTGCTGCCATATTTGTAATGCAAGAAACTGCTACAACTTTCATTCCTGAATGTTTTGCAACTACTGCTTCTGGAACTGTTGACATACCTACAGCATCTGCACCTAATGTTGTTAGCATTTTAATTTCAGCTTTAGTTTCATATTGGGGTCCTGGCATAAATGCATATATGCCTTCTTTTAATTCAATTTTTTCTTTTAATTCTTTAGAATTAGCAGCATTTTTAGCTAATTCAATTAAACGAGGTGAATATGCATTTTTCATACTAGGAAATCTTTCTCCAAATTCTGCTGTATTTGGTCCTCTTAAAGGAGATAATCCAGAAATATTTATATGATCTGTTATTAACATTAAATCTCCAACTTTAAATCTTCTATCAAGACCTCCTGCTGCATTTGAAACTATTAAGTTACTAACACCAAGTATAGCAAAAACTTTAACTGGAAAAGCTACTTGCTCTATCTCATATCCTTCATAGTAATGAAATCTACCTTGCATTACAACCACTGATTTGCCATATATCTTTCCAAAAATCAATTTATTTTCATGCCCTTCAACTTCTGATGATGAAAAATTTGGGATTTCGTTATATGGTATTTCAATCCTATCTGTTACTTCATTAGCTAAAGCTCCTAATCCAGAACCTAAAATTATTGCCAAATCTGGTTGAAAATTTCTAGTAGCTTGGTTAATATAAGAAACAGTTTCAAGCACTTTACTTAACATATCATTCATATTAAAACCTCCTAATTATTATAATTAAAATCTTTCAATATTATTATCACTTATTTCTTTTAAACTGTCAATTACTTTGTTAATAACTTCTCGCGAATATCCCTTACCTGCAAGATATTTTTTTACCTTTAAAAAATCTTCACAAGCTTTATATTTTTTCTTAGCAAGTTCAATAGCAACTTTTATTTCATATTCCTTTAATTCTTTTGTAATATATTTTTCTATAATGCTCTCATTTATTCCTCTTCGAAGTAAATCAAATCTAATTTCTTGTATAGATTTTTTCTTTAATTTCATTACATTTAAAATATATTTCATTGTATATAAATCATCATCTAAATATCCGTTTTCAATAAGATAAGCAATAATTTCTTCAATATATTCTTCTGTAAATCCTAATGATTGACATTTTAGTTTTACTTCTTGAACTGTTCTTTTTTGAAACAGTACATATTTCATTAACTTATCATCAAGAATCATAAATTACTCCTTTACACAACAAATAGAGGGCATCATAAAAAAGCAAATAAATTTTACTAATTTAAGACACCCTATATTTTATTTATTCATCATCATCTTCTTCAATAGTACCAATTTCCTCACTTAAACTTTTATCAAATGCTGTTTCATAATTTTCTCTAATTTTTTGTTCTATTTCATCACATACTTCTGGATTTTCTTTTAAATATTGTTTTACATTCTCTCTACCTTGTCCAATTCTATTTCCATTATAACTAAACCATGCGCCAGATTTTTCAACAATATTTAAGTTTACTCCAATATCAAGAACATTACCTTCTCTAGATATTCCTTCACCATATATTATATCGAATTCAGCTTCTCTAAAAGGTGGCGCAACTTTATTCTTAACAACTTTAACTTTTGTTCTATTACCAATTACTTCGCCATTATTTTTTAATGTTTCGATTCTTCTAACATCAAGTCTAACTGATGAATAAAACTTAAGTGCTCTACCACCTGGAGTTACCTCAGGATTTCCAAACATAATTCCAACTTTTTCACGAAGTTGATTTATAAATATTGCAACTGTATTTGATTTATTTAATACACCAGCTAATTTTCTTAACGCTTGTGACATAAGTCTTGCTTGCAATCCAACATGTGAATCTCCCATATCTCCATCAATTTCAGCTTTTGGAACAAGGGCTGCAACTGAATCTACAACAATAATATCTATTGCACCACTTCTTACTAAAGCTTCTGCAATTTCTAATGCTTGCTCACCAGTATCTGGCTGTGCAACAATTAAATTGTCTATATCTACACCAAGATTTTTTGCATATACAGGATCAAGTGCATGCTCTGCATCAATAAATGCTGCTTCTCCACCCATTTTTTGAGCTTGTGCAATCATATGTAATGCAACTGTAGTTTTACCAGAAGATTCTGGTCCATATACTTCAATAATTCTTCCTCTAGGAACTCCACCAATTCCTAAAGCTATATCTAAACTTAAAGCTCCTGTTGGAATAACATCAACAGACATTGTTGCATTTTCTCCCAATTTCATAACAGCACCTTTTCCAAATTGCTTTTCTATTTGACCAAGAGCTACTTCAAGTGCTTTTTTCTTTTCACTATTGTCTACTACTTTCTTTTCTTTTTTTTCGCTCACAATAAAACCTCCTTTATTTCTACCCATGTGCTACATCTTAATTGTAGAACAACCGTTCTATATTGTCAAGCATTATTTTAAAAAATTATTTGCACCATGTAGTTATATTTTCATAAGGATTAAACCACGTTGGCTCTATACTGCCTTTAACACTTTTATTTGTTAATATTGTATTGTTTCTAAAGAATAAACCTATATATGGAGTTTCAGACTTATACATTTTTTCTAATGATTGAAATGCTTCATTACTATAATTTAATCTTAACTCTTCAATCGCAATATTTACTTCATCTTTAGAAAACTTAGCATAATTTGTAATATTATCTTTTTCCATTAGTTCTAATAAAGTTAATTCATTCTTTATATCTAAAGAAGCTAATGCTAAGTCAAAATTACCATTTTCCAAAGCTGTTTTATAATCATTCCAAGATAATTGCTTTATTGCAATGTCTATGCCAACTTCACTTAAATTTTCTTTTATAATTTCTGATGAATTAACATGTTCCACATTTTCTGAATTTACTATCATTGTAAATTTTAATCTACAATTTGTACCTGAAATAATTTTATTCCAAACTCCAGATTTTAATTGCCAACCAGCATTTGTCAATACTTGCCTAGCTTTATCTATACTATATTCTGATTGTATATTACCTAAATAATTACTTGAACGAGTATGTACTGGTAAATCAACTATTGTTGCATTTGATTCATATACTTTTGATATAATATTTTCTCTATTTATAGCAAATAAAATTGCTTTTCTAACAGAGCTATCTGATAAAGCCAGTTTTTGCGTATTGGGTATAATAGTATCAAAAACAGAACTTTCATAACTATATATGTTATTTCCAATTGTACCAAATTTCTTTTTCCAATCAGACATAGTTGTAACAATTAAATCAGTCTCTGATGATTTATATGATTTAATTGCCTCTCCATAAGACTCATATTTATATAAATATATATTTCTTAATCTTGTTTCATTTTCTTTATTCCACCATGCATCATTTTTTTCAAGCTTTATTACAGTTTCATTATCATTAGTGGTTACATATTTATAAGCTCCAGTTCCAACAGGAATATTACTTTTATATGTGTTTAACATATCATTATTAAAATAGTATTCTGGTATTATAGGAAATAATAATTTATATGCAAATAAATTATCTTCTTCTGTTAATGTTATAGTTAAACTATAATCATCAATAGCACTAACACTTGCTATATTTTTTACATTTTCTTTATATATAGATTTAATATCTTCATTTAATAATTGATTTATTGTAAATATTACATCTTTTGATGTAAACTTTTCACCATTATGCCAAAAAACATCATTACGTAATTTAACTATATAAGTAGTTCCATTTAGTTGAACCCATTCATTGGCAAGCATAGGCTTTAATCTTTCATCTTTATCTATTGATATAAGAGGTTCATATATTAAACTTAAAACATTCATAACTTGATTGTTGTATGTTAAAATGGGATTCAATGTATCTATCTCCATAATTGGAATATTTAATTCATGAATATATGTATCTCCACTATTATTAGGAATATCTTCTTCATTTTCATTTTTATTTATCATAACATTTCTTATTCCTAAAAACACTCCTAATAAAATGCCAATTAAGATAAAAATTAGTAATACTTTTTTCAAGAAATCACCACCCTAGCAAATTTCATTTTATAATACTATCTAGCCTTTTGCAAGAAAAAAATACCATCCATAAATTGCTTATTACGTTAAAAAAAAGATTACACAAATATAAATTTATGTAACCTCATATATATTTTTTTATTATCTAGGCTCTATTAAAAGCTTAATCCCTGTCCTCTCATCATCATCAATTTTTATTTCTGTAAAAGCTGGAATACAAATTAAATCTATTCCGGAAGGTGCTACAAATCCTCTAGCAATTGCAATGGCTTTTATTGCTTGATTTAAAGCACCAGCTCCAATAGCTTGCATTTCCGCTTTTCCCTTTTCTTTAATTAACCCTGCTATCGCCCCAGCTACTGAATTTGGATTTGATTTTGTTGATATTCTTAAAACATCCATGTTATTTCCTCCTTGATATATAATTTATTTTTTTACTATAATAAAATTATATAACTATTTCCAGAAATATCCAGTAAATCAGTTCGACATATGGCATAAATCGTTCGATAAAAATCTACATTTTTCAACATTTAAATACAAATTCTTTGTACATTAGTTATCTTTCCTAATTTTTCATCAAAAGTAAATACAACTCCATTCAACATAAAATCTCCAGTACCACAAGCATATCTTTCAGGAATTTGGGTTAGAAATCTTTTTAAGGCTGCTTCAGGTGCCATACCAATTATAGAATTTTTAGGTCCTGTCATTCCCACATCAGTTATATATCCCATACCAGTTTCATAAATTGTTTCATCTGCAGTTTGAACATGTGTATGAGTTCCAAATAAAATATTTACTTTATCTTTTAAATAATATGCTAATGCTTTTTTCTCTGCTGTTGCTTCAGCATGAAAATCAACAATAATAATATCTGCACCATTTTGTTTTAATTTTTCTATTTCAGCATTTGCAATTTCAAATGGATTATCAAAAGTGCCTCCCATTTCAACTCTTCCAATTAAATTTATAATTCCGATTTTTTTATTTTTACAGTTTATTATTGTACTACCTTTTCCTGCAACATTTTTAGGGTAATTAGCTGGTCTTATCAATCTTTCTTCCTCATCTATAAATGAAAATATATCTTTTTTACCCCAAGTATGATTTCCTAATGTGACAACATCAATTCCACAAGAATACATTTCAAGTAAAAGTTTTTTAGTAATACCCATACCATCAGCAGAATTTTCTCCATTAGCAATAGTAAAATCAATATTAAATTCTTCTTTTAATTTAGAAGTATATCGTTTAATAGCTTCCATACCTGGTGTTCCTACAATATCACCTATAATCAAAAAATTCATAAAGAGTATCATTCCTTCCTAATTAAATATCTTATTTAAAACCATAGTAAACTTTTCCGTTTTCAAGATTGTATCCCTTATAATAAGCTAATTCCGAAACTGTAACAAGTTGATAACCCTCTTCAACAAGTTCGGGTACTAATCGTTTAACAGCATCTACTGTTGAACCATAAATTGAATGCATTAAAATTATTTTCCCATCTAAATTTTTTATTTTTTTCACTTCTGCAACAACTTTATCTGCATTCCTTGATTTCCAATCTAATGTATCAACATTCCAATTTATAAGAGGATGACTTACTGCTCCTTTTACTACATCATTTGCATTTCCATATGGTGGTCTAATATATTTCAAATCTAATCCAGTAATATTTTTATAAACATCTTCCATTTTAGTTATTTCATTTTGTATTTCTTCTTTACTAAGTTTATTTAAATTAGAGTGAGAATATGTATGTCCTCCAACTTCAAATCCAGCTTCAACTTCTTTTTTTACTGTATCTGGGTATCTTTCCATAAGATAACCTATATCAAAAAATGTTGCTAATGAATCATATTCTTGAAATGTTTCAATTATTTGCAAAGACCTTTTTGGATCAGGACCATCATCAAAAGTAAACGCTACCATAGGTTTATTGGGGTCTAATTCTCTAATCTTTGTTTCTCCTACTACATTATTCTCTTCTATATTATTTTGATTTTCTCCACTTACTATATCTCCGCTAATTTTTTCATCAATGTTATTATCTATATTGTCATTATCTCCACTTATTTCATTGTCATTTATTATTGTTTCATCTACGTTGTTTTCTTCTATATGAACATTTTCTTCGTTAATCATTTGATTATCATTATTAGGTTTATTTATATTTTCATTGCTAATAACTTGATTGTCTAAATTCTTATCAGTTTCTGTTTCATTACTAACTAATTGACTCGTATTGTTTTTATTTATATCTTCTTTAATTAAATCTCCACTATATATTTTTTCATTCAAATTATTTTCTTCATGATATGTATTATTGGTCATTATTCTATTATTTTCAATAAAAACTCCCGCAGTAATACCAGTACTAATTAAAAACAATATTGGAATAAATACAATTCCTATTTTCTTTTTCTTTTTTCTAAATAAGACCAATTCATTATTATGCTTCATGTTAATCAACCCCTAACTATAGCAACTATTATTAGACATTTTTTAACAAAACAGATATTTAAAATAAGTATAAAGGCCTAAATGAAACGTATTACATTTAAGCCTAAACATATAAATATTATAGCATATTTAATAGAAAAATGCAATTTTTATAGGTATCTTCTAATATCAACTGCAAGCTTTTCTTCAAGGTTGATTAACCTTTTAGTAATATCCTTAACTTTTTCTTCCGCCGCCTCATATTGATTTAAATATTTATTTAAAGACTTAACTCCCATATTACAACCATCCGTGATTAAATCGCTAATTGTTTCATCATCTGGTTTCATTGCCATCTTCATATTAGTTTTCATCCATGACATGCTCTTTGCTAGCACATTTGGTTTTTCACCAGCATCATCATAATCATTTAAAATATTTTTAGTCTCATTTTCTAATTTTTCATGCTCATCTCTGCAAGTTATCAACTTATTTTTTAGTTTTTCACTATTTACCATCGGCAAAACTTCATTTATTGAACTAATTCCCATTTTTATTCCAGAATTACATTCTTTCAATAGCTCTATAGTATCATTGTTAACCATATAATTACACTCTCCTTTACGTTATATTTTAAGCAATATACATAATTTTATACTGTATTGCTTGAAAATTACATAATCATATGATATAATTTTTTCGTTTTAAGTAAGTTTAATTTCCTCGACTAGCTAAAAGCAACATCAAATAATTTTGAAGGAGGATTTCATAATGGGAAGCGGTGGATACGAAAAAAATTCTTTCGGAGATTGGCTCGGTTCAAAATATACATTTCGGTTAGTATTTACTACAGTATTCATATTTTCCTTTTTATTTGTATTTTCATTAGACTCTTTTTGGGGAAGTTCGACATACCCAGAAGAAGCTTATCAACTTCTTGAACAAGTAGCTAAAGACTCTATAGATGTGCAAGAAAAAAATATTGATTTTTCTGCAATTCCCAGAAGTGTTCAATATTCAGTCATTAAAAATGATGTGACCAAAACATATAGTGATCTTAACATTTCTTACAAAACTAGTATATATACGGATTATACAAAATTAAAATATTCTATTGAATATGAAAATCCACCCGTAATAGGTTCCGATATATCTATTACTGTAAAATTAGATGATGGATTTAACATCATTTCTTTTGAAAGAAATGATTATGGTACTCATTATAAGCTAAAATACTGGAGTTTTAAAATATTCTTGTCCGCTCTTTTAGCTATTATGTGTGTGTTAGGATTGATTTTTGGCTTTATTATTATTCTTTTTATTATTGCTTTGTTTTCAGATATGTATGATAATATTAAAGAAAAACATAGAAAGAATAAACTTGAATTTGATGAAGATGAAGATGATTACGAAGATGAAAATGAAAATGAAGATGAAGAAGATGATGATGATAATGACGATAACGAAAATGAAGATGAAATTGATAATTCTATCAATGATATTGATGACGAAGATAACAATAACTAATGTAAAAAACATCCATGAGTAAATAATTACTCATGGATGTTTTTCTTTATCATTATATAGGAAAATCATCTTCCGCTATACCCTTTAATAATTTGTGTGCATATGCATTTTGAATAAATGCTATTATGAAAGAAGAAACAGCATAAATTAAACCAGCTAAAATCGAAACTTCTTTTGCAAAAGCTAAAAATACTATACAAACAATTTCTATCATTAGTAAGACATACGTTTTAAGTTTATAACTTTTAATCGCTGTTTTTAACTTGTTTGTTTTAATAATAATTTTTTTAGAAATACTATTAAAAGCTAATCTTACAGCAATTAGTATAAATATTATTGAGAATACTAAAGTAATAATACTTTCAACTACAAATAGAGAATTATTAAATTTAAGTAATTCTTCTAACTTTAAACTAGCTTCATAATTATTCAATGAATTTTCAAAAAGTGAAGTTATATATTTTCCTGCAATAACTAAAATAATTGACCATATAATTAACATTAACAATTGAAGTGAAAATGTTTTCCACCAATAAATACTTGCAAGCTTATCAGCTTCTAACTCTACTTTTTTTACTTCTGATTTTTCTTTCTTTTCTTTCAAATTTTTTTCTAGTTCTTTCTCTTTTTCTTCCATATTTTTTTCTGTTTTCTTCTCTTCTTCCATAAAAATTCCCCTTTCAAATAAATATTTTATTTTTCTTCAGGTAAATCTAATTTTATTGAGTTCAAAAGTATAATATAAGTTTTTAAATTTATTGTTCTGCCTCTTTTATCAATAATTTTTTTGCATAATTAATTTGCATAAAAAGAATAACACCTAATAATACAACATTAATAATTGTACTAATCAATATAGTAGTATCAGATAAAACACTTATTATAGACGAAACAATTGAAATTGTATATAAAATATATGTATTATTTTTATACTTTTCCATAATATCAGATATATTATTTTTCTTAATTATTGCTTTTGTTTTAACTTTATGAAAGGCACTTTTTACAGATTTTTTAACAATTAGCAATATGAAAATTAAATTGATAATATATAAAATTATTTGTACTATTTTTAAATCATAAAAATCAAAAAGAAACATACCTGATGTATCATCCAATAAAACAATCAATTTAATAGTAACAACATATAAAATAGCATAAATAATTTGATAAGCAAGAGTATCCCACCAATACGTACTAGCTATTTGGTGGGAATCATATTCCTTCTTCTCTTCTTCCATAGAAATTCCCCTTTCAAATAAATATTTTATTTTTCTTCAGGTAAATCTAATTTTATATGAACATCTCTTAATTGCTCTGGGAATACA
>CANQBB010000062.1 GCA_947588905.1 uncultured Clostridia bacterium
AACAATAGAAGATATATTAGAAGGAAATTATACACAAGAAGAATTAGAAGAAATGGATTTGGGCAGAAAGTTAGCAATGGTATCTAGATTAGTGTCAGTAGATAGAGAAAATATGCCTGAGATAAGAGAATTTACAAAGAAGCTAGGTCCAGAGATACAAAAAAAATTTGAAGTACAGTGGACCCATGGGGATGAAGAAAGGTTAGCAGAATTACAAGAAATAATAATGCGAGAGCAAGAAGAAGCTAAAGAAAGAAATGAACATAGTTTTAAAGAAGCAGAAGAAACAGTAAATAGTGGAATGCTAGCTTATAAAAAGATAAATGGGGCATATGAAGCCTATAATAAATCTTTGAAAAATGAAAGAGGAGAAGGAAGATAAATAAAAGAGAAGGAGGATATATGAGTACAAGTATAGATAAAGTATCCAACTTTTGGAAGTGTAATATCAAATCTTAAAATTCAATCAACCTTTGATGTACCAACAGCAGGAACAGATGGAAAGGTACTTTTGTATAATCCTAAATTTTTAGAAACTTTGCCAGAGCAACAACAAGTTTTTTTATTTGCTCATGAAGTATGTCATGTGGCTTTTGAACATATATATAGAAGTGAAGGGAAAGATAAGAAGATATGGAACATTGCAACTGATTCTGTTATAAATGCACTATTAAAACAAGATGGATTAGATATGATAGAAGGCGGAGTAGATATTCCAGAAGCAGTAAACTATGATGCAGAGGAAATGTACAATAAATTGTTAAATGAAAAGAAGGAACAAGAAAATTCGCAAGACAACCAAGAACAACAAATAAATCAAGAACAACAAACGAGTCAAGACAACCAAAATCAGCAACAAACAAGTCAAGGTCAACAAGATTTAGAAGATAAAGAAGAGGAAAATGATATTGGGCATGATACACACAGTTTATGGGAAAAAGCAATAAAAGAAAGAAAAGAAGAACAACAAAGGAAACAAGGACAAGCAGAGAGTCAAGGACAAGAAAATAAGGAAACAAATGAAAAAGAACAGGAGAGAAGAAATGCTGAAGAAAAATCAAAAATTGCACAGCAAGGTGAAAAAGAAACTTTCAAGCAAAATAAAAAAGAAAGGAACAAACAGCTACAAGAATTAAGCGAAGAATTAGTAAAGAAGTCATCACATAAGGCGGGTAATGGAATACAAAGAGAAGGGAAAAAATTATCTGATATTGGAATAGCTGTTCCATTAATTGACTGGAGAAGATTGTTAAGACAAGCAATAAAATATGATGAGGAATATACAAGAAAAAATGCTAGAATAAGAAATGGATATTTTAGGTATAGGGTAGAGCAAATTCCAATTCATGAAACAGAAATTTTATTAGATACAAGTGGCTCAGTAAGTGAAGTACTATTAAAGAATTTTTTGAGAGAATGCAAAAACATTTTAAATACTTCAAAAGTTAAAGTGGGATGTTTCAATACAGAATTTCATGGATTTACAGAGCTTAAAAAACCAGAAGATATTGATAATATGCGTTTTCCAATAGGAGGAGGAACAAACTTTGATGTAGCAGTCGAGGCTTTCTCAAGAAAAGCACCAAACAAAATAATATTTACAGATGGAGAAGCTGATATGCCTAGAAAAGAAGTTAGAAATGTTATTTGGGTTGTTTTTGGAAATGAGAAAATTAATCCTAGAGGTGGAAAAGTAATAAATATTACTGGTGAACAATTAAGAAAATTATATCAGTCATATGTTATAGATAAAGATGATAGAAGCAGATAAAGTGTTAATATTCTTTTTAATCACAAACCTATTATTATATTTTAAGGCAAAAGCAAAAATATCACAAAATAAACTTTCACAAGGTATCACGTATACCTTGTTTTTTTATAGAAAAGATGATATATATATAAGTAATTTAGTGAAAATTAAGAGGGAGTGAATATGTTTAAACTACATTCGGAATACAAACCAACTGGTGATCAGCCAGAAGCTATTGAAAAGTTAGTTGACGGATTAAAAAAGAATATGAAATATCAAACACTTCTTGGTGTTACAGGTTCGGGTAAAACTTTTACAATGGCAAACATTATACAAAAAATAAATAAACCAACTTTAGTTTTAGCACATAACAAAACACTTGCAGGACAATTATACTCAGAGTTTAAGGAGTTCTTTCCAGAGAACGCTGTTGAGTATTTTGTATCTTACTATGATTACTATCAGCCAGAAGCATATATGCCACAGACTGATACTTATATAGAAAAAGATTCAGCAGTTAATGAAGAAATAGATAAACTTAGGCACTCTGCTACAGCATCTTTATTTGAGAGAAAAGATGTAATTATTGTTGCAAGTGTATCTTGCATTTATGGCTTAGGAGATCCAGAAGATTATTCGGGATTAACTCTTTCTTTAAGACCTGGTATGACTGTTGGAAGAGATAAGCTTTTAAGAGGACTAATAGAGAGGCAATATGATAGAAATGAACTTGAGTTTGTTAGAGGAAAGTTTAGAGTAAAAGGAGATACGGTTGAAATATATCCATCTAATGAAAATGAAAAAGCAATAAGAATTGAGTTTTTTGGAGATGATATAGATAGAATTTCTGAAATAAATCCTCTTACAGGTCAAAGGATTGCACTTAGAAATCATGTTTTGATATTTCCAAATTCTCACTATGCTACATCTAAACAAAAGATGGAAAGAGCAATAACAACAATTCAAGAAGAACTAGAAGAGAGAATAAAATATTTTAAAGATAATGATAAGCTAATTGAAGCTCAAAGAATAGAACAAAGAACTAATTTCGATATTGAGATGATGCGTGAAACAGGCTTTTGTCAAGGAATTGAAAATTATTCAAGACATATTAGTGGACGTGCTCCTGGTAGTGCTCCATATACGCTTTTAGATTATTTGCCGAAAGATTATTTGATGATTATTGATGAATCTCATGTTACAATACCTCAAGTTAGAGCAATGTATAATGGAGATAGAGCGAGAAAAAATACTTTAGTAGACTATGGTTTTAGACTTCCATCAGCTTATGATAATAGACCTTTAACATTTGAGGAATGGGAGAATAAAATAAATCAAGTTATTTTTGTAAGTGCAACTCCTGCTGACTATGAAGAAAAACATACACAGCAAGTTGCAGAACAAATTATTAGACCAACAGGACTTTTAGATCCTAAGATTGAAGTTAGACCAGCAGATAATCAAGTGGATGATTTGATAGAACAAATTAGAGAAACTACTGAAAGAGGAGAAAGAGTTTTAGTTACAACACTTACTAAAAAAATGGCTGAAGATTTAACAGCATATTTAAAAGAAATAAATATTAAAGTTACTTACATGCATTCAGATGTAGATACATTAGATAGATTGACAATTTTAAAAGAATTAAGACAAGGTAAGTATGATGTTTTAGTTGGTATAAACTTATTAAGAGAAGGTCTTGATTTACCCGAAGTTTCACTTGTGGCTATTTTAGATGCAGACAAAGAAGGATTTTTAAGAAGTGAACGTTCACTAATTCAGACTGTTGGACGTGCAGCAAGGAATGTAAATGGTAGAGTTATAATGTATGCAGATGAATTGACTGATTCAATGGAAAAAGCAATTAAAGAAACAAATAGAAGAAGAAAAATACAAATGGCATATAATGAAAAACATGGTATTACACCACAAACAATTAAGAAAGAAATTAGAGAAGATATTAAAGCAACTATTGTCGAAGAAGTTTCAGAGTGTTATAATATCGATAAGGATACAGACGTTAAAGAGTTGATTGATAATTTAACAACCAAGATGTTGGAATATGCTCAAAAGATGGAGTTTGAAGAAGCAGCAAAGATTCGTGATCAAATAAAAGAACTTGAAGGACTAATCTAGAGTAAGGAGGGTTTTTAATGAAGAGGAAGATAATTAGCATTGCTGGCGACCTTGGAAGTGGTAAGACTACTACAACTAAGCTAATGCAACGTGATTTGGGCTATGAAATCTACAGAAATGGAGCATACTTTAGAAAACTTGCAGTTGAACATGGAATGAGTGTTACGGAGTTTAATGAGTATGTGAAAGACCATCCTGAAATAGATAGAAGGATTGAACAAAGTGCCAAAGAATATGCTGAGAATCATGATAATTTGATTATTGATGCAAGACTTGGTTGGTATGCTGTTCCAGATTCTTTTAAAGTTTACTTGAGAGTTGATTTGGATGAAGCTGCTCGTAGAGCATTTTATGATCCTGACAGAAAAGATAGTGAAAATTGTAGCACGCTGGAAGAACAAAAAGCAGATATTGAAAAGAGATTTGCTCTTGAAAATGCTAGATATTTTGAGCTTTATGGAATCCACAAAGAAGATATGAGCAACTACGATTTTGTACTTGATACAACTAATCTTGAACCTGAAGAAGTAAACAGAAGAATTATTGAAGCATATAATAAATGGCTAAATGAATAAATTATTAAAAGACAATGGGCTGTAAAATTTTTTACAGCTCATTTTGTTTAAATAAATATTTTTTGTTGTATAATAAACATGTAAATGCTATACTTTGCTTAAGGAAAGGAGGCGAGATGATGGCATATTTAGATGAAAGAAATAACAGTATTTTAGTTTTGCATAATCTATATTCAAAAGATTTTCCAGAATATTTAAAAGATTTTCTTGAAGTTCCTGAAGTTTTAAGGATAAATGGTGTTGAGCAAAATGCAGGAATTGATTTTTCTGGATTCAATGTATACAAATATAGATTTTCTATGCTAGACCATAGCTTAGGAGTTGCTCTTATTTTAAACAATTTTGTTAGTAACAAGAAGCAAGTAATTGCAGCACTTTTGCATGATATTGATGTACCTGCTTTTTTATATAGTTCTTATTATATTGATGAATCAAATTTCAAAAAAGATGACGTTGAATTAACTAATTATGATATTATTGTTGGTTCGAATACTTTATTTGAATATTTCTTCAAAAATGGTGTTGATATAAATGATATGTGTGATTATACAAAATATCCTTTAGCATATAATGTTAGACCACATTTATGTGCTCATAGATTGGAATATTTTTTGCATACTGCTTATTTAACTGGCCTTTACAAATTTGATGAAATTGAAGAAATGTATAATGATTTATTTGTTACACCAAATGAAGATAATATGCCAGAGTTTTGTTTTAAAATACCTAATCTCGCTAAAAAATTTTGCAAATTGACTATAGAATGTGGCAAAAAGTATAGAAGCTATGAAGCTAAAATGGCTATGAAGTTTATTTCGGATACTTTAGCTGCTATGATTAGAAGAGGAGTTATAAATAGAAAAGATTTATATACTTATAGTGATAGAGTTATTATGGATATGGGACTTAATTGCAATGATAAAAGAATAAGTGATAGATGGAAGTACCTTCCAAATTTAAATAAGGTTTATACTAAATTTAATGCTGATGATAATAAAAAATATTTCAAATTAAAGGCTGATTTAAGATATGTAGATCCTCTTGTAAGAATTGAAAATAGTGGCTTTGATTTAAGGTTAAGTGATATTGATAAAGAAATAAAAGAAGAAATGAAAGACTATTTAAATTCTGATACTGACTTATATATGTATGGAGATTATGAGGACTAAATTATTGAAAAATAACGAATAAATAACTATAGTACAAAAGGTGGTTTGGATGGCTATTTAAATAAAAGTTAAATGGACTGTAAAAAATTTTTACAGTCTATTTTTTTGTATACAAAAAATTCACAAATTATTTTAGCACTCTCTATTGACAAGTGCTAGGGATAGTGATATTTTATACTTGTTCGTTAGCACTCTAATGTTTGAAGTGCTAAAAAGGTAGGTGAGTTAAAATTGCTTTTAGATGAACGTAAAAAGAAGATTTTAGAGGCTATAATTGAAGAATATAACCGTACAGCAGAGCCTGTTGGGTCAAGTAAAATAGCCAGTGATTATAATTTGGGTCTTAGCCCAGCTACAATTAGAAATGAAATGGCAAGTCTAGAAGAATTAGGATATTTGGATAAACCTCATACTTCCGCAGGACGAATCCCATCAAGCAAAGGTTATCGTTTGTATGTAGATTCAATTATGAAAGAAAAAAATCTTTCAGTTAAGGAAAAAGGCTTAATTGATAAAGCAATTAAAGATGATGTTGTTAAATTTGATATTTTAATGAAAGAGGCATCAAATATTTTAGCTAAACTTACGGATTATGCATCTATAACAATTGAGCCTGAATTAGATAATTGTGAAGTTGAAGAAATAAAATTAGTAAAAATTGGACATGATAGATTGATGATTGTAATTCTTGCCAATAATGGAATTATTAAGGAAAGTATTGTTAATTGTGACGAAGAAATTCCAGAACAAAATATTGAAATCTTTAATAATTATTTGAATTACAAATTGCAAGGTATGAACTTTAAAGAAATTTATGACAATATAGATAAATATGTTGGAGAAGAACTAGATAATATAAACGATAAAATTGTACCTTTATTTGCTGAACTTAATAATTTACTAATAAATAAAAATGCAAAAGTTCATATGGAAGGTGCAACAAAATTATTAGATTTTCCAGAACTTAAAAAGAAAGATACTTTAAAAAACTTTTTGAATATTATAGAAACTCAGGATGCAATTAAAGAAATTGCAAGGACTGGTTATGACGGAAATATAAATGTCTATATTGGTAATGAATGTGCTTTTGAAGATTTAAAAGACTTTACAATTATTACTTATAAGCAATCAATAAATGATAAAGAAGTTGGAACTATTGGGTTGATTGGTCCAACTCGTATGGATTATAAAACTGTAATACCAATGATTAAATATATTGGCGATACAATTCAAGAAAAAATTAAACAAGGAGGAGAAGAGAATGACAGAAAAGGAAAAGAACCAAGAGGAGATTGAAGAAGAAAATATTGAAACTAATGAAGAAGTTACAGTTGCTGATTTAATGAAAGAAACAGAAAAACTAAAACAAGAAAATGAAAAGTATTATGAACATTTACAAAGAACAGCTGCTGAATTTGATAATTACAAAAAGAGAATGCAAAAAGAAAAAGAAGCTACATACAATTTAGCAGTTGGTGATGTGGTTACTAATTATTTGGAAGTTTTGGATAATTTGGAAAAAGCTTCTCTTGTAGAAACTACAGATGAAAAAACCAAAGAAGGAATTGAGCTAATCAAAAAACAAATGACGGATTTAATGACAAAATTAAATGTAGAAAAAATAGCAACAGTTAAAGAAACTTTTAATCCAGAATATCATGAAGCGGTTATGCATATTGAAGATGAAAAGTTTGGAGAAAAAGAAATAGTAGAAGAATTTAGATCTGGATATAAAATTGGAAAGAGAGTTCTTCGTCATGCAATGGTTAAGGTTGCAAATTAGAATTGATTTTAATTTTTTAGATATTAGTTATTTAGGCTAGTATGAAAAATTTTTAAGTGAGATTGCTCACAAATAATGAAAAAGTAAAAACTTTTTCAAATGTTTTGATAAAAGAAAGGAATGATTTTATATGTCAAAAATTATTGGTATCGACTTAGGTACAACAAACTCATGTGTAGCTGTTATGGAAGGAGGAGAACCTGTTGTTATTCCTAATGCAGAGGGTAACAGAACAACTCCATCAGTAGTTGCATTTACAAAGAATGGAGAAAGATTAGTAGGTCAAGTTGCTAAACGTCAAGCCGTTACAAACCATGAAAAAACTATTTCTTCAATTAAAAGAGATATGGGAACAGATAGAAAAGTTAAAATAGATGATAATTCATATACACCTCAAGAAATTTCTGCTATGATTTTACAAAAATTAAAAACTGATGCAGAAAATTATTTAGGTCAAAAAGTTACTCAAGCAGTTATTACTGTACCAGCTTATTTCAGTGATGCTCAAAGACAAGCAACTAAAGATGCTGGTAGAATTGCAGGACTTGAAGTTTTAAGAATAATTAACGAACCAACTGCTGCTGCCTTAGCATATGGTCTAGATAAAGGTGAAGACCAAAAAATTATGGTATATGACCTTGGTGGTGGTACATTTGATGTATCTATACTAGATATTGGTGATGGTGTATTCGAAGTTTTAGCTACAAGTGGTAATAATAGACTTGGTGGAGATGACTTTGATGAAAGAATTATTAAATATTTAGTAGATAATTTTAAGAAAGAACAAGGTGTAGATTTATCTACAGATAGTATGGCTATGCAAAGACTTAAAGAAGCAGCTGAAAAAGCTAAAATAGAGCTTTCAAGTGTTTCTCAATCAGATATTAACTTACCATACATCACAGCTGATAGTGCAGGACCAAAACATATGAATGTTACTTTAACAAGAGCAAAATTTGAAGAATTGATTCATGATTTAGTTGATTCTACAGTTGGACCAATGAACCAAGCTTTAAAAGATGCTAATCTAACAGCTGATAAAATTGATAAAGTTTTATTAGTTGGTGGTTCTTCAAGAGTTCCTCTAGTTCAAGAAACTGTTAAAAGAATAATTGGTAAAGAAGCTCATAAAGGTATTAACCCAGATGAATGTGTTGCTATTGGAGCAGCTATTCAAGGTGGTGTATTATCTGGAGATGTTAAAGACTTAGTACTTCTTGATGTAACTCCACTTTCACTTGGTATTGAAACTTTTGGTGGTGTATTTACAAAATTGATTGAAAGAAATACAACAATACCAACAAAGAAATCTCAAATTTTCTCTACAG
>CANQBB010000063.1 GCA_947588905.1 uncultured Clostridia bacterium
TATTTCATCTTTTAATGCATCTTTAACTTTTTCGGCATCTTCTATTTTTTCTAATTTAACTCTTTTTCTAAGATTATCTACTATCTTCATTGATGTTTCAACACCAACATCTGATAATATAAGTGCTTCTTCTAATTCTTCTAATAATTCTTCATCAACTTTTCTAAAATTACTAAATACGCTATTTACTTTATTTGATATTGTTTCTTTTGTTTTAGCCAAACCTTGTTTTAATTTATCAAAAAATGACATTTCTATATTCCTTTCAAATTAAATCTGATTTACTGTTTGAAGTATATTTTTCATATTAACTATAACAGAATTTTGTTTTTCTATAAGCAAATCATATTGTGCCAAATCCATACTTCTTGTTTGTATTAAATCAAGTATTGCTTCAATCTCTGCAGATACTTTTTCAACTTCATCATTTAATGTAGTAGTTGATTGTTGTAAAAATTCAAGTAAAATTTTTAATTCATTTATTTCACTGTCAGAAACTTCAACACTTCCATTAGATATATTTATATTCATATTATTAACTTTTTCGGCTGCAATCAAAATTTTTTCTCGTAATTCACCTTTTAAAGATGTTATTTGAATATTATTTTTCTTTATTATATCTACTTTTGCCTGTCTTGCTTGCATCATCGATATATATTCTTCTATTCTCATTTCTGGTATATCTGTATTGCCTTCAGTAGCATATGTACAAGTCCCATAGAAAGCAAATATGCATAATAAAGAAAAAATTATTAAAAATTTTTTCATTTTTGCACCTCGCCTTCGTCAGTAATTAAGCGAGTTTCATCAACAGTTTTGACACTATCTACTACCTCTAATAAATCCATTAAAGTATTATCCAATTCTGTAAGTATTTCTTTTTTTTCTTTATTAGTCATAGTAGTTTCAGAAGAAATAATAACTTGATTATCTTCTTGTGGCAACGATATTATAGTATTATTGTCTTTGTTATTGCCAAACTCTCCTGAAGTCATTTCGTCACCAGAATTTGATGCTATAATTTCTTTATCATCTCCACTGCTTTTATTATCTTTAATTACTGGTTCTATTTTTTCTGGTGGATTAGTGCTAACAATAACTTCTTCTTTAATTTCAATTGGTTCATTATAATAATTTACCAAAATTCCAATAAGTAAAAGTATAAGTAAAAACATAACAATAGTTGATAGAATTTTGAATTTTGTTCCCACTAATCTCACCCCTTTCTTAAATAATTATTTTAATAGTAGTTCCTTCTCCAACGACACTATCAATATTGATTTTTCCTCCGTGCAAATCAATAATATTCTTAACAATATTTAAACCAAGACCTGCACCGGTTGTTGCATCGCCATAATTATTAGCTGTATAGAATTTGTCAAAAAGATATGATATTTTATCCTTTTGAATTCCTATTCCTGTATCTTCAATAATTATAGATGCTTTATTATCTTGCTTGTCTAAAATAATTTTTATATGTCCATTTATTGTATATTTTAATGAGTTATTTATAATATTTATCAAAACTTGTCTTATTCTAGATTTATCAGCATCTAATTCGATATTTTCTGCATTTTCTTCAAGAATAAAATCAAGATTTTTTTCTTTAACCAAATCTTCCATTTCTGTATAAACTTCTTTTGTCAATTCATTTAAATCAAATTTTTCCTTATGAAGTTCAATATTTCCAGATTCTAATTTTGCAACATCAACAATATCTTTTGTAAGTTCTTTAAGTCTATTTGCTTCGTCATAAGCAATTGATAAATACTTCTTGTGCTCCTCATCTGGAATTACTCCATCTAATATTCCTTTTATAAATCCTATTATTGAGGTAAGTGGTGTTCTTAATTCATGTGAAACATTAGCCACAATATCTCTTCTCATTTGTTCTGATACTGCAATTTCTTTTTTCATCTCATTGAATGAACTTGCTAGCATTCCTATTTCATCATTTCTTTCAAATTCTACATCAGGTACTTGTTCACCTTTACCAATTTTCTTAGCATAATCACTAATTTCAATAATTGGTTCAGATATTTTTATTGATACTCTTAATATTGCAATAGTACCAATAAGTATAACAATCAATAATATTATTCCTATTATACGAATTACTTCACCATATAACTCTTCAATTTCAGTAATTGGTGAAAAAGCCATTATAACTCCACTAATTTGATCTTCATATTTTAAAGGTATACCAACATAAGCAAGATTATCATCATCATTTGAAGTAATTGATGTCATCCTTTCAACTGTTTCACCTTCCATAACCTTTAATATATCTTGTCTAATTTGCTCGTCCATACTAATTGGATCAGATTCTTCAGCTTGATGAAGTACTGTTGAACCGGGATTTAATATGTATATTTTTAGATTAGATATATAAGCCATTGCATTTATCCATGCAGAAAGCTCTTCTCTAGTGATTTCATTATTATAGTATCTTGACATCAATTCATTTGTTTTTACACAAGCATTTAATAGTTCTTTTTCTACTTGATTAGTAAATTCATTATAAAAAATACTACCCATGAAAAAAGATATTAAAAGAACTATTACCATAAATAAAGATAAATATGTTGCAACTAATCTAAAATAAATACCTTTAAACATAAGTTCTCCATTCTTACTACTTAATTTCAAATTTATATCCTACATTCCATATAGTTTTTATTTCCCATTTACTTTTTTTACTACTTAATTTTTCTCTTAAGCTTTTTATATGAACATCTACCGTTCTTGTTCCACCATAATATTCATAGCCCCAAACTTTATCTAATAATTGCTCTCTAGTGAAAACTTGGTTTTTATTAGTCATAAAGAAATAAAGAAGTTGAATTTCTTTTGGCTTTAAATCTTTTACTATTTTTCCATCAAGTTTAACTTCATATTTATCTAAATCAACATCTATATTATCAACAACGACTACTGTTTCTTGTTTATTTTCTGTATTATCATTTGTTTTTTCAGCTCGTCTTAAATGAGCATTTATCCTTGCTACTACTTCAACTGGTTCAAATGGTTTAACTATATAATCATCCGCGCCAATATTTAAACCTTGAACTTTATTTTCAGTAGTATCTAATGCTGTAAGCATAATAATTGGAACATCTGTAAATTGTCTAATTAACTTACAAGCTTCCCAACCATTTATTACAGGCATCATTACATCTAAAACTATAATATCTGGTTTTCTTTCTTTTGCTTGATTAACAGCTTCACTTCCATCATAAGCAAAAAAAGTATCAAATCCTTCTTTTTGTAAATAAAGTTTTAATAATTCACAAATATTTTTATCGTCATCAACAACAAGAACTTTTTTCAAAAAAACCAGCTCCTTTATATTATGCATTGCATCGGGGCGTTAGCTTCCCGCCCCTTAGCTTACTGCATATTTTAGCCTTTTCTGGCTATATAATAATTAAGCTATGTATTAGCGCGAATAAATATTTTAAATTTATTTAAATTAAACTTTAGTAAGAGCAGTAACCAAACTTTAATTTATTATAAAATTAAAATATAAATATACATAGCCTATAATTATTCGAGACTTATAATATAATGAACATGTTAATATAATATAATATAAATGTAAAATAAATGTAAAAAAGCAGTAATTTAACATATAATAAAGGGTCGTTTAAAACTAAGTAACCGTAAGTTACTTCATTAAAACGACCCTTTTTAATGACTTATTTAGTTATTTTTAAAATCTTGAAAGATAGAATTCCTGCAGGAGCTTCAACTTCTACAATTTCATTTTTCTTTCTACCAAGCAAAGCTTTGCCAATAGGAGATTCATTTGAAATTTTATTTTCCAACAAATCAGCTTCTGTAGAACCTACAATTGTGTAATTTATTTTTTCATCATATTCCATATCTAATACTTGAACTGTATTTCCAACTTGCACAGTTTTTGTATCAATTTCATCTTCATCAATTATCTTAACATTTCTTAATTTATTTTCTAAATCAATAATTCTCATTTCAACTTGTGCTTGCTCATTTTTAGCTTCATCATATTCAGAGTTTTCTGACAAGTCCCCAAAACCTAAAGCAACTTTAATTCTTTCAGCAACCTCTTTTCTCTTTTCTGTCTTTAAATATTCTAATTCTTCTTCAAGTTTCTTTAATCCTTCATAAGTTAATAATGTTTCCTTCTGTGTCATATTCATACATCTCCTTTTTACTTTATCATGCGCTACAATATGTAAATCAACAAAATTTACACCCTATATCGTTATATAATAAGCATTTTGATATCATTTGTCAAGTATAATTTTTCCCAAACTTTGAAATTCTTGCATCAGTATTTTCCCATTTTCTCCGACATAACCATTTATCTTATATCCTTCTCGCTCGAAAGTCCTATCATTTTCAATAATTTTCCTTAAATAATTATAAATTTTTGCCTCACAAAGTGCCATATTATTTAGCCTCGAATTTTCGATAACACCAGATATTATGTCTATTTTTTTTATTACTATACCATTAAAATTTTGTTTAATTTTATAATTATTAGCAAAACCACAAATTAAGATAGAATTATTTCCTATATTTATTTTATTTAAATCTTCATTATCAAAGTCAATATTTATAACTATTTGAATATATTTTAAATTAACTTTAGTTTTATCTATCACTTTTAATACTATTCCATATTTTTCATACAATTCTTCAATTAGATTAAAATATTTTTCTCTATCAGTAGTGACCACACATAAAGATTTTACTTCTTTCGAAATAGTTTTTATTAAATCAATATTTTCTAAGCTATATTCATTTATTAGTAATGCAATTTTTAATTGCTCAAGATTTACATTCATTTGCTTTGAAATATCTTTTAGGACTCGCAAAATTAAAACTTTATATAAACGTATACCTGTTATCACATATTTCTTATTTTTAACTAATTCTTGATAAAATAAATCATTATTTAGTAAATCATTATTTAATACAACATTATTTATTCTATTTTTATTTAAAATTCTTACCGCCTTTTTAGCATAGCTTTTTGTTCTTTCTATTCTAAATTCTGGTAGTAAAATAGAAACTTCTCCAATCGTATCATTAAATCTAATTGGTCTAATCCATCTATTTTCTGTATAATCAACTACCGCAAATGACATTGTCCTCCCTCCTTCTTTCACAAATATATGTAGTCACTTTATTTTTATTACTATAATTTTCACATAAGAAAAGTGAAAGAAAGGGACGGAGCGAATTTTCAAAAAATTGAAAGTTCGCTCCGTCCCTTTCTTTCAGTTTTCAGTTTATCTTTTAAGTGTCTTGTTTATTGTATTCCATGCACTTTCATCCTCATACCCCCACATCCAAGATGCAACACCTGCTAAATCATACTTATTAACTAAATCGACTTTTAATTTAAGAGAATCATTATTTTCTAGCCATATTTTTCTTATATTTGAACCTTCTTCAAATTCTATATAATACTGACCTTCATCTTCATGCCATACAGCAATATCTTTATATTTTAGAAGTTCCTCTTGTCCTCCTTTTATATATGCTGCACTTGTACTCTTTGTAATTCCCGTATTCTTATCTACAAGCCATTTTCTATAATAAAATGGAACACAAAGAATCAATTTTTCCTTTGGTACTCCTATATAGTTAAGCATTGTCTTAACATTATTTTCAACCCAATCAAGAGATGCTGTTGGTCCATTTTTTTGCGTACCAACATCACCAACTCCATATTGATCATATGTCATAAGCATCATATAATCAACTACTTTTGATAATGCTCTTCTATCAAAACAAAGAGAATAATTATCACTTCCCCCAGGAATTACAACATCTATTGAAACTATTATGTTATTTCTTCGTAAATTTGCGGCAAGTTCTCTTACAAATTCAGAAAACTCATTAACATCTTCTTTAAGCATATATTCAAAATCTATATTTATTCCTTCAAGATTATTTTCTATAGCACACTTTGTAACTTTGTTAATAAATTCTTCTCTTCGCTTCATATCTGTAACAAAAGCAGAAGTATCTTCTAATTCTAATCCATCATTTTTTAAAGTAGGCCAAACTATATATCCTTGACTTTTTGCCCAATTTAAGTAATTCGTGCTAATTGTAGTTCTTAAAGTTAAATCTTTAGTAAGATGTAGCCATGTAGGAGAAATTATATCTAATCCATCAATTTTATTGCCCATGTTAGATGCACTTCCAGCATAAGTCCATGTAAGTGAAACTTTTTTATTTAGCTTATTTTTATTTTCAAAAATTTCAAATTCATTTTTATGTTCAATTTTAGACCAATCTTGTATTTTTTCTACTGGTATATAACCAATATCTCCTCTTATATTTCTTGCTGTAACATAGTCATCGCCACTATTATTAAAAATATATAACTCTTCCCCAGTTTTTACTTTACCCATTGTTTTAGAAAAAAATTTTTTATATAATTTTAATTTTTCATCTGATGATGCTTTAACAATTTGAATTTGATTCCAGCCTTCTATATCAGTCATAATTATTTTTTCATTAAAATTGACATTAACTTTTGTTATGTCTTCTATAGAACTAATTGGTATATATAATACATCTTCATAAGCATCTCCGCTTGTTTCTCCACTTTTAGGTTCTTTATGTATTTTTTTCATTTCGGCTGTACCAACTAAATCTTTTGTTTCTCCATTTATATCTATTTTATTTTCTCCAAGCTTTATTTTTGCAACATCAACTTGAGATGTAATTATTGCGGTATCATATTTTTTATCATAATAAACAAAAATATCTTTAATATTGTCCATTATAGTTTCAGCAGAAAGCATAATAACATCATTTTCTACATATGCTTTATGAGGAATAGAATTAGTAATATCTTTATTATTAAATACTACCCTAATATCACTTTTTTCAAACGTTTCTTTTGGCTCGTAATATGGTGCTATTTTAAATAAAAAAAGTGCTATTGCAAATAAAACTGCAACAAAAAATAATTTTCCAACAAAATAAATAAAACCACCTTTTTCATCCTTCATATCGTATTATCCCTCCTAAATTGTTTACAATTAAAATGATATACAAAAAAAATAATTAAATCAATAAAATAAATATATTTTTCAAAATTTTCTATTTATTTTTTTCACTTAATATTATATAATCTTTTTATATGATATTCTTGTCTATGAAAAAGGAGGAATTATAATGAATGCTTGGACATGGTGGCTTATAGTAGCTGGAATATGTTTTGTAATTGAACTTGCAAATGAAGGGTTTTTATTGTTTTGGTTTGGAATTGGTGCATTAGTATCAATGGGATTAAGTTTTGTAACAGATAATTTAATCTATCAGTTAATAACTTTTGTAGTTGTTTCTTCTATACTAGTTTTGTGTACAAGAAAATTTGCTAAAAAAATTCAACCTAAAACAGTCGCAACAAATGTCTATACAATAATAGGTAAAAAAGCTATTGTATCTACAGAAATCGACAATACCAAAGGGCAAGGTCAAATTAAAATTGATGGAGATATTTGGTCAGCTAAAAATGAAGCTGAAGAAATAATTCCAGAAGGTTCAACCGTTGAAGTAATGAACATAGACGGAGTAAAAGCAGTTGTTAAAAAAATTTAATTTTAGGAGGGTAAATTATGATATACTTTTTAATAGTACTTATAGTAATTCTTATTATTATCGCTCTAAGATGTGTCAAATTAGTAACTCAATCTGAAGTAGTTATTGTAGAAAGAATGGGTAAATATTCAGGTACATATACTGCTGGTTTGCATCTATTGATTCCATTTATGGATAGAGTTCGTGCAACAGTTAGTCTAAAAGAGCAAACAATGGATGTTCCACCTCAAAATGTTATCACAAAAGATAACGTTACAATTAGGATTGATACTGTAGTATTCTTCCAAATTACAGATGCTAAAAAAGCTGTATATGAAATTGAAAATTTACAAAATGGTATTAGATATTTAACTACAACTACAATTCGTGATGTTGTTGGTAAAATGGATTTAGATAGTACATTTAGTTCAAGAGAACAAATAAATTTACAACTTCGTCAAATACTTGATGAAGCAACTGACAAATGGGGTTGTAAAGTTAATCGTGTAGAAATTAAAGATATTGAGCCACCAAAAGATATTAGAGAATCAATGGAAAAACAAATGAACGCAGAAAGAACAAAAAGAGCTTTAATACTTCAAGCAGAAGGAGAAAAACAATCAGCTATTACTATTGCTGAAGGACAAAAAGAAGCTAGAATACTTGATGCAGATGCTGATAGAGAAGCTGAAATTAGAAAAGCTGAAGGTTTAAGACAATCTACTATACTTCAAGCAGCTGGTGAAGCTGAAGCTATAGAAAAAATTGCTGCAGCCAAAGCTAAAGAAATTGAATTAGTTTATAACGCAATTAAATCTTCAAATCCTGATGATAAACTTGTAGCAATTAAATCACTTGAAGCATTAGAAAAAATTGCAGACGGTAATGCAAATAAAGTATTTATTCCTTTTGATGCAACAAAAGCATTAGCAGGTTTAGGATCTTTAAAAGAAGTTACTAAAGATTAATTTTATAAATATCCCCCAGTATAACTGGGGGATTTGCATATCGGCCTATAAGGCCTTTTTTCAAGCAACCACTTAAGTGG
>CANQBB010000064.1 GCA_947588905.1 uncultured Clostridia bacterium
GAGCAGACTTTCAATTCAGAGAAAAAAAGAGAAAGAGAGGGACGGAGCAGACTTTCAATTCAGGAAAAAAGAAAATGAAAGAGAGGGACGGAGCAAACTTTCAATTCAGAGAAAGAAAAAATGAAAGTTTGCTCCGTCCCCCTCTTTCTCCTACTCCTTTTTCAAATGCGAACAATTTTCGCATTATTTTGTTAGTATGTTAATATCTTTTTTCTTGATAAATTTTTAATTGTTAATATGTTAATAATTAAAAACATTTTTCAATTTTTTCGTAATTAGTTCACTTTTTAATCATAAATTTTTTTTAGAATAAGGATAGTAAAATTATAAGGAGGTAATTTATGCTAAGGGAAAATTCGTTTTTGTTAAGACATAAAAAGAAAATTATTATTTTTGTTAGTATAATTGTTGTAGCTATAGTTGGAGTGTGTATAAGTGGAAAATTATTTAATAATAAAAAGTTTTCAACTGTTAATGCTGCAGAAAGAGAAGTTGTTTCAGTTTCATCTGGAGATATTACTAAAAGTATAACCGGTTCTGGAACTATTGAGTCTGCTAGTACCAAAAATATTTCAGCAGAAGTCTCAGCAGATGTTTTAAAAGTTAATGTTGGTGTTGGAGATAAGGTATCAAAAGGAGATGTTTTGATAGAATTAGATAAATCTGATTATGAAAAAAGGATACGTGAATTAAATAAAAGCATCAGTGATTTATCTAGCAATGTAAATTCTCTTAAAGAAGATATAAATAATTTATATGTTTATTCAGATAAGTCTGGTTATGTTTCTAATTTGAATCTTGAAGTAGGGGATAGTGTAAATAAAAATGCTAATTTATTTCAAGTAACCAATGATGAATATTTTTATATAACTTGTAAAGTTAATTATACAAATAATTTGAATATTCAAGTTGGAAATAAAGCTAAAATTATGCTTGTAGATTCTTTTACATATATGGATGGCGAAGTTTCTTATGTTAGTGATTTGAAAGAAAGAGCTGATTCTGGAGTTCAAATTCAAACGGTAGAAGTTAAAGTTAAAAATCCAGGATATTCTTTAGAAGATTTAGAAGTTAGTGTTACTATTAGCACATCATCTTATGACATAAGAGCTATTAGCAATACAGTAATTGATACTGAAAGTAGTAAATCTGTAAAGTCAAAAAGTTCTGGTAATATAAAAGAATTGAAAATAAGAAATGGAGACTATATAAATGCTGGCGACTTAATTATGGTTTTAGAAAATGAAGATTTACAAGATAATTTAAATGATGCAAAAAGTAGTTTAAATGATGTTTATGAAGATTTGGCAGATGAAAAAAGTAATTTAGATTTTTATACTATAACTGCACCTATAGATGGAGTTGTAACAAGCTTAAATGTTTCTGAAGGCGATTATGTTAGAAGTGAAGCATCATTATTAACAATTGTAAACAATAATAACATAGAGTTTGATATAGAAGTTGATGAATTGGATATTAACGATATTAGTTTAGACCAAGAAGTAAAAGTTACAATTGATGCTTTAGAAGAAACTTCTGTAAATCCAATAATAGGAACAGTTTCAAATATTTCTATTGAAGGTAATAGCATGAATAATGTAACATCTTATCCTGTTACCATTTCTTTAGAAGGAAATGATAATATAAAAATGGGCATGAATTGTAGTGCGGAGATTATAATTGATAGTAGAGAAAATGTTTTAACATTACCAGTTGAAGCTATAACCACTAGAAAAAATAAATATTTTGTTACAATGCAAGATGGTTCACAAAGAGAGGTTGAAGTAGGATTATATGATGAAGATAATATTGAGATAGTTAGTGGACTAACTTTAAATGAAAAGATTTTATTACCTGAAACTGTTAAGGCAAGCAATTCTACAATGAATAAAGAAAATATGATGAATATGCCAGGCGGAATGATGGGAGGAAATGGCTTTGGCGGTAACATGGAACGTCAACAAGGTGGAGGCAACTTTGGTGGCGGAAGACCAAATATGTAAAAGGGGATGAAACATTGGACATTTTTGTAAGCTTTAAAATGGCATTAAAAAGTATTTTCTCTAATAAATTAAGAACTTTTTTGACTATGCTTCGGAGTAATAATTGGTGTTGCTTCTGTTATTGCTGCTGTTGGATTTGCAAAGGGGAGTACATCAAGTATTACAAGTAGTATTGAAACTATAGGAACAAATCAAATTACAATTATGCTTATGGGTAGAAGAACTTCAAATATAGGTTTTGATGATGTCGCAGAAAAGCTTGATGATTTTGAAGGAATTGACGGATATTCACCTGTAATAAATGGTAGTACTTATATAAAAAATTCTAAAAATGATAGTATAAGTACATCATATATAGGTTGTAATAGTGATTATGCAACTGTTAGTGATAAAACAATTAGTGAAGGAAGATTCTTAACTAGTTTTGATATTTCAGGTTCGTTAAATGTTGCGGTTGTTGGAAGTTATATTGCGAATGAATTGTTTCCAGATGGCGATGCAATTGATTCATATATTAAGTTGAATGGTCAGAAATTTAAAATAGTTGGTATTTTTACTGAAACTGCAAGTAGTGAAGAAGGTAGTAGCGACGATGTTATTGTTATTCCATATACAGTTGCTACACGTTTAAATAAAATGGCTTCACCAAGTACAATTCTTTTACGAGCTTCTGATCCTGATGAAGTTTTAAATATTTCTACACAACTTGAAAAACTTTTATTTGATTTATATGAGGATGAAGATTTATATAATGTAACAAGTATGGAGGCAATGCTTGAAACTTTGAATAGTGTAACTGGCACACTTATGATAGTGCTTGGTGGTATTGCTGCTATTTCTCTTATTGTTGGTGGTATTGGAATTATGAATATTATGATTGTTTCGGTCACAGAAAGAACAAGAGAAATTGGAATTAGAAAAGCAATAGGTGCAAGAAAAATAAATATTTTAATTCAATTTTTAATTGAAAGCCTTATCATAACAGGAATAGGTGGTATTATTGGAATATTATTAGGTTGTGGTGTAATAAGTATAATTGGTAAAATTGGATTAGTTCCTTCAGTTTATTCTATGGAATGGATATTTATTTCTTTTGGTGTTTCACTTGGAATAGGTTTGATTTTTGGTTTATTTCCAGCATATAAAGCAGCAAGCATGAATCCAATTGATGCATTAAGAACAAATTGAAATAGGGGGACGGAGCAAACTTTCATTTTTCCCGAATTGAAAGTTTGCCCCGTCCCCTTGTTTCATTTTTCCCGAATTGAAAGTCTGCTCCGTCCCTCACTTTCACTTTCTCGCTTGCAATTTTTTGTCTAAAAATAACTATTGCAAATATATGAATTGTGGTTTAAAATAGTAAGGTAGTTAAATTATTAAAAAAGATAGGAGATTCATATGGCTGATTATTTAGTGATTGTGGAGTCCCCAGCTAAAGCATCAACTATAAAGAAGATATTAGGTAGTAAATACATGGTTGAAGCTTCTATGGGACATATAAGAGATTTGCCTAAATCACAATTAGGTATTGATATAGATAATGATTTTGAACCTAAATATATAAATATTAGAGGAAAAGCTGATTTAATAAAAAAATTAAAAAATGATGCAAAGAATGTTAAAAAAGTTTATCTTGCAACAGACCCTGACCGTGAGGGAGAGGCGATTGCTTGGCATTTAGCATTTTTATTAAATATTGATGAAAATGATACTTGCAGAATTGCTTTCAATGAAATTACTAAAAAAGGAATTCAAACTGCAATTAAAGCACCTAGAAAATTAGATAAAAATTTAATTGATGCACAACAAGCTAGAAGAGAATTAGACAGAATTGTTGGATACAAGATAAGTCCTCTTTTATGGAAAAAAGTTAGAAAAGGTTTATCTGCTGGTAGAGTACAATCTGTTGCAGTTAGACTAATTGTAGATAGAGAAGAACAGATTGAAAATTTTGTACCAGAAGAATATTGGACATTGGATGCTAATCTATCTGCTCAAAAGAAAAATTTTAATGCAAGATTTTATGGAACAGCAAATGAAAAAATAGAAATAAAATCTCAAGAACAAATAGATGAAATATTAAAAAATTTAGAAAATAAAAAGTATATTGTTAAAGATATAAAACTTGGAGAAAAGAAAAGAAATCCTGCTCCACCATTTACAACTAGCACACTTCAACAAGAAGCTTCAAGAAAATTAGGATTTGCAATAAAGAAAACTATGTCTGTTGCACAAACTTTATATGAAAGTGGTTTGATTACTTACATGAGAACTGACTCAACTAGAATTTCTGATGAAGCTAGAAGTATGGCAAAAGAGCAAATTGAAAGTCACTTCGGAAAAGAATATTATGAAAATAGATATTATAAAACTAAAAAAGATGCACAAGATGCGCATGAAGCTATAAGGCCAACTTATTTAAATGTTTTACCTGCTGAAATAAAAGAAAAATATTCTTCTGATCAATATAAACTTTATAAATTGATATATGAAAGATTACTTGCATCTCAAATGTCTTCTGCTGTATATAATACAATGAGTGTAGATATTGAAGCATCAAATTATATATTTAGAGCAAATGGTTCTAAAATAAAATTTGCTGGATTTATGGCATTATATGTTGAAGGAAATGATGATGGAATTGAAGAAAAAGATATTGTTCTTCCAGATTTAAAAATTGGTCAAGAAGTAAAATGTAATGAATTAAATCCAATGCAACATTTTACTGAACCACCAGCTAGATATACTGAAGCTAGTCTTGTTAAGATGCTTGAAGAGAAAGGAATAGGTAGACCAAGTACTTATGCTCCAACTATTACAACTATCATTGAAAGAAGATATATTGAAAGAGAAAAGAAAGTTCTTCATCCAACAGAGCTTGGAAGAGTAGTTGATAATATATTGAAAGAGAATTTTAAAGATATAGTTAATGTTGAATTTACAGCACAAATGGAAGAAAAGCTTGATGGTGTTGCTGAAGGAGAGGTTAATTGGAAAAATATTTTAAGAGAGTTTTATGGACCTTTTGAAAAAAATCTTGAAGAAGTAGAAGAACGTATTGGAAAAGTTGAAATTCAAGATGAAGTTACAGATATTCCTTGTGAAAAATGTGGTAGAATGATGGTTGTTAAAATGGGAAGATACGGAAAGTTCTTGGCTTGCCCAGGTTTCCCAGAATGTAGAAATGTTAAATCTATTGTTCAAAAATTAGAAAATGTTAAATGCCCAAAATGTGGAGCAGATATTCTTATTAAGAAAAGTAAACGTGGAAAGAAATATTATATTTGTGAGAAAAATGATGGGCAAGAAGGTCATTGTGATTTTATTGCTTGGAATGGACCAGATAAAAATGGTGTTATAGTTCCAGCTGAATTAGACAAAGAAAAAAAGACTACAAGAAGGAAAACTACAAGGAGGAAATCTACTGAAACAAAAAAGAAAACAACTGCTAAAAGTAAAAAATGAAATGGGCTTTTATATAGCCCATTTTTTTGTTGCAAAATTTTAAAATAAATATTTGATTGATGTATGCAAATTATTATACTTGAAATTATAATAATTTGTGGTATAATAATTTAAAAGAGGTGAAAACTTATGAAATTTGTAGATAGAGAAAAAGAGCTAGATTTTTTGAACAGAGAATTTAAGAAAAAAGAGAGTTCTCTAATAATAATATATGGCAGAAGAAGAATTGGTAAAACTGCCTTAATAAAAGAGTTTGGCAAAGATAAAGATATGTTATATTTTTTAGCTACAGAAGAATCTGAATTGCAAAACATGATAACTTTCAGAGAATTAGCTGCAAATAATATAGATAATGATTTATTAAATTATACATCTATAAATAAATGGGATACTTTTTTTGATGCAATTATTAGATATAAATCTAAAAATAAAAAGATAATTGTAATTGATGAATTTCAATATCTTTGCAAGTCAAATCCAGCTTTTCCATCTATATTTCAAAAAATTTGGGATGAAAAATTAAAAGACAGAAATGTGATGGTTATTCTTTGTGGATCTCTAATAAATATGATGGAATCACAAACTTTAAATTATAATAGCCCTTTATACGGAAGAAGAACAGGTCAAATAAAATTAAAACAAATTCCATATGAAAATTATAAAGAGTTTTGGGTTCGTAATATGAGTGAAAGAGAATTGATTGAAAACTATGCTATAACTGGTGGAGTTCCTAAATATATTGAAAGTTTTAAAGGAAATGAAAATATTTATGAGAAGATAAAAAAATATATTATAAATAATCAAAGTTATTTATATGAAGAACCGTTATTTTTACTTCAGCATGAAGTTAGTGAAGTTGGCAGTTATTTTTCAATTATAAAATCTATTATGGCAGGAAATAGAAAACTTGGAAATATTGCAACTAATTTATCTGTTAGTCCAACTAATTTATCTAAATATTTGCAAACACTAATTAACTTAGACATTTTAGAAAGAGAAGTTCCAATTACTGAAGAAAATCAAGAAAAAAGTAAAAAAGGGCAATATAAAGTTAAAGATAATTTTATTGGATTTTGGTTTCAGTTTATTTATCCTAATAAGGGATTTTTAGAAGCAGGAAAAGAAAGTTTGGTTATGAAAAAAATTAGAAATAATTTTATTGATAATAATGTTTCATATGTATATGAAAATATTTGTAGAGAAAAGATGTGGACATTAAATGAAAAAGGAAAACTAAAAATGACTTTTGACAAACTTGGAAGATGGTGGAATGGAAATCAAGAAATTGATATTGTAGGTATAAACTCTACTGGAAACGAAATAATTTTTGGAGAATGTAAGTTTTATAAAGAAGGAAAATTGATGAATGAAACTATTTTTTATGATTTGTTAGAAAAGGCTAAAAATGTTGAATGGAAAAAAGATTGTAGAAAAGAAATGTATATTTTATTTTCTATTAGTGGTTATTCAGAAAGTTTAAAGAAAATAGCTAAACAAAGAAAGGATTTAATCCTAGCATGAATTGATTGACAAAAAAATTAAAGTAGCATACTATAAAATAAGAGGTGGTAATATATGAAGATACTGATTGCAGCGGGAGGTACTGGTGGTCATATAAATCCTGGAATTGCTATTGCAAATATGCTTAAAGATAGAGGAGATGAAGTAAAGTTTATTGGCACGGAAAAAGGGCTTGAAAAAGATTTGGTACCAAAAGCTGGATTTGATATTATATACATACATGCACAAGGATTACACAGAGGATTATCTTTAAAAAATATTCAAACGATTATGATTTTAAAAAAAGGAATTGAAGAATGTAAAAAAATTATTGATGAAGAAAAACCTGATTTGGTTATTGGAACTGGTGGATATGTAACAGCACCTTTAATGATTGCTGGTTTAAAAAAGAAAATTCCAACAGCAATTCATGAAAGTAATGCTTTGCCAGGAAAAACTACTATATGGCTTTCTAAAAAAGTTGATTTAATTGCACTTGGCTTTGATGATGCAAAAAAAAGAGTGCCAGATGCTAAGAATGCTGTATTTACTGGAAATCCTACTAAAATCGAGGTAAGCTTGAGCAAAGATGAGATGAAGAAAAAACTTGGAATAAAAGGTAAAATGGTTTTAGTGTTTGGAGGAAGTCAAGGAGCAAAAAAGATAAATGATACAATGGTAGAGTTTATAAATGAGAACAAACAGTTAGGGTACGAAGTAATATATGCAACAGGACCTAAAAATTATGATGATGTTATATCTGAAATAAATGTTGAAAATAAAAACTTTAAAATTGAAAAATATATATATAATATGAACGAAGTAATGAGAGCAGCAGACTTGGTAGTATGCAGAAGTGGTGCATTGACTGTTACAGAAATTGCAGTAGTCGGTGTTCCAGCTATAATGATACCGTTTCCTTTTGCGGCGGAAAATCATCAATACTTTAATGCAAAAACCTTAGAAAATGTTGGCGCAGGTATAATTATAGAAGAAAAAGATTTAACAAAAGAAAAACTTGAGAAGGCAATAGAAGATATAATTTTTGATGATGAAAAGTTAGAGGCGATGGCTAAGAATGCTAAAAGTGTAGGAGATAATAAGGCATTAGAGAGAATCGAAAAAGAATTAGAAAAAATAGTGAAATAAAAAAATAAAGGCAACCTTTATCAGGTTGCCTTTGTCGATGAATTGCACTCAATCCTCATGCGAGGGAATGAGCACGTTGACACGATTGCCCACGAGCACAGCGGCAGGCAGTTCGTCGTCGATGTCCAGAGCCAGTTCCCCGTTGAAGGGATCGGCAAACACCTCAACCTTCTCGCCCGAAACGAGTTCAGTGAAGGTGTCGCCCTCCTCGGCTTTGAGGAGCCATGCCATGCGCGAGGCGAATTCCTGCGCATTCTTCTCCACCAAGCCGTGAATGGCATAGTAGATGGAGTGGTCCAGGTGCTCCGAGATGGCAGCGGCGATTTCGGGAGCGATGTTCAGCTTCTCTGAAATCTTGGTGGAGAACTCCTTCACGAAGTCAATCTCCGGTACGAAGATCGACAGGGTAGGGG
>CANQBB010000065.1 GCA_947588905.1 uncultured Clostridia bacterium
TTCGTATAAATGGTAGATTGATTAAAATAATCGATTAAATTTTTAATATCGCACATTAAGGATTTTCTTTAATGTGCGTTTTTAATGTGAAAGTTATATATATAATGTTATCAGTAATAAGGAATCTTACTTTTAGATTCTGTTTTTATATAATTAAAAGATTTGTCTTAAAATATGATTTAAGTGTATAATAAAAATATACAAAATTAATAAGCTGTATGATATACTTAAATAAGAAAAATGTAAAAAAAACATACAAATTTTAATTATTATAAAATTGGAGGAAAAAATGAAAAAAATATTTTTTTTACTAATGATAGTATTTTCTTTTAGCATTAGTGTTAGTTTTGCAGCAACAAATGTAACTTATTTTTATGGAGAACCAATAAAAATAGATGATGAAAATATTGAAATATTATCTAATGAAATTTTAATTGATATTATTAACTCAAAAATAGATAGTATTTATTATTTGAAGAACAATAGTGTAGATGATATTTCTACAGTATTATCTATACCTTTAGAAAATAAAGATTATTCTATTACAGTAAATAATGTCGAAATAAAATTAAATGGTACAAGCATAGATTTTGAAAAAAATACAAATGGTGATTTTCTGGTTTATACCAAAATTCCTAAAGGAGAAGGTAAGAAATATGACAAATTTTGAAGGAAGAAAAGTAGGAAAAGTAAGTGTAAAAATAAAAATTGATGAAAAGAATATCCCATTAGTTGAAAAAATCTATCCAGGTCATTTTGAGTTTGACGAAAAAACTAATACTATAAGTGTGGAATATTATAATTATGAAGTATCTCCAATAACCAAAGATGTAATTGTTCAAAAAGAAACATTTAATAATTTACTATATAGTAAAGAATATGAGCTAGATGATAGAAACTGGGAAATAATAAAAAAATGGAGTGAAGGAATAACTGATAAAGAACAATTATTTGGTAATGAAAAATATATACATACATATGATTTTCTAGTTCCTTTTCCAGCGTACATATATAATTATATAGAAAAAAGTTATGAAAATGAATTTTATAGGGATATGTATGGTAATCCTCTTATTTATTATTTATATTGCTATAACTCGCCAAAGAATAATGGCTATTTAGCAAATAAAACAATATGTATAGATTTTGTTGAAACAGAAGATGGAATTGATTTATATGAAAAAGTTGGCAGGATGGTTTATGATTTTATAAATGAATATGATACTTTTGATGAAACGATTTCTCAAGGAATTGATAGTAATATGAGCTATGCTGAAAAAGATAAAATTTGGAGGGAAAATATAAAAAAGTATTATTATAGTGGCGATTATGATTATATAGGTTGCACAGGACTTTATGAATATTATTATAAAAAAGCTGATTATACAGAGAGAGAATATTTAAAAATTATTCAAATATTTGCTGGGCTTTCTACTCATGGTGCAAGAATAATATATGTCGGTGAAGGAATAAATGGTGAAAAACTTAATGCAACAGAAGAAGACATTATAAAATATAACAATTCTATAAATGCAGATATGTATATGAGAGTAATGATTTATGACAATCCTGTAAAACTCAACGAATATGGTAGTTTTTCTGAAAGCATTGTTGGTTATTATAATAAAGAAAATGAAGAAATTGCAAAAGCATATAAAAATGGAAAGTATTTTGATGATGAATATGGAATTTTAAAATTACTCACAAATGAATATGTAAAAAATAATTCTGAAATTCCTACTATTGCTCACTTTGCATATTACAGGACTTATGAGAATGGAAAATATGTTATTAATTATTTAGAATCTTATACAAGTAGATTGGAAGATTTAAGTTTAGCCTTAGAAACAAATTCTGCCAAAAACTTAATTTCAAAAAATAGAGAAAAAAATGAAACAATAAAATTAAATGTTGAAAAAAGTATTAGCGATTTAAAAATATCAAATAATGAATTAGAAATTCAAAAAGAAAACAGCGGAGAAAAAATAGAATTAATTAATAATGAAATTCAAAATGATATTGCAATAAATAATATAGACGGATTGAAAGATGTGTTTATTATTTTAGGTTTTATAGTGCTAATATGTATTTGTGGCTTGATTATAATTATTGATAATAAAAGAAAAAAATAGGGGGACTTTTTATGAAACAAAATAGAGGCAAAATTAGTATTATATCAATAATAGCTATTATTATGATGATATTATTGATATGTATGTTAGTATTATTTATTGTAAATATGAATAACAAACCCAAAATTGAAAATGATGAAAATGAAATTACTAATAATATAATTGAGAATAATGAAGACTTGACTAATAATACTCATCTTAAACTTACAAGAGAAGAATTTCCTAGAGAAGATGGTGCAACGGCAATGCGTCCGCTTGCGTTAGAAATTGCTAAAGATGTTATTGACATGACAAATGAAGAAGCTGAAGATTTTATTATTCATAATACAACAGCAAAAGCTTATGAAAATTTAATAAATAAAAAAACAGATATTATTTTTGCATCTGAACCATCTGACGATATACTAAATAATGCAAAAAATGCTGGAGTAGAATTTGAAATGGTTGGAATAGGTAAAGATGGCTTTGTATTTGTAGTTAATAAAGATAACAAAATTCAATCTTTAACTATTGAACAAATTCAAAAAATATATACAGGAGAAATAACTAACTGGAAGGATGTTGGTGGAGAAGATTTAAAAATTGTTGCATATCAAAGAGAGGAAAATTCCGGAAGCCAAAATTTAATGGAAAAAATGGTCATGAAAGGTTTAAAAATGGCTGAAATTCCAACTGAATTACATTTTAGTAATATGGAGGGTTTAATAGATGCTGTTGCATCATATAGTAATAGCAATTCTTCTATAGGATATTCTATATACTTATATGCTAAAGAACAATATGTAAAAGATAATATTAAATTTGTATCTATAAATGGTGTTTATCCAACTGACGAAACAATAGCAGATGGTTCATATCCTTTATCTAAAATTGTCTATGCAATTTTTAGAAAAGATGAACCTGAAAATAGTAATGTTAGAAAATTAGTTAATTATTTATTAACGCCAGCAGGACAAGAAATTGTAGAAAAAGGTGGATACACTAAGATTAAGTAATAGTAATATAGGGGATTTAAAATGGGCAAAATTAATGAATATTTAGAAAAAAATTATAAAAAATATAAAAATGATATAGGGATAGTATATAAAGAAAATGAAAAATACATTAATGTTACAAATAAGGAAATATATCAATATGTAAATTCACTAGTTTTTGAACTTAATAACAAGAGGTATGACAATGTTGCAATAATAGGTGGAAACAAACTTGAATGGATGATTTCATTTTGGGCAGTTATGGGGTATATAGGAGATGTAATTGTAATAGACAAAGAATTAGAGAAAGACAGTATTTTAAAAATGTTTGAAATAGTAAAGCCAAATTTAATAATAATTGATGATGAATTAAATTTAAAATTTGAAGATTATGAATGCCTATACTTCAGCGATATTAATAAGCTAATGAAAGAAAAAGTTAAAATTATTTTAAACAATGAACATACTGGAAATCTTTATTTACATACTTCAGGAACGACAGGAGAACAAAAATTAATAAAATTAAATGAAAATAATTTATGTGGAGCTATTCCTGAACTAAATAAAAAATGGGATGTAACTCACAAAGAATCATGTTTTTATGTAATTCCATTATATCATATATATGCTTTAGCAACGATATTTCATTGTATGTATGCGGGAGTTTCTATAATATTGGAAACTGATTACAAAAAAATTGATATTGCACTAAAAGAAACTAAACCAACAATTTTTTTAGGTGTACCTTTAATGTATAATAAAATAAAAGATAAAATAATGAGTAGAAATCCATTTTTTATAAAAATGATGATTGCTATTTCTAATATATTAAGAATAATAAAAATAGATATTAGAAAAAAAATATTTAAAGAAATTCATAATTATTTTGGAGGCATGTTTTATTTTGGATGTTCAGCAGGAAGCTTGCTGTCATATGAAACAAATAAATTTTTTAATGATATTGGTTTACCTATATATAATGTATATGGTATGACAGAAACTTCTGGACCTGTTGCAATTAATTATAAGGATAATAATGATTATAATTCAGTAGGTAGAATTTTAGATGCAAATATAGTAAAAATAGTTAATAAAAATAAAGATGGAGTACGGAGAGATATGGGTAAAAGGTCAAAATGTTTTTAAAGGTTATGTAGGAAACGAAAGTGGAGACTATATTATAGATGATTTTTTTGATACGGGTGATATTGGTTTCGTAAAAAATAATTTTTTGTATGTAAAAGGAAGAAAAAAGAATATATTAATTGGTGATAATGGAAAAAATGTTGCACCTGAGGAACTTATAAAAAAGCTAATGAAAAATACGAATATAAAAGATTGTAATATAATTATGAAAAATAATAGAATATATGCTATAATAAATACAGAACTGAGTGAGAAAGAAGTTAAAAGCATAGTGGATGAAGTAAATATAAAATTACCCAAATATAAAAGAATTTATGGCTACGAAATAACTGATAAAAACTTTAAATAATGGAGATATATATGAATGAAATTAATAGAAGTTAAAACAAAACATGATAAAAAAAGATATATTAAATTTATTTATGAACTATACAAAAATGATAATAATTTTTCTGATATGAATCTAATATTAGTTAAAAATTTTTTATATAAAAAAGATAATTATGCTAAAAGAGCAAACGTTATACCAATAATTGTAGAAGAAGAGCAAATAAAATTAGTATGTATTTTTATTAGTACAAATGATAGTGAAGAATTGAAATTATCTTTTTTAGAATTTAGACCTAATAGTAGAAAATATATAGAAGAAGTAATTAACTATGGAAAAAAATTAATGAGAAAATTACATTTGCGAAAAATGATTATAGGAATTAATGGTCAAGTTAGTTATGGATTAGGAATATTAGTTCCAGGATTTAATAATAAATTTGAATTTAACTCAAATTATAATTTTGATTATTATGTAAAAGAGCTTGATGAAATAATTAAAATCAAAAAAAGAGCTTTCTCTTATAATTATGATGCAGAGCATAGTTTATCTTTTTTTGATAAAGCCATGTTAGATGAAATAAATAAAAATTATACATTTAGATATATGAATAAAAAAAGATTTAAAGAAGAAATGATTAAATTTGGAGACTTGTGCGATAAAACATTGTCAAATACTCCATATTATTCATATAAAACACCTTATGAAATGTATCAACTAATGAAGCAAATGAAATTTCTAATGAAAAATGAAGATATTATTTTTGCAATGAAAGATGGAAAGGAAGTTGGATTTGTATATACTCATCCAGATTATGCAGAGTTTTTTGATAGACCAAAGATTAATTACTTAAAATTATTTTTTAGGATGCTAAAAGGGAAACCTAAAAATCTTATTTATAATGTAATTGGTGTATTGCCAGAACATCAAAAAATTGGATTAGCTGTTGGTTTGATAAATTATTCTATAGAAATGCGAAGATCTGAATACAGTAAAGGAGTATCTTCTTTCATTTTAGAAGATAATACAGAATCTAATAATTTGTGTAAAAAAATGGCGGTAGGAATTAATAAAGAATATAGATTATATGAAATAGAGGAATAAAAATGTATGTAAGAATAGATAAAGCAAAAGATTTGCCAAAAGAATGGGACGAATTATGTACTAAAAACATATATATGTCTAAACATTTTTTAAAATATATGGAAAAAGTAAATTATTGTAATCAATCATACCATTTATTTTATGATAATGAGAATAAACTATATTCATGTTTTATGATGTTTGAAAGGAAGTTTAACTTATTTATATTTACAGATAAATACAATATAAAAACAAACATGAAATTTATTTATTTACCTTTATCTGTAACGAAACCAAGTATTATATTTGGAAAAGATAAATCTGAATTAGAAATGGTTTTAAATAAAATGAAAGGCATTAAAATTATAATAAATACAGAAAAAGAAGATACATTAAAAAATTTTACGCAAGGACATTATTTGCCTATATGTATTTTAGAAAATAAATGGAATTCATTTGAAGAATATATGAATTGTTTAAGAGCAAATTATAGAAGGAGATATAATATAGCTTTAAAAAAAGGAAAAGATATAAAAGTAGATATATTAAAAGATAATAAATTATTTACTGATGAAATGTATGATTTATATGAGCAAGTTTATAATCATTCAACATATTCTCTTGAAAAGCTAACAAGAGACTTTTTCAAAAATGATATTTCTAAAATATTGACATTATCAGTTGATAATAAAATACAAGCAATCGTTCAACTTATTGAAGATAGAAAAAATGATACATTGATTTTTGAATTTGGCGGATATAATTATGAAGTTGCTCATCAATATGATTTATATCATAATATGTTAATAGAAATCGTTAAATATGCTATAAATCACAAATTTAGGTACATAAATTTTGGACAAACTGCTTATGATGCTAAATTAAAATTTGGTGCAAAAATGTATTACGATTATTTTTTACTATCACATAGTAATAAGTTTTTAAATTATTTAATTAAAAAGAACATTCATTTTTTAGAATATAAAGTTCAAGAATATGATTTTAATGTTTTTAGAATGGAGAGGTAATTATATGAAAGTAATGCTTGTTAGACCAAAACCACATAAAAATTCTTTAGGTTTATCTGATTTAATGACGTGTGAACCATTAGAATTAGAATATGTGAGTAGTTTAGTAAAGAATGAGGGACATGAAGTAATTTTAATAGACATGATGTTAGAAAAAAATAAACTGAGTTATTTTATAAAAAAACATGAACCTGATATTGTAGCCTTTACAGCATATATTACTCATGTTAATGTGATAAAGTCATATAGTAAAGAAGTAAAAAAAGTAAATAATAAAATAATTACTGTTGTTGGACGGAGTCCATTGTGAAGTTATCCCTGAAGATTTTGCAGATGAAAATATAGATTATATTTTAGGAATTAATGGAATGGAAAATATGGCAATTTTATTAGATGCTTTAAAAAATAATAAAAAAGTAGAATTTAAACATGATAAAATTAATAAAGATTATAAATTGCCAATGCCAGATAGAAATATAACAAATAAGTATAGAAAAAAATATGATTATGCTTATCATGTGCCATGTGCTTTATTAAAAACATCATTTGGTTGTCCTTATAGTTGCAAATTTTGTTTTTGTGTTGAGATAACTAATCATACATATTTTGAAAGAGAACTTACACCAGTTATTGATGAAATAAAAGAAATAAAAGAAAAAAATATTTTTATAGTAGACGATAATTTTTTAGTTAGTAGAGAAAGAATAGTTACATTTTGTAAATTATTAGACGATAATGATATTCATAAGACCTTTATCATTTTTGGTAGAGCAGATTTTATTGTTAAAAATCCTGACATGATAGAACTATTGAGTAAGCATGGACTAGATGCAGTATTTGTTGGAATTGAAAGTTTTAAGCAAAGTGATTTAAATGATTTTAATAAGAAGACTGATGTTGAAACAAGTGAAAAGGCATCTGAAGTATTATATAAAAATGGTGTTGACTTATATGCTGGAGCAATAGTAGGGCCAGATTGGGACAAGCAAGATTTTAATGATTTCGCAAAATGGTTAAGAAGAATGCATATTAGATTTACTAATCTTCAACCACTCGTGCCATTGCCTGGAACAGCTATCTATGATGACTATAAAAATCAATTATTATTAAATCCTAAAGAATATGAGAAATGGGATTTAACCCATTTAGCCATAATGCCTACAAAACTTACTCCAACACAATATTATTATCAGATTATAAAAGGATATTTTAAAACATCTGCAAGTTTATCATCAGTTATGTATATATACAAAAAATGTGGACTTAAAGTTGCTTTAAAATGTGTAAGAGGTGCAATGAAAATGCTATGGCATTATATTAAAATGGAATGGGAATATAGAAAGGTAGGAAAATATGAGCGAGGAAATAATTTCGAAAAAGAAAAAGAGAATGCTATTAATACAACCAACAATTTATGACCAATATCATAAATTGGTTAAAAAGAAAATGTTATATTTTATCGGGTTAACAATGCCTCTTTTAGCAGCAGAATGTGGAGATGATTGGGATGTGCAAATTTGCATAGAAACAATAGAAGATATTCCATGGGATACAGATATAGATCTAATAGGAATTGGAAGTATGGGACATTCTATTATACGTGGTATAGAAATAGCTAAAGAATTTAAAAAAAGAGGAAAAACTGTAGTTATGGGTGGATACATGGCTAGTTTAGTTTCAGAAGAAGTTAAACAGTATTGTGAT
>CANQBB010000066.1 GCA_947588905.1 uncultured Clostridia bacterium
TAAATATACTACTTATACTGTTAACTTCGTTTCTGTTGTTGATACTGATAAATTCTTTACTAGCAACAAATTAACTAATGGTGATTTCTATACTTTTGATTGTACTGAATCTGAAAATGGTAATTGCTCTCTTGTTTTAGATTTAAAGAAAATCAATACTACTACTGCAGGACCAACATCTGTAAGTACTCCATCAAAATATAGTGAACATAAATTTGACGCATTAGTTAATGCTATAAAAGGTACAAATGGTGCTTTAAATAATACTAAAGTTAAATCTGTTACTATTAAAATTGGTGATACAATCAATGTGTTTACATCAAATAGTACTCCAGAAGAGATTGGCAATTCTATTGCTAGTGCATTTGCAATTGCTGCTTCTAAATCAACTGATCATTTAGTATACAGTGATTTATTAAATCAAAAAATTACTATTACTATATTAGTTGATTCAGCAAAAGCTGTTTCTCAAAATGATAAAAATGAAGAAGTTTATTCAGTTACTATTACTGGTACAACAGATTCATCTGAAACTATGAATGAAAGTGTTAAATCATTAAATGAAGCTAAAGGAGCAAACACACCAAATTCTAATAGTTTATTAAATTATACCCCAGTTTTTGACGAGGAAACTAATACGATTACATTTGAATTACCAGAAGGAAAAACATCTATTGTTCCTTTTAATAGTAATTCTGATTTAGTTGATGTAATAAGTGACCTATATTTTAGTGGATTATATGAATCTGTAACAGTTAATGGTGTAGGAGTAGATCCTTTTGTTCTTGATAGTAAATTTGAAGGAAAAAATAAAGGTGAAATCTTTAAAGAATACTTATTATGGTTAGCCAAATTTGGTGGAGAAGGAAGTATAATTGACTATTATAATGGTTCAGATTATCTAGATAATCAACTTGCAAATTTCAATTCAGAGAAAAATTTGAATTATGAATCACTTTCTAGTAAAGTAGTAGTGGTAGATAATAATACTACGCCAGATTCCCTATATAATACAAATACTAATGGTAGAGCATTTAATATGTCAAATTTAGCAGGTAAATCATTTACTATTACATTAAAATATGCAAATGAAGCTATTAAAGATGAAAGTGGCGTTACCGTTTATACAGTTAAATTTGCTAATAGTATAAATACTTCAACCGATACAAACACTTTATTAGGAGACAATGGTTTAAATAAAGGCAATTCTTTAGCAGCTTCAAGTACTTATGTTCCAGCTAAAACGAATGAATTTGTTTATGGTTTGGACATTAATAAAGTTAGCAGCGATTTAAATACTGACGAATTTGGTAGTCAATTAAGAACTGCATCACATAAATATGAATCAATTGTAATAAATTACAATGGAAAAGATTATACAATTAAATATACAGATAAAACTTCACATGAAGTTTCTGATTATGGTCAATTGGATGATTTATTAACTGATATGAAAGCAAATAAAACAATAAAAGCTTCATTACAAGGAAAAACATTAAAAATTACTTATAATTTAAAATCTGATTCAACTAATTTAAGCAAAAATGGTGAAACTTATACAATTAAATTTGCTGTTGAAACTAATACTAATAATGTATTAAATGGCAAAATGACTAAAAATGATAAATTAGTTGTTAGAGAAGTAAGTTCTGGTAATTATATTGATGAAAATCATACAATTATTTTTGATGCTAAAGATCCATTTGCTACTGTTAGTAGTTTAAAAGATGTGTTTGCTTTAGAAACTAATTTTAAAGAATTATTAACACAAAATGAAGGACTTTATGAATCTATTTCAATTGTAGTTGATGATGTTAAGTATCCAATAACATATAATAAAGAAACTCAAAAAGTAACTGGTTTAGATGAATTAATTACTGCTCTTAAATTAGGAACTACAATGAGCGAACTAGCTACTAAGAATATTCAAATTGTTATTGAACTTGCAGATGGTGTTATGAATTATGTACCTGACAAGAATAATGTTAAAGTCTATACAGAAGGTAATACTTTAACTTATAATGTTGTTATTTCTACAAAGATAAATTCTTTAAAACTTCTTGAAACCGCTTATAACAATTTTAAAACTAATGGTAATCTTAAAGATAAACATTTCAAATTAAATGTAAAAGATGGAAACATCCAAGTATTATATATAAAAGATTTACTAGCCGTTGATTTCTTCCAAAACACTAGTTTAATTGCTAAATTAAGAGATTTAATCCTTAATGATAATAGAATGAGATCTTATGAAATTAATATTGGTAATAAGATAGTCGAAGTTAGTGGTGATATAGGTGCACATGATACTGATGATGAAAAATTAGTAAATTATAAAGTTGGAGCTAATTTAAAAGAATTATTAAATAAACCTGGTACTGATGCAATTTATACTAAAGATGCTTCAATGGCTGATGTAGTTAAAGCATTAGGAAATAATAAAATTTCTATTACTTTAAATCTAATTCCTCAATATGCAACATTTGAAGAAAACGATGAAACTAGTATAACTTATGAATTTGTATATTCTGAATACGAAGATTTATCGACAGTATTTGCAGTTTCACCATTTAATGGTATGAATAAAAATAAATTAGAAGTTTCAAAAACTACTGGAAGTGAAGTAAATTTTGAAAGCTACTTTAATGAGAACTTATTAGATAATTTATTTAAAGGAACAGGTAATAGTGGTAAATATGATAATATATCTTCTATAACTGTTAATGATTATGTTGTTACTTCTGGAAATTATGCATCAGCGAATGTTGCAGAACGAACTTCTGAAACTGAAATTTTAGTTGGTAATATTTTAGATAATATTGCTAAACAGTTAAAGGATTCTAAGATTAAAGTTGCAACAACTGAAGATAATTCATTTAAATCAACAAATTCTTTAACAGCTAGCATTGATGATTTAGTTAAGAATAAAGTTGAAGTTAAATTTACTGTAAGAATGGCTAATGGTGTATTATCAGAAAATGGTAATAGTGAAGAAACTTATACTTTAACATTTGCTATTCAAAAATAATTTTATTAAATTAATAAACTAAAAAAGAGTGGAATTTCCACTCTTTTTTGAGTTGTAAACTATAATTTTAAGATGCTTTATTTTCTTCAAATGTTATTTTAAATGTTTCTTCTGTGTTACCATTATTTGATAGGATGCCATCTTTCATAGTAACTTTAAATTCGATAGATTTTCCAAATAAATCAGATGATTTGGCTTTACCGTCAGAAACATTGATTCCTAAGCTTTTAACATAATTTAAAACTCTATTATTCATTTCTTTAATAAGAATGTTTACATTAGTACTTGGAGTTTCTCCACCGTCTAAATCAAGAACATCTTTGAATCTACTTGCTGTATAAGGTTCACCGTCAATTGTAATTGAAGAAATGCTATCTGCATCAAATATTGTTTTAACATTATTTGCCTTAAAGTAGCTATTTATGTCAACATATTGATCCTTTGCAACTTTAACAACACCTTCATTTTGTGTCCAAGCAATAGAATTACTGCTACTTGTAATATTATTGTTTATTAAAGTAGTTACATCATAATATTTAGAAAATACAATTTCATAAGTTTTCTTAGATTCAGTACTATCTTTAATAGATGCAACAGTATTATTAACATTAACAACTATAGTCATTTTTTCATTTCCTAAAGCTTTTATAACATCAGAAACTTTAATATCATCAATTTTAGATTTTCCTGGTACTAAAGTATTAAGAGCTTTTTCCAATTCACTTTGAACACTAGCAACTGCTTCTCCTCTAACTACTCTTACAGATTGAGAACCAATATTTATTTCAATAGTAGTATATCTAGCGTCGTTCAATAATGTGATTAAACGTGTTAACATTGCTGAACTTCTAAAGAAATATGAAGCACGTTGTTGACTAGAAGATGAATATAAAACATTTATTTTTTCGTCAACTAATTTTGAAACATATTCACTTTCAGCATAAGCATTACTATCAAAAACTGTTTTCATATCTCTATTAACATCAAGTTCAATTGATAAATTAATACTATAAGTTAAAGTGTTTAAATTTGTGTATTTATTATAATCATTTCCACTTTCATCTTTAGCCTTAACATAGTCAATAACGCCATCCGCTAAAACAAATTCAACATCAAATATTTTACCTTCTTTAGCTATGTCAGCTAATCTTGCATTACCTTCGTAATCGCCACCAATAGCATTTATAAGAGTACTTATTCCTGTTATAGTTTCGTCTGTTTTTGTATCAGTATTGGCTGGTGTATATTTAATTTCATAAGTATTTCCATCATAGTGGAACACTATTGATTTATAATTATTAGTTCTAAATAGCTCTAATAATTTACCTTCTAATCCATAGCCTAATTTATTTAATGAAGTATTTCCACTGACAACTTCTAATGTAATAACATTATCATCACTAATATATTTTATATCTTTATCAGTTCCTGCATTAACTGGTACAAGAATATTTCCATTGACTTTATCTTTTAAGAATGTTTCAACTTCGTTTCTAGTATTAGCAGCATATCTAAATTTAATAGTATATACTTCGCCATTTTCAGACTCATTAACTGAATTACTTAATAAAGTATATTCAATTTTAATTTCATTTCCATTTAATGTTTCTAATACTTTCTTATTGTTTAAATCATTTCTTAAATTATTTAAATCACCAAAGTCATCAAATTGGGTATCACTACCTTTTGTATATTTAATAGTATAAGTTTTTTCACCATAAGTAACTTTAATTGATGCATATTTATTTTGTGCCAAGCTCATAAGTGTAGAATGTAGAGCATCAGCATCTAACTTAGTAGACTCGTTAACGCCAGTTAGATCAACAATAACATTATTACTTTGTAAATCAATTTTTTCAGCAGCAACTGTAGATAATTTTGAAACTAAGTCTTTTGTATCATCATCAGTTTTTACACTATTCGCAAAAACAATACTGTAAGAATTAACTCCACTTTTATCTTTAACGCCCTCATTAGCATATTCAAGTTCAAGTGTTAAAGTTCTACCTACTAATGTTGATAAATTAAATGAATATGTATTACCAGCTTTACTATAAATGTGTTCATCTTCAGCAAGCTCTCCACTATATTGAGTATGAGGTTCAGCGGTTAATACTACACTTTCTTTACCACCTACTTCATATAGCCAATCTAAGAATGCAATAAAAATGTCTCCTTTTGTTAACACATTAGTGCTTCTGCCATCAAAATCAATAATATCTTTAATAGTTTTTTCATTTAATACTAGCTTGTCTTCAAATCCACTAGCACTTACAGTAACAGATTTATACAAACCACTAAAATAGAAGTCACTTATTACATCAACTAAATCAGAATTGCTATTAAATGGAACTAAATTAGGGCTTGTTGGTAATTGGAATAAAATTGTGTTAACATCTTCATCAAATACAACATTATAATTTAATGTACCATCAGAGTTTTTAACCGCAGTATTTAATGTTTCAACACTACTTTTAGTTTGCTCAACTGTATTAGTTGTACCAGTAATAGTAACTGAATAAACCTCTTCACTTTTATCATTTTGTGATAAAACATTATCTTCTAATGTAAAAGTGATAATTATTTTTTGATTTATTAAATCACTATAAGTTAAATCTCCAGTTGTAGCTGGTCTATTAGATTTAAATGCAGTTACAAAGAAAGTCTTAACATCACCTTTGTTTGCAGTTGTAAATACTTTTGTATCTCCACCTATTTTAACTGTAATAGATTTAACATTTGTTTTATCATTTTCTAGAGAATCTGTAATTACTTTATATAATTCTTTAAAAGTGGTATTAACATCTCCACCTGTCGCTGTACCATCAGATGGTTTAAATGTTTCACTATAAATTATGTGGAAATTTGTTGCAGTTGAATCTGTATTATTAGTAACAAATGCTTGTTTTAAATCTAAAACAAGAGAGCAATTACCATTTTCAGATTCAGTACAATCAAAAGTATAATAAGCACCATTAGTTAATTTGTTGCTAGTAAATGCCTTATCAGTATCAACAATAGTAACAAAGTTAACAGTATAAGTAGTATATTTACCAGCATTAACAACGCCATCAACTAATTTAACTTCAATAGTAAAAGAAGAATTAGCATCAGCTAAACTTTTAATTCTACTAGAAACAGTAGATTTAGCAGTATTTTTAGTAATATTAACAGCAGAGCTAGTCATAGCTTCGCCATCAGCATCAAGTTGAGAGATCACAATAGAAGCAATTTTGTCGTTAGAAGACAATAGATTGATAATATCATCAGCTAAAGTAGTATAAGTAGAACTACTAATAGTATCAGATACTTTAACAGTAATAACGTTTTTGTTAATAGAGATAATAGCGTTATTATCAGCATCACCTAATTTAGTGATTTCGTCAGCGACAGTTTTGTCAACATTAACAGAATCACTAGTAGGTACGTAATCAATATATTGAATGTCAACAGCACCAGTAGAACTAGAAATAAGAGAGCCTAAAAGGTTTTTATCATATTCCCACTTATTAGTAGATTCATTAAGTTGTAAGACATTAATATATTGATCTTCAGGGTCATTGGACTCGATAGTTTTACTACCAACCATAACGTCATTAGTAGAAAGCATATGAGAACCAGTAAAAACATAAGAACCGATAACATATGCGTAAGTAGCGTTAGGGTTTTGAGCAGTAATGGCTTCAGCGATTTCAGTAGCAGTCATAGATTTAGCAGACGCAACAGAAACAGAAGCACAAAGACTAGCAAGACCAATAGCAAAAAGTTTATATTTGCCTTTCATTATAATTATTTCCTTTCTAAAAAATTAAAATTAACGAACTTCGGTTTCATTAATATCACCGTAAGAAACTTTAACATCAACAATAGAGCCATCAGCTAAAGTAAGCTTAGCAGTAGAAACAGAACGATTAACGAAGTCAGCTCTTACAAATTCACCATTATTTCTAATAGTGTGAGAATTGTAAGAGAAAGATTTATAGTCAGTAACGGCTTTACCAGCAGTGTCAGAAACAGCA
>CANQBB010000067.1 GCA_947588905.1 uncultured Clostridia bacterium
GCATCTGAAGGTGTTACTGTATAATCTATCTTATATGGAAATTCTCCATCTGCTGTTGCAAGTGGTATTGTTACACTTTCTTTTGCAAGATTAACTTTTACTTCTACATTTTTATTGTCTTCTGTATCTCCACTTTCTTCTTCATCTATGTAATCTGGAAATTTAACTTCTAACATTGTTTTGTTTCCGCTTATTCCTTCCATTTCTGTATTAAGCATATTCCAAACAAGTATCGCTATATCTCCTCTTTTTGCACCATCGTCATATGAATTTATTGTTATATCTTTTACAAGCTTTAAGTCTTGTGCTTTTGATATGTAGTTAATTGGCCATGTCCCATTTGATTCTATTTCTTTTGTATATCCTAATGCTCGTAAACACATTGTTATTGCTTCTGCATATGTTACTGTATTATCTGGTTTAAATGTTCCATCTGGATAGCCATTGATAAATTGATAATTTGTAGATACATTGATATATCCTGATGCCCAATGGTTTCCAACTTCATTAACATCTGTGTATTGTGTTTTTCCTGTATATGTTTTTGCTACACCATCTAATCCATATGATACAACTAATAACTTTGCTAGTTCACTACGAGAAACTACAGCATCTGGTCTATATGTTCCATCTGGATAACCATCAACTATCTCTAATTCCATTAGTTCTCTAACTGCTGTTTTTTGTTTTGTTCCTTTTACATCTGATGGTACTTTTACTGCAAAAGAAACACTAAATAAAGATACAATTAAGCATAAAATAATAGTTAAAAATATACTTTTTTTCATTTGTAAATCTCCCCCTCACAAAATTTGCGCGAATTTCTATATAAACATTATATTATACTGAAAAAATAATTCAAGTTTTTAAAATAAATTTTATAAGTTAATAAAAGGATTTAGCCAAAAACTAAATCCTTTTTATTTTTAATAAAAAATCTCCGCAGTTAATTTATGTAAATTGTTGATTTTCTTTATGTTTTGTGACATAATATCAGTAATATTTTAATATTAGAAAGGACTAAAAATGATAAATCAAAAGACTTTAAATAATTTGGAATATTATAAAATAATAGAAATTCTAAAAAATAATTGTATTACATTTAAAGGAAAAGAATTAGCACAAAATCTTATTCCACTATGTGATATTGAAAAAGTAAAACATCTTCAACAAGAAACTAGTGAAAGTTATTCATATTCTCTAAGAAAAAATAATCCACCTATTTCTCCTATTCCTGATTTAGAAAATATAACAAACAAAATAAATATTGGTAGTATTCTTTCAATAGAAGAAATTTTAAAAGTAGCAAATACATTAAAAATATTTAGAGAAGTAAAAGAATATTTTGATGAAGATGATATTGATAATATAAATATTATTAACGAATATTTTGAAAACTTATATACTAATAAAAATCTTGAAAATGAAATATTTAGATGTATTAAAAGTGAAACAGATTTAGATGACCATGCAAGTCCTGCTCTTTATAAAATAAGAAAACAAATAATGGATGCAGAAATAAAGATTAAAGAAAAATTAAATAATATAATCCACTCATCTTCTACTTCAAAATTTTTGCAAGATGCTGTTGTTACTTTTAGAAATGGTAGATATGTTATTCCAGTAAAACAAGAATATAAAAACGAAATTAATGGATTAGTACATGACTCTTCTTCTTCTGGTAATACATTTTTTATAGAACCAACAAGTGTATTTAATATTAACAATGAAATAAAAGAATTATCAATAGAAGAGCAAAAAGAAATAGAAAGAATTCTTGCTCTATTAACACAAATGATTAGCCCGCTAACTGATGAGCTTATATTATCATCAGATATGTTAGGAAAAATTGATTTTGCATTTGCTAAAGCAAAACTATCTTTCAATATGAATGCATTTGAACCAAAATTAAATAATAAAAGATATATAAATTTAAAAAAAGCAAGACATCCATTATTAAATGAAAAAACTGTAGTTCCTATTGATGTTTGGTTAGGAGAAAAATTTAATAGCTTGATAATAACTGGACCTAACACTGGTGGAAAAACAGTAACATTAAAAACTGTTGGTCTACTTACTTTAATGGCACAGTCCGGTCTTCATATTCCTGCAAATGAATCATCAGAAATATCTGTTTTTAATAATGTATATAGTGATATTGGAGATGAGCAAAGTATTGAGCAATCTTTAAGTACTTTTTCTTCTCATATGACAAATGTTGTTAATATAACAAACAATGTTACTAATAACGATTTGGTTTTACTTGATGAATTAGGTTCTGGAACAGATCCTGTTGAAGGTAGTGCTTTAGCAAGAGCTATTCTATGCTATTTACATGACTGCGATTGCAGAACAATTGCAACTACACATTATAGTGAATTAAAAACATTTGCAATTCAAACAGATGGAATGGAAAACGCTTCTTGTGAATTTGATTTTGAAAAGTTAACACCAACATACAAACTTTTAATTGGTGTTCCAGGAAGAAGTAATGCATTTTTAATTTCAAAGAAACTTGGTTTATCTGATAAAATATTAGAAGAAGCAAATAAATATATAAATGAAGAAACAGTTAAATTTGAAGATATATTAACTACAATTGAACAAGATAAAAGAACTATCAAAGAGCAAAAAGAGCTTTCAGATAAAATGTTAAATGAAGCAAAATTATTAAAAGAATCTGCTCAAAAAATGGAAAGTGATATTAAAAATAAGAAAACCGAAATATTAAATGATGCAAAAATAAAAGCTAGAGATTTGTTATTAGATGCTGAAGAAGAAGCTAATAAAATAATTAAAGATTTAATAGAAATAAAAAGTAAATCACCCAAAAATCAATTTAAAAAAGCTGAAGAAAATAGACAAAAAATTAAAAAAAGTATTTCTGAAGTTCAAAAGGATTTACTTGTACCAAAAACAGTTGTGACTAATTCATTAAAACAAAACGAAATTATTAAAGGTATGGAAGCTTATATTCCATCGATTGATCAAAATGTTGTTATTGTTTCTCTTCCAGATAAAAACGGAAATTTGCAAGTGCAATCTGGTTTAATGAAATTAAATATACACATATCAAACCTTGAAAAAATAAAAGATAAAACAAAGTCTAAAAAAATAAACACTACAAATAAAGTAAATAAAAAATCACAAAATATTTCTACTGAAATAAATTTATTAGGAATGACTGTTGATGAAGCTACCTCTACTCTTGAAAAATATATTGATGATGCTTATTTATCTGGATTACATGAAATAAGAATTGTTCATGGTAAAGGTACAGGACTACTTAGAAAAGGTGTTCAAGAATATTTAAAATCTAATGTTCATATTAAAAGTTTTAGACTTGGTATGTATGGTGAAGGTGATTCACGGAGTAACTATTGCTGAAATAAAAAATGATTAAAAAAACAGGGCTGTAATATTTTTTACAGCCCTTATTCGTTCTATCTTTTCTCAAAAATTTTTAAAGATAAGTTAACCGCACCAGCAGAAAGAATCAATGATACTGCACTAACAAAAATTCCATATATCAACTTAATGAAATCCATATTCTTCCCCCTTACTATTATAATAATGAAAGAGAATTAAATTTATATGGTTCAGCAATTCCCGAAAGCAATTTTTCGGTTTCAGAATTTTTTTCAATTTCAATCAATGAATTTGGTGGAATTGTAATTTGTACAGATTCTATATTGAATTTATCTTTTGAAGCACTTAATTTAAGGTTAATTTGAGGCTCATTTCCATATATAATTTCTGCCATTGAAGTCAATTCAAGTTTTGCAATTACCCTATTATTTCTATTATCAAGATAGCAATAATAGTACGTTACTTCATCATCATTAGAATTGCTATACAGATATACAGAATCTTCATTATCAAATGCACAAATAGATATATCTGATTTAAGCTTTAAATCATAAACATTAGCCCAACTGTATAAAACTTTAGGTCCTAGCATAATAACAGCTATAATGCAAAAAATAAAAAGAAGTACTATTAAAATTATTGATATTGCAGGAGCCTTTACTCTATCCTTATAATGAAGCCGAGTTAAATTAATGATACAAACAACAATTGCCAAGCAGAAACACACAAGCACTGTGAGAAAAATTAAGTATAAAACCATCGTAAAACTCCTCCTTTACTGTGTTTTTCTATTTTCAGGAATAATTATATTTTTTAATTGTGCAAATAGTATAAACCGTCTATAATCATATTTGTTTTCTTTACCATGCTTTCAAGCCAATTAGATAATTCTATATCTTGAGCAAAGCCATAACCTCCTTGTGTTCGCTTAATAAACTCAAAAATCCATTTGCAAGATTTAGAAAAAAACTTTCTATTGCTAGACTCTATAATCATATTTACCATATATACTTGACCATCAAGATTTATAAGTTCTCCATTACTCTTTTGCACTAACATTCTAAAATTAAGTTTTTTAGCTAAATTACTTGAAATAATCGCAAAAGATATATTTTGAGGATAAACAGATAAGCAAAATGCAATAAATTCACAACTTTTATATGATATAAATGTATCATTCTGCTTTACAAATGCAAAATCTGAAATACTTTTAATATCCTGACTATAAAGCCGTTCATACTTTATTTCACTTATTCCATCAATTGAGCGATACTCTTGACCAAATATAATACTAGTTCCTCGTTCATTATCTATAACATTCTTAGAATCAGACTGTTTGCAATTCTGGTTACAAGACATGTCTTATTACCTCCTTAATTGTAGAAGTGGCAAAAAATATGCTAACATGGGGATTATATCATTTAATTTATGTAAATTCAAGTGTTTTAATAAACTATGTTTATTGTAATATTTGCTATTGCTTAAGTTTGTACATTTTTAGGCAAAATATGACTTTCCATATGTATTCCAAAAAGTAATATTTTGTTTAAGACCGCTACGAAAAAACACAAATTAACAAAACAGGCTGTAATAAATATTTACAGCCTGTTTTAGTTTAAAATTTTAATTTATCAGCTATAAAGCTTTCAAGTTCAGAAATTGGAAGTCTTATTTGTTCCATTGTATCTCTATCTCTAACAGTAACTGTATTATCTTCCATTGTTTGAAAATCAACAGTAATACAATATGGAGTACCTATTTCATCTTCTCTTCTATATCTCTTTCCTATACTTCCAGCTTCATCATATTCAACATTGAATTTTTTAGATAAATCATCAAAAACTTCAGTTGCTTTTTCACTTAATTTTTTAGATAAAGGCAAAACAGCAGCTTTGAAAGGAGCTAAAACTGGATGTAAATGAAGAACTGTTCTTACATCTCCTTCTGCAATTTCCTCTTCATCATAAGCATCGCATAAAGCAACAAGACAAATTCTATCAACACCAACAGCTGGCTCAACGCAATAAGGAATATATCTTTCATTTGTTTCAGGGTCTAAATATGATAAGTCTACTCCAGAAGCCTCTGAATGTCTGCTTAAGTCATAATCAGTTCTATCTGCAATACCCCATAATTCACCCCATCCAAATGGAAATAAGTATTCAATATCAGTAGTTGCCTTACTATAGAAAGATAATTCGGCCTTTTCATGATCTCTCATTCTTAAGTTTTCTGGGTTAATACCAATAGAAACAAGCCAATTTTTACAATACTCTTTCCAATAAGCAAACCATTCAAGGTCTGTACCAGGTTTACAGAAAAACTCTAATTCCATTTGTTCAAATTCTCTCGTTCTAAAAATAAAGTTACCAGGAGTAATTTCATTTCTAAAAGAACGACCCATTTGTCCAATACCCATAGGCATCTTACCTCTCATAGCTCTTTGAACATTTTTAAAGTTTACAAACATACCTTGAGCTGTTTCTGGTCTTAAATAAACTTCAGATTTAGCATCTTCAGTAACACCCATAAAAGTTTTAAACATTAAATTAAATTTTCTAATTTCAGTAAAATCTGTTTTACCACAGTTTGGACATGGTATTTGATTTTTATTTATATAATCTACTAGTTCTTCGTTAGTCCAACCATCTAAACCAGAAATTTGCTCTCCATTAGCAAATGACCACTCTTCAATTAGTTTATCTGCTCTGTGCCTCATCTTACAAGCTTTACAGTCAATTAAAGGATCACTAAATCCACCAACATGACCAGTTGTTACCCATACTTGTGGATTCATGATTATAGCAGCATCAATTCCAGTATTATATTTATTTTCTCTGATGAATTTTTGCCACCAAGCATCTTTTACATTCTTTTTTAATTCACTACCTATTGGACCATAATCCCATGAATTTGCAAGACCTCCATATATTTCTGATCCAGGAAATACAAATCCTCTGTTTTTACAAAGTGCAACGATCTTGTCCATACTCTTTTCCATTATATAAAACCTCCTTTAGATTTTAGCTAGAAACAATAAAAATCCCTAGCTGTATTTTTATTACAGCTAGGGACGAAAAAACAATTCCGCGGTTCCACCCTAGTTAGTATAGTTTCTTACTATACTCACCTTAATTTATATACACTCCAAGGCTCCTTTTCATTAAATAAGCTTACCTAATTTCCAGCAACATAGGCTCTCTTTAAAGCTAATATTTAAATACTTTTCCTTTTCAACATGTTATTATTAAAACATTTATATTATACTTAAATAAATGAAATAAGTCAATAATTTTTTGTGTGTTATTCGAGCGATACAAATAGCAATATTAAATGTCCGCACTTTGTAAGTAACTTTATTTTTTTATATTTTTAATAATTCATTTGAACT
>CANQBB010000068.1 GCA_947588905.1 uncultured Clostridia bacterium
AGCTGCAACATATCCAACTTCACCAGTTTTTAATTCGTCAGTTGGAATATATGTACCAGCTCCAAAAAATCCTACTTCTGCAACTGTATATGATTTTCCTGTTGCCATAAAAGTAACCGTATCTCCTGTTTTTATCTTACCATCTTTTATTCTTACAAATGCAACAGCACCTTTGTAATTATCATAATAAGAATCAAAAATTAATGCTTTTGTTGGAGCATTCTCATCTCCTTTAGGAGCCGGAATCTTATTAACAATAGCTTCTAAAACTTCTTCCACATTAAGTCCTGTTTTAGCAGAAATTCTAGGAGCATCTTGTGCTTCAACTCCAATTACATTTTCAATTTCATCTATAACCATTTCTGGATTAGCACTAGGTAAATCAATTTTATTTATAACAGGAACAATTTCCAAATCATTATCTAAAGCCAAATACACATTTGCTAATGTTTGAGCTTCTACTCCTTGAGATGCATCAACAACTAAAATTGCCCCTTCGCAAGCAGCTAAACTTCTTGAAACCTCATAAGTAAAGTCAACATGACCTGGAGTATCAATTAAATTTAAAATATATTCATTCCCATCTTTTGCTTTATATGTAGTCCTTACAGACTGAAGTTTTATAGTAATACCTCTTTCTCTTTCTAAATCCATATTGTCTAACACTTGCTCTTGCATTTCTCTCTTAGAAAGAACTCCCGTTAATTCAATAAGCCTATCTGCAAGAGTAGATTTTCCATGATCTATATGAGCTATAATACAAAAATTTCTAATTTTATCTTGGTTATTCAATTAGCCTTCCTCCTTAAAAATTCTACAGTAAATTTTACACTAAAATGCTTAAAGTTTCAAGTGTTTGCATATTAAAGAAAAAATAACTGAAAACTGAAAGAGAGGGACGGAGCAAACTTTCAAATTCAACAAGATTTGAAAGTCCGCTCCGTCCCCTATTTCATATTTTAATTTAGTTTAACCAAAATAAACACCAAATTCTGTTATAAACTCATCTGTATCAATATTATACATATATGCTCCTAAGCTTTGTGAACCAATGTAATCCGAGTAAACTCTTACATAACATATATCTCCATTTTCATTCAAATAAAAACTTGTACCATCAGCAACATCTGCCTCTAATTCTTCCTCATATGCTCCTAAAATTGCTCCCGGATTAGCATATACACCATATTCATTTTCCATTATATCAAATTTATCTTCATATGTAATAGAATCGTCATTATATAACGCCTCTATTTTATTATAAGCGTCTTCACTACAAATATAATTTAGAGTAATCTGCCTTACTTTTTCTAAGTAATTTTTATAATCTTTTTGCTTATATTCTAATAATATTTCATCTGAAATTTCTTTTCTTTGATTTATATCTATATTGAATACATAGCAGTCAACACCATTTTCAAATGGTGCAATAACTAATAGTGATACTATATTTTCATTTATATAATAACGAACTTCACTATTCCATGTATATTGTATTACAAATTTTCCATCTTCTTCGGTATAGAAATTTATAATTTGATCTAAAGAATACGTATACCATGCATCTGCTGGAGCTGCAGCTCCCATAATTTTCAATGTTTCATTTTCAAAGACTGTTTTGGGTTTTCTGCTGTTTATTTCCTCATCTATTATTGCTACATTCTTTTGCTCTATCTTATTTAATTCAGACACACTTACTTTTTTTCCTGTTTCTGGCTTGTACCATGATTTACTATTGAAATATTCTTTTAAATCTTTACTTGAAAAATCATGTCCATATCTTGCAAATATCTCATTTTTAGCTATATCTAATTCCCATTTCGTTAAATATGCTACATTATTAGCATCTATTAATTCTTTGTCACTATTTGGAAATAAATATTCAGCTTCAATGTCTACAAATTCTCCAGACTCATATTCTCCACTAAAATTATGCTCTACTAATTCTCCACTTTCTTCTAAATATTCATTTTGTATAATGATGTCATCTCCGACTATTTTCATCTCCGCTCAAGCTTTCATTATTGCTTACATTTCTACTCATTCCCAATATAGCCAAAGCTACTATTAAAATCAATATTATAACAATTGCAACAAGCATTAGCACTTTTTTATTCATCATATACTCCCCCTAAATTTGAAAGTCGGCTTTGAAAGTTGGGACGGGACAAACTTTCAAACTTTCTAATTTGTCAGATTGAAAGTTTGCTCCGTCCCCTATTTCATCCCCTATTTCAGAAATTAATCAATAGAATATCCAAGCAGAATAAATCTATTATCTCCATCAGGTTTCATACCATAATAATCACTAAATTCCAATGTTAAATATTCTTTATTATTAAAATGTGTAATACTTAATGATGTGCCTCCTCCAGCTTCATTATATTTTGCTATTCCTTTATTTAAAGATTGTATGCCAATTGAAAACCTATTCTTCCAGTCATTTTCTTTATATTTAGAAATATCTTTTAACTTATCTACTGGAAAATATATAAATAAATCATAATCTCTAAGCCTATCAACATTTTCAATTCCTGATATATCATATTTTATACTATAAGCAGAAGATAAATGCTCATAGTCACGATGGAGAGTAGCTTCCTTGAAATTATCGCCTGAATCTATTATTTCACTTAAATTAATCTCAACTGGGATATTTCTACCTAATTGAACCGCATATAGTCCATCACATTCTATAACATTTATCTTTTTTATTTCTTTATTAGAATTTTCAATAGCCAGATATTCTTGTATATGTAGTGCTTTTTCTGGCATATCAAAACCTAATATATCTGAATCTATAATATGCGAGTGAGATTTTCCATAGTTTCTTTTTGTTTCCGCATCATAATCTTCTTTTGCCTGTTTAAAATCATTATATGATTTATATTTTAGTATTAAGACTTTTGAATTACTACTGATAAAATCAATATTTAACTTGTTCAAATCAACATCATTTCCATATTCCATAAGAATAGATGCACCAGTAGGTTTTGAATTAATAAATCCATACCCATAATTATACCCATATTTATATCCATCTTCATTTATAGCATCTTTTAAATTTTTTTCGTCAAAATAAGTATTAACTAAATTATATATAGATAATTTGTCTGATATTTTATAAGTTTTTCCATATTGGATTTCAGCATTATATGCAGTTAAATTAACTAGCGTATTAAACCTACTAATTATCTCTTTACTAATTTGTTCATATTGGTAATTATCATATCCTAATTTATCTCCTTCATGACCAGATATTAAAACATAATAATCTTTATCATCTTTTTGAAATTTAAGTATTACATTACCCGTATAATTATACTTATTTCCAACAAAAGCATCATCAAAACCACCCACTAATGAAGTAGTATATTCAGCTTTTTTTTCAATAAATACTGGTTCAAAACCATACTTATTTTTTATATAATCTTTAGCATTAATTTCTGCAATTTCCAAATACTTTTTTTCTTCTTCTTTTGCTTTTTCGTTATGCTCATCCATATCTTTTTTTAAGTCTTTTTTCCAATCTTCAAATGAATCATAATTAGAAAGATTACGTGATTGCCCTCCTGGAATAAAGGCATTAAATCCACCCACAAAAATATTTCCTCCTTGAATATTATTTTTAGCCTTACTTATTCCAAATACAATTAAAGTAGTTACTATCAATAATATTACAATTATTACTGCAATCCATATCACTCTTTTTTTCATTTCAAATGCTCTCCCTTTAACTAATAAATCATATTAAAAAACAAATTCTAATCTTATTCTAAATTATATTTTATCAATTAAAAATTTAGAAATCAACTATTGCAATATTATGAAAATATGATATATTAAACTTGTTTACAAACTCAATTTAATCGACTTAAGTAAGGAGGTTATCACATGATTAATGCTAAAGTTGCACGGAAAAACTCTGAAGATAATAGACAAAGAAGAATTACTGATGAACTTTCTGAAATTGAATATAAGATTCAAAATGCCGTAAATATTGGCCTAACAACAACTTACATTGATAGAATAGTTTTTAATGAAAATAAAGAAAAGCTTGAAGAACTAGGTTATAGGGTTTCAATTTCTAAAATAGATAATGTTGCAACAATTTCTTGGTAAAATTCAAAAATACTGAAAGGGAGGGACGGAGCAAACTTTCAATTTCAACAAGATTTGAAAGTCCGCTCCGTCCCTCTCTTTCAGTTATTGTTTATTTGCAAGACCAGATTCTTTGTAGTTATCAATTAAACTATCCAAGCATTCTTCTGCTAATTCAATCAATTCGGAATCTCCAGAAAAAAATTGAATAATATCATCTTTTATTTTATACAATTTTTTTATGAATTTTTTCAAACTAGCACGATAATTTTTGTCTTCTACATATGTTTCTGCATAAGCTTTTCTAACAATATATTCATCTTTTAATGTTTTATACAAATCATCAAAATGTCGTATTAGAATTGCTCTATATCTCATATTCTCTACTTCATAATAGTCTTCTACTATAAGTTCAAGCACCCGTTCATGAATTTCTTTATCTTCCTTTATAATAAGATCATGTAATTCTTCAGCTGTAAGCTTTTTGCTAAACTTACAATGGGGAATATTATAATTATATAGTTCAAAGCAAAAAATCATTGCAGAAATTACAAAACAACTTATAATAAAAAACATACATATAGCAATATATACATAGCATACATATTTAAAGAAATGTAACAAAAATGATAATCCAAAATATATCAATACCCATTTAAATGCAGCTTTCATATATTCTTCCATCCATCTTCTCATTGCTTTTAGTTGATAATATTTTACTACACTCTTTATGTCTTTATCCATAAGTTATTCCTCCTTTACTCTTATTATTAAACAAAAGTAATAATTTTCCTATAAAAACAAGAAGATTATAGCACATATAAGCCATTTTGTAAATATCATTCAACATCAAAGATGCTTGTAACTTCCTCCTCTATTCTTAAAAGTTGATTATATTTAGCAACTCGCTCACTTCTTGTTGGAGCACCTGTTTTTATATATCTCATGTTCAGAGCCACAGCAAAATCAGCGATAAAAGTATCTTCTGTTTCACCAGAGCGATGTGACATAATAGGCATATAGCCATTTGCTTTAGCAAGTTTAACAGCCTCAATAGTTTCAGTAACGGTACCAATTTGATTTGGTTTAATTAAAATACTATTTGCCGTTTCTTCGGTTATTCCTTTCATCAATCTTTCTGTGTTTGTAGTAAACAAGTCATCCCCAACAAGATATACTTCTTTTCCAAATACATTAGTAAGCTTTTTCCAACCGTTTCCAATCATCTTCAGCAAGACCATCTTCAATAGATAATATTGGATATTTTTTTACTATATCTTTATAGAAATCTATCAATTCTTCTGAAGTATAGGTTTCTCCAGTTTTCCAAAAATTATATTTACCATTCTTATACATTTCTGAAGCTGCTATATCAAGAGAAATATTAAACTTACCTGCATAACCCGCCTGTTCTATTGCTTTCATAATATACTCTATAGCTTCAATATCACTTCTTAAATTTGGTGAAAATCCTCCTTCATCTCCTACACCTGTACTTAAATTTTCAGATTTCAAAATCTTTTTTAATTCATTATAAACTTCAACACACATTCTCAGCCTTTCTGAAAAAAGTTCTACTTCTTTTGGAACAATCATAAATTCCTGAATATTTACATTATTATCTGAATGCTTACCTCCATTTAAAATGTTCATCATTGGGTAAGGAATAGTAGTCCCCGACACTCCACCTAAATACATATAAAGTGGAAGTTCAAGAGTATTTGCAGCAGCTTTAGCTATAGCCATAGAAACTCCCAAAATAGCATTTGCACCTAAACTTGATTTATTATGTGTTCCGTCCAAATAATTCATATAATTATCAATTGTAGCTTGTTCTAGTGCATCCATTCCTATTATTTTTTTAGATATTATATCATTTACATTTTTAACTGCTAACAAGACTCCTTTTCCATTATATCTTTTTTTATCATTGTCTCTAAGCTCACATGCTTCATTCTTTCCAGTTGATGCACCAGATGGGACTATAGCTTTGCCCAATCCTCCATCAATCGTTCTAACTTCAACTTCTATAGTAGGATTTCCCCTTGAATCTAAAATCTCTCTTGCATAAATATTTTCAATCTCAATATATCTCTTCATCTACAATCACCTCAAAAGTATTATTCCTAAAAGTAAAGAAATAATACAAAAAGAGAAGTCACATGAAAATGTAATTTTCAGTAACTTCTCTCTAGTCTTTGTATGTTCGTTCCACTGGTTTCATCGGTTCCCCACCACCTCATCAATGGGGTAAATAGGTACCTTACAGCGTTTTAACTTGTTTTCGTGTTCGTTAATGAAACGAGACACCCACCGAGGATTCTCTCGTTCTATAGCATTGAGCAACTGAATGTACCGTGCATGAGATTCATTCCATACATAGTATCCATCCATCAGCACCAACACTAGGAACTTGTTCGCGTATTCCCCAGGAGTAGTGCA
>CANQBB010000069.1 GCA_947588905.1 uncultured Clostridia bacterium
CTTAAGACGAAACAAGATGCAAATAAATATAAAAGAGATATGTCAAAGGCAAACGCAGAAGAGTTATCAGAAAAGATGAAAAATTTTGAATTAGTTTTTAAGATAAAAGCTGGTGAAAATGGGAAAACGTTTGGAAGCGTTACAGCAAAAGATATTGCAGAAGCTCTTAATAAAAAATATTTTGTAGAAGTTGATAAAAAGAAAATTGGATTAAATGATGCAATAAAAACTTTGGGTGTATATAACATAGAAATAAAATTATTTGAAGGAGTAACTGGAAAATTAAAAGTTAGTGTAGTTCAAGAATAAAATGGAAGTGGGATTGTTATGGATGAAAAAATTATTGCACGTGTTCCTCCTAATGATGCTCAAGCAGAGCAAGCAGTACTTGGAGCAATGTTGGTAGATAAAAATGCAGTATTAACTGTAATTGAAATATTGAAACCAGATGATTTTTATAGAAATGAACATATTGAAATTTATTCTGCAATATTAGATTTATATAATAATCGGGAGTGCAATAGATTTGTTGACAGTAAAAGAACAATTAAGACTTAGAGGAAAATATGATATAATAAATGGTTTTGAATATTTAGCATCACTTACTAATCCAATGTTTTCGGTTAGTAATGTGGAATATTATGCTAAAATTGTGGAAGAAAAGTCAATACTTAGGCAACTAATTAAAGCTTCTAATGATATAAGTCATTCTAGTTATGAAGCATCAGAAACTGCATCAGATATTTTGGAGCAAGCAGAAAAATCTGTATTTAATATAGCTCAGAAAAAAACTGGGAAAAGTTATTCTTTGATTAAAGATGTTTTAATAGATACATTTGATAATCTTGAAAGATTGGCTACACAAGAAGATGAAATACTTGGAATTCCAAGTGGATTTAAAGATTTAGATAATAAAACATTAGGTTTTATTCCAGGACAACTTATAGTAGTTGCGGCCAGACCTGCAATGGGCAAGTCTGCATTTGCAATAAATATATTAACAAATGCTGCATTACGAGCTGGAAAATCAGCAGTATATTTTAGCCTAGAAATGTCAAAAGAAGAATTATTGAATAGAATTTTGTCTAGTGAAGCTATGGTTGATAGTACTAAAATTAGAAGTGGTAAATTAGATGATGAAGACTGGATAAGTTTAACAAATGTGTCTGGTACATTATCAGAAAGTAAAATAATATTAGATGATTCGGCAGGATATTCTCCACTTGAATTAAGGGCAAGATGTAGAAAATTAAAACTTGAATATGACATTGGTTTAATTGTAATTGATTATTTGCAACTTATGGATGTAAGCAAAGCAAGTGGAAGTAGACAACAAGATATTTCTGAAATAAGTAGGTCTTTAAAAATTCTTGCAAGAGAAATAGGAGTTCCAATAATTGCAATATCACAGTTAAGCCGTGCTCCGGAGCAAAGAGTTGATCATAGACCAATGCTAAGTGATTTAAGAGAATCCGGATCTATAGAACAAGATGCGGATATGGTAATGTTTTTATATAGAGATGATTACTATAATCCAGAAACAGAGAAGAAGAATATTGCAGAAGTGATTTTAGCTAAAAATAGAGCTGGTTCAACAGGAACTACTGAGCTTATTTGGCTAGGAAATTATATGAAATTTGGTAATATAGATAAATTTCATTAAATAGGAGAGAATATGCTTGATAAAGTAAAAAGTACAATACAAAAATATAAATTGATCAATGACAATGATAAGATAGTTATAGGTGTATCAGGTGGTCCAGACTCGATATGCCTTTTAAGTGTGCTTAATAAATTAAATTATAATTTATGTGTTGCACACATAAATCATGGATTAAGAGAAAATGCAAATATTGATGAAAAATATGTTAAAGATTTTTGTAAGGAGTTAAATATACCTTGCTATGTTAAAAAAGTTAATTTAAAAGAAAATTTAAATAAAATGACAGTTGAAGAAGCTGGAAGAAAAATAAGATATGACTTTTTTAATGAAGTTATGGAAAAAGAAAATTGCAATAAAATTGCAACTGCACATAATAGTAATGATAATGCAGAAACAGTACTTATGAATATGATTAGGGGAACAGGACTTTCGGGTTTGAAAGGAATTGAACCAATTAGAGGAAATGTTATTAGACCATTGATTGAATGTAATCGAAAAGAAATTGAAGAATATTGCAACAAAAATAATTTAGAACCAAGACATGATGAATCAAATGATGAAACATTATATACTAGAAATAAAATTAGACTTGAGCTAATACCTTATATAGAAAAAAATATCAATACTAATGTAGTAAATAATATTAACAGAATGTCAGATATTGTTTCTGAAGAAGAAATTTTTATATCAAATCAAGTAGATTCAGCATATAGTGAATGTGTTTTAAAAGAATATGATAATAAATTGGTATGCAATTTGAAAGTGTTTAATACATTAGATAGTGTGATAAAAAAAAGATTAATTATTAAATTTATAATAAAAGTTTTAGGAAATGCAAAAGATATAGAGAAGGTTCACATTGAAGATATTTTAAAGTTATGTAATAATAATGTAGGAAAAAAATATTTAAGCCCTAACAAAAACTTGAAAATTTCAGTTGATAAAGGAAAAGTAGAATATATGAAGATTTTGTAAAGTATATAGACAATTTTTTAGTGTTATGATAATATGATTATCGGAATGTTTTATTTAAAGGAGCAAATAATGAAGAAATTTTTGAGGAAATCATGTCCTGCAATTATAACTATAATAATGATAATTATGTTAGGCACACTTTTTAAAGCATTAGGAATAAAATAAAAGATTATTTTTAAGGAGGATATAAATGAAGAAACCATTTAGAGGAATTGCACCATTACTTATAACAATGATTTTAATATTTTTTGTAGCAATGCTTTTTTCTGAAAGAGCAAATACTACAGAAATGGATTACAGTGAATTAGTTACTCAAATAAATAATAACAATGTAGAATCAATAGAATTATCAAGTGAAACAAATGTTGCATATGTAAGATTAAGAGATCAAAAAGAAGAAAGAATAGTTAATTTAACAGATAGACAAGAATTAACAAAACTTGTTCAAGAAAAGGTTTTAAGTGGTAGCAATATATCTTTTAAAGCTGATTCAACATCATCTATATTAACTTTACTTGATTATATTACACCAATTGTTATTGTTATTTTAGCAATTTTATGTTGGGTATTTGTAATGCAAACAGCTGGTGGAGGAAAGGGAGCAATGTCATTTACTAAGAATAGAGCAAAACTATCTAATCCAGATGATAAAAATAAAATTACATTTAAAGATGTTGCTGGACTTCCAGAGGAAAGAGAAGAGCTACAAGAAGTTGTAGAGTTCTTAAAATATCCAAAGAAATTTACTGACATGGGGGCAAGAATTCCAAAAGGAGTTTTACTTGTTGGTCAACCAGGAACAGGTAAAACTTTACTTGCTAAAGCTGTTGCTGGTGAGGCTGGAGTTCCATTCTTTTCAATAAGTGGTTCAGATTTCGTTGAAATGTATGTTGGTGTTGGTGCATCTAGAGTTAGAGATTTATTTGCTGAAGCAAAAGCAAAAGCACCATGTATAGTATTTATAGATGAAATAGATGCAGTTGGTCGTCATAGAGGAGCAGGACTTGGTGGAGGACATGATGAAAGAGAGCAAACTCTTAACCAATTATTAGTAGAGATGGATGGATTTGGAACAAATAGTGGTGTTATAGTTTTAGCTGCCACAAATAGACCTGATATTTTGGATCCAGCTCTTCAAAGACCTGGTCGTTTTGATAGACAAATAGTAGTACCTGCACCAGATGTTAAAGCGAGAGAAGAAATATTAGCTTTATATGCTAAGAAGAAAAAATTATCTGGTGAGATAGACTTGGGAGTACTTGCTAAAAATACAGCTGGTTTTACTGGAGCAGACTTGGAAAATATGCTTAATGAAGCAGCCTTACTTGCAGCAAGAAAAGACCAAACATCTATAACTATGCAAGATTTAGAAGATGCTATGGTTAAAGTGCTTATGGGACCAGAAAAGAGAAGTAAAGTTATTTCTGATAAAGATAAAAAACTTGTTGCATATCATGAAGGTGGTCATGCAGTTGTAAGTAGATTCTTAGAACATGCAGAGCCAATACACCAGGTATCAATTATTCCAAGAGGTATGGCTGGTGGTTATACAATGTATAAAAATACAGAGGATAAATCATTCATGTCTAAATCTGAAATGGAAGACAAAATTGTATCATTACTTGGTGGTAGAGTAGCAGAACAGTTAGTTTTAGATGATATTAGTACAGGTGCTTCAAATGATATAGAAAGAGCAAGTAAAATTGCTAGAAGTATGGTTATGAAATATGGTATGAGTGATAAGCTTGGAACTATTACTTTTGGAAATGACCAAGAAGAAGTATTCTTGGGAAGAGATATAAACAATGTTAAAAACTATAGTGATGAAATTGCTGCTGTTATAGATGTTGAAGTTAAGAAAATAATCGATGATGGATATAACAGAGCTAAGAAAATTCTTGAAGAAAATATAAATAAACTTCATAATGTTGCAAAAGTTCTTCTTGAAAAAGAAAAAATAGAAGGCGAAGAATTTGAAGCAATAATGCAAAGCGCATAGAAAAACGACGGAAAATAGCACATTGGGGACGCCCCCAATGTGCATTTTTTTGTTTCAATTTATGTGAATATATGGTATAATATATTATATAGGGGGTGGTATATATGACTAATAGGGAAATTGATGAAACTATACAAAAAATTAGAACACTAAATTTAGCTATTAAACAGAATCCTAATATTACAGAGGAAGAGCGCAAAGATGACTTATATATAGTTAGTAATTTTGTTGATAGCATGTGTCAATATACTACTGCTGCATTTAAAGAAAGAAAAAAGAGTGCTATAAGAAATCAAATGATGAGAGATGGAGAGTCTGGAGAAGAAATTAGAGCAATGGGGAAAAAATTAGACAGTGACAGAATAGCCTCTCATAACGAGTTATTAAGACTAACAAGAATAGTTGATAGTATTTGTAGAGAATATGGATTACCAGAAATATATGGTAAGATACCAGAAGAATATAAAAATGACATATCAGGTTTGCTAGGAAGCGAAAATAGAAAAAATCCAGGAGTAGTAGAAACAAGGCATGGTTTGGCAAATTGGACATGGGATTTTATTTTAAGTTGCACAATTTGTATGGATTTAGAAACGAATATAGATATGGAAGATTTAGATATTGAAAAAAATAGAGAAGACTTTGAAAAAGCAGCTGAAATATATGAGCGAGTAGACAAAAAAAGTGGTGTAAAGGATATAATGCATTTATTGATTGATAAAAATGATGGAGAAAGATAGATGCTGTGTTGACATAATACACAAATAATGCTATAATAGTAATGCGTGATTTTCTATGTTGTGAGAAAGGGGATGTATTCTCTATGAAAGAGCTGGACAAGATTATGGCTGAGTCTGCAAAAAAGGGAAAGGAAGAGCAGAAAGTTGTCGATGTTGCACTCAGAACAATTGACGAGACTTTTGAAAAACTGGTTGAAAGTTCAAAATCTTTTATTCTTGAGGGGGTTCGAACCAAAGTAGATATGACTGAAGCTATGGACGCACTTAAAAAGCTCAGAGAAATTGTCGGAGATATTATCCCTGAAATAAAAAATGAAAAAGATGCCAAAATTTATATCGTAAAATACGGAAAGGAGATTCTTTTTTCATAAAAATAAAGGAGCAAATTAGAAAGAATTCTAGCTAATTTGCTCCTTTTAATTTTGTTCAGTGTGAAGTAATACTTCTCTTTATTCTATTTTTTAGGTTCAATTTTTTCAATTCCACCCATGTAAGGTCTTAAAGCTACTGGAACGTTAACACTTCCATCTTCATTTACATTGTTTTCTAAGAAAGCAATTAAACCACGAGGAGTAGCAAGAACAGTATTATTAAGTGTAGAAACAAGATAGTTTCCATCTTTTCCTTTAGCACGGATACTTAATCTTCTTGCTTGTGCATCTCCTAGAGTAGAGCAACTTCCAACTTCAAAGTATTTTTGTTGTCTAGGGCTCCAAGCTTCAACATCACAAGATTTAACTTTTAAATCAGCTAAATCTCCACTACAACATTCAAGTGTTCTAACTGGAATATCTAAACTTCTAAAGAATTCAACTGTATAGCTCCACATTTTATTATA
>CANQBB010000070.1 GCA_947588905.1 uncultured Clostridia bacterium
GTTAAAAAAATTATATCACTTTTGGTATTTCCTTTCTTTATTTTTTTACTGTGACATATCTATTGTAAACCTATATTTATACTTAATAAATCATAAATGTAAATATTGACTACAATCACTATTTATATTAAAATTGTGATATCAATATAATAGTTAGAAATAGTATTGAAATATAATTATAATTATTAGCAAAGAAAATATTATAAAAGAATAAAAAGGAGGTAAACATTATATGTCATTGGATGAATTAAAATATTTTAAAAAAGTAGATAACATTGCTGAATACGTGGAAAAAGGACTTATTTCTGGCAAATTAACAGTAGAAGAAGTTGCTAAATTTGCAAGAATACATGCTAGACAAGGAATTCCAGGTGAAGAAGTTGTTACTAAAATGGCTAATGGACTTGAGGAAACTAAAAATACAGTAAAATTAGATGAAAAAACTGGAAATCCAGGATGGGTTGTTACCAATCCAGATGGAGAAGAATACATAATAGAGGATTCTACTTTCCAAAAGAAATATGAAATAGACCCTGAAAATCCAGAGCAATATAAGCCAAAAGGTGGACCTGTATTATCAACAAGAATTAATGAACATATAGAATTTCAAGCTCCTTGGGGAGAAACAATGAAAATTGAAGCAGGTGGTTCATTAATAATAAGTGGACCTTCAGATATTTATGGAATACAAAAAGATGAATTTAAAAATACATATAAAAATACTGATAAAAGTAAAGAAGAATGTTTGGATGAAGCTTTAGCTTTATTAGGAATTTCAAAGGAGCAATTTAATGAAGCACAAAAAACATTTCAAGAAAAAAAGTCAGAAAATAATGTGCCAACAAAAGAATTAGATGAAAATTCACCAGATAAGTAAAATATATTGTATAAATACTAAAAAAATACATTTACAAATTAAGCTTAAAAAATAGGTGTCTATATTTGGACACCTGCTTTTTTAGTTTAATTCAAATCATATATTTTTTATTTATTTTCTTCAAACAATTCTTTTATATATAATTCATCATTAACAAGTTCATTTTCTTTTCCTTGTAACAAATTTTCAAAAAACTTTATTAAGTAATCAAATGAAGGATAAATTCCTTTTGGAATATTACCATAATTACTTCTTATAAGCGAATTTCTAAAGTATAAACTATTTTCTTTAAACATATCATTATTAACATCAAAGCCTATAGTATTTAAGTATTTTTCAATAAATACTGCTGTTGATCTTGTATTGCCTTCTCTAAAAGGATGTACTTGCCAAATGCTTGAAGTGAATTTTGCAATGTGTTTTATAAGTTCATCTCTGTTTAATTTTGAATAGTCAAATTCTTTTTCCTCTTTGAAATCATATTCTAAATAGCTTTCAATATCTTGATAATTTACATATTTAACAGTATCTCCATTTAATATATCCTCTTTTTTTGTAATATTACATTCTCTATAGTTACCCGCAAAATCATATATATCTTTAAATAAATATTTATGAATATTCTTTAATGTAATTGGACTAAAGCCGAAACTTTTATCTTCTAAAAGTAATGCTATTCTAAGTGAAACTAAATCACATTCCTTTTCCCTTTGAATTTTTAAATCATTTTCATCTTGTGTTTCATAATACGACTTTAATAATTTTTCTGCCTCATCATACTTTAATTCACCATTTATATTTTTTTGAGATAATTCAAGTAAATATTTTGATGGCTCTAGGTTATCTACTTTATTTAAACCAATACCTGTATCCCAATATTCTTGTTTTTTTATAGGGTCAGTTATTTCATTTTCAATTATATAATTTTCTTCATCAGACACGCTAAATCACCTTGACCTTTCAAACATTGAATATTATATCATAAAATGCTTTTAAATACCATATTTCACTAAAAATAACTGCTAAAATTTATGAAAGAAAGGGACGGAGCTGACTTTCAATTTTATGAAAGATGAAAGCTGGGAAACTTTCAATTTTACAACATAAGACAAGAACCAAAAACATGGAACGGAGCAAAATTGAAAGTTTGCTCCGTCCCCAGCTTTCATAGCATAAAGCACTTCTAAATACTCTATTTCATCTTCATTTCATAACTTTTAATTTTTCTTTTTAATTCCATATTTTGTTCAATATACAAGTTTATCAAATCATTTAAATCTTCTCTACTCATATCGTTTTCTGTTATTACTCCAGATTTATATTTTTTCTGCAAATCTATTAAATACTTCCTTCTTTCATTTTTTAACCTATATTCATCCAAAAAATTATTTGATTCTAATTTATTATTTTCATGTTCCATAGTTAATAAATCCTTTCTCTAGTCAGTATTATATTTCGTAGAAATTGTATTTTCGTTTTTATTATTTTTCATAAGTAGTTTTTTCCTTTGCTGTACTTTTTAATTCAAATTCTCTTTTTTTACTTGAAAGAATTTCTAAAAGAGAATCTTGTTCTTTGTTTAATGCTTTAAGTTTAGATTGCTGGTCAATATTAGAAAAATATTCATTTAGACTTTCTTCTTTTTCTGGTAATCTAAGATTATATTCTTCCAATGTCTTTACCAAACATTCATCCCTCTTCTTAACAAAATCAGCAAAATTTCCAATATCAAGTATGTCTGTTTTTCCTTGCTCAGATGAAAAAACATATTTAACTCCCATCTCATTTAATCTAATTAGTTCATCCTGCCACATAGCAAATGCTCCACCATGAGTTTCTGAAATAGTAGTACATAAAGTTCCATCTTTAATAGTACGAGTATATATATTTCCACCAGTTAAACCTCTTTCTTTCTGAGCAGGATTAACATAGTTTGAATATTTTTTGGCAACATTATAATCTGAAGTCCAATAAGAAATACCATCGCGAACATAATAAACTCCATTTTCATCAGGCATTCCAATTTGACTAGGTTCAAGTTCTTCAGCAGTTCCATGATATAATGTATCAATTGAAGAATTATCATGTATTTTATATTTAAAAATTTCACCTAATTTTGGATTTAAAATTTTGTCAATATCATAACCTTTTAATTTCATGTCTTCAAGTAAAACTTGTAATCTAGCAGAGTCGGAAGCTCTTATCTTTAAACATTTTTTTACCCAGTCATATAACTTTTGTTTTGGTGTATTATTATTAGCATCTCTATATATCCCGTAATCTTGCATACCAATATCATAAAATAAATTGATTAACAATGATGCAGAAGCTCTTTCTTCTGTTTTTTCTATTCCTTTTTCAATATACTTTTTTAATTCTTTATCATTTTGTTTTCTAAGCATATCTTTTTCATCATCAGTAAGAGAAAATTCTGATCTTCTCGGAACATTAGCCATTTTATTCACCACCAATTAGTTTTTATAAATAAATTATATAATATTTCTAAAAAATATTCAATTATAGCAAAGAACGGAGCAGACTTTCAATTTTGCTCCGTTCCCTGTTTTTGGTTCTTGCCTTATGTTGCAAAATTGAAAGTCTGCTCCGTCCCCTTCTTTCATTTCACTAGCACAATATATGTGCTATATTGCGTATATACTTCATATACAAAATCACTAAGTGGTATTACTTTCAGAATTCTAGAAGAATGTTCACATTTTTCCCATTCAAGATTAGCACTATTAAATCGTTTAAAGTTTTTCATTTTTTCCCCTTTACAAGGAATTGAATTAGAAACGGCCTGATATACCGGCACTACTTTAAACCATGCCGAATTATATCCAGCGCATTCTCCTAGTTCAATGTGATTTTCTACATTTCGAATAATGTAATTTGTCTGATATGGCATCTCTATTTCATCTTCAACCTCATAGCATATACCAGCTTTTAAATTGCTAGCCGACTGACATGGATACATCGTTTCCTTATGTCCATTGTAAAATACCCTCTTCATCAAAATTCTCCTTCCTTTTGATACGTTCCATGCAAATTGACAACCAACTATTTAAAAAGAAATTACAAGTTGTATTCCTCCTTCTATAAGTATTTTAAAACCATCGATATTATATCACGTTTTACATAAAAAAGCAATTATAGGTTTCAAACTTGTACTTTTCCCCTAGTTTTTCTATGCTTTTATACAGATTTTAATCTTGATATAAAGAAATATATATAATATACTTTAATTAGTAAATTAAATGGGAGGTTTAAATATATGGGAACTAGAGGTTTTGAGGTATGTAAAGGTTTTGAAGATAAAGATATTACTTTACCAGAAAGAAAAACAAAAAATGCTGTTGCTTATGACATTGAAGCTGCTGAAGATACAGTTATTCCTTCAATTTGGAAAACTGTTTTCACTAATATTGGAAAATTTTTAAAAGGAAATAATAACTATGAAACATTCAAGCCAACTTTAGTAAAAACTGGTGTTAAAGCATATTTTTTAGAAGATGAAGCATTATTTTTAGCGACAAAAAGTTCATATCCTGGTAAAAAAGGTCTTTTGCTTGCAAATAGTATTGGTATAATAGAAAGCGATTATTATAACAATCAAGATAATGATGGTCATTTAATGTTTGCATATTATAATTTATTTCCTGTTGATATAACAATCAAAAAGCATGAACCTGCAGGACAAGCATTTTTTCAAAAATTTCTTATAACTGATGATGATAATGCTACTGGAATTCGTACAGGTGGATTTGGAAGCACAAGCAAATAATATTTTATAAAAATAAGGACTACTTTGAATCATATCATAAACATTACATTTATGATATAACCAAATAGCCCTTTTTATATTCTAAAAATTATTTACTTTCTAACAATACAACATTATTAACTAATATCGTTAAACATATTCTGAATTAAGAACTTCACAATAGTGATAAAGTTCAGGAAAAATCCAATCAGGAAAGTGAAATCTATTTTCTTGCCGTTCCTTAACAAAACTTAAAAAATCTGTTTTATATTGCATTGATCTTGCATGCCAATCACAAACCATTTCCATTCTATCTAATATAGACATGTCCAGAATAGAATTAAAGTGATCTGGATGATGAGTGTTATGCTGCCAATGTAATCTTATTGCATCTTTTTTTATTGAAGATAATAATTTTGATGAATCTCTAAGACTACTTTTATCATTGATTATTTTTGAAAGTGCTTCTAATTCATCTTCGCAAACAATCTTGCTATCATCATGAACTTTTGCACGTTCTCTAAGTCCTTTTGCATGTTCAGTAGCACCTTCTCTTTCAAGATACCTTGCTAATTTTTCGCAGCTCTGCACAACAAACATCTTATGAACTACTGTATCTTGAATCATTTTTTCATAATCAGTCATATATGATAAATCATCATTAACAACGAACTTCCAAGTGTACTTCTTAAATTTATCTGCATAATAAGAAATAGTTGTAAAACCATTACCCACAGTATAACAAATAATAAAATCTAAACATACTAAACTTCTATTATCAATTTCTACCAGCTCTGTTTGAATTTTAAAATCGCCAGGAACAACTTCACTTGGATTTTTGCAATTAGTTACCAAAATAGTAGTATCTTCTGATGGAAGATACTCTGTAAAAGATAATCCACTATTGCAGTCAGGTACTTCTTCAGCTAATATATACTTTGCTACATATTCTGTTAATGCAATATAAAAATCTTTCTCATCCACTTCTTTCTCTGATTTACAAATATAGTAAGTTACTCTATTTGCTTTGTTTTTAAAGATATTAACAATCTCAAAACTAGTTCCTAAATTCTTTCCAGAAAAGTCTACAAGTTTCTCTTTCCAAAGTTCTGGCAAAATTATCCGTATGCCAATTTTTAAACATTCGGCTAATTTTAACATTGCATATCTCCTCCTATATATAAATATGTTTTTATTCAATAGATACAAATGAATTTTAGCATCATGTCATTTAAAAGTCAATATTATTATTGGATGTACTATAAAAAAAACAACCTTCAAAAGGTTGTATTTTAAATAAAAAAATCTGGCGAACACCTATCTTCACAGGGGGCATCCCCCAACTATTGTCGGCTTCTTCGAGCTTAACTT
>CANQBB010000071.1 GCA_947588905.1 uncultured Clostridia bacterium
GGCGATGTCGCTATCCTTATTTGGAATATGCTTCGTACTAAAATGTGGACTGTTAATTCTGAATCTGAAGGTGATGGCTTAGTATATAGACCAGATGAAATCATGCTTAATGTTAAATTTTCTGACTACAGATACAGTAAAGATGCTAAATTCAAAGAATTTAGTATAGCTGAAGACAAAGATAACGATGTTTATACTGTTTTCGTTATTTTAGATCATGTTTATGATAGCAAAACTGATTCTTACAAAGACAATCAATCTTTCAAATATGCTAAGAACGATTTTTACAAATTTGTTCCTGGTACTGAAGTTGAAATCCTTGCTAATGTTGAAGATGAAGAACTTTTGACTATGGTTCCTACTTCTAACAACAAGTTAATTGAAGGAAACAAGATTGATATTGATGATGATGGAGAATACGTTACTCTTAAAGATAAAGATTATGAATATGTTTATGCTTCTACATCTGATGATGAATTAGAAGAATTTTCAGCTTTAAAAACTGTTAGTATTTATGTTGATGAATTTGAAGAAGAAGATAAATATGTTAGAATAAACGGTGAAAAATTTAATGATAAAGATACTAATAAATGGGTTATCTTATCTGGCGACGATAGAATCTCTATTAGAGACATTGAAGTTGGCGACATCATAACAGCTGTTCTTGTTGCTAATAAGGCTAAGGGTCTTGATAAAACACTTGAAGTTTCTAACGACAAATTCAACACTGATGCTTCTAGAGTATTCTACATTGTTGGTGGTACTGAAGCAGAAGGTGAATTAACTGAATATGTTCAACAAGACTATAAACCAGATAAAACTCTAAAATATAACACTATTACTGTTGACGAAGAAGAATATATGTTAGATAAAAATGCTACTTATGTTGAAGATCCAGAAGATGATGATGTTAAAGCTGAACCATTCTACAAAACTTCTGCTAAAGTTTGGGATGAAGATATGAAGAATGAAAATGTTGTTCTTAAACTTGATCCTATTTTAGGTAGAGTTGTTAGAGTTGAATTCGATGGCGAAATCAATGGTGGAGATGCTGACACTTCTGCTGGTTTCTTCGGTATCAATGATTTACCTAGACGTGGTGACACTGCTAGAGATTTAAGCATTGAATTAACAGCTCTTGATGGTACTCCTAAGGAATATTCTTTCACTAAATCTGCTGCTAAAGATTATGTAGATGGTGAAGATGATGCTAATATTGATTTAATGGGTACTTTAGCTTTTGTTGAATTCAATGAAGATGAAGAAATTGAAAAAATTACTGTTGTTGCTAAAGCAAATGAAGATACACCAGATAATCCTACATTCAAAGGTAATGACTATACAAAGACTGCTAAAAACGGTAAAGTTAAAGTAGATTATAAAGCTGAATTATGGGAGACTGCTTCTTACTATGAGAAGAGAAATACTCTATACAAAGATGAAGCTACTAAAGATAATGGTATTAAAGTTGCTAGCGACGTTGTTGTTGCTGTTTTAACTTATGACGAAGATGAAGACGAATGCGTTATCGAATTCGTTGAAGATGGTCTTGATACTATTAAATCTTTAGATGAAGAAGAAAAAGTTGGTGTTATAATTGACCAAAAATCTAAGACTGAAAAAATTAACTTCGTTGTTCTATTTGATGAAGCTACTGACGTTTCTGATATGAAAGTAAGCTCAATTGACCATAGCTACAAGAATGAAGATGCAGAAGAGAAAGTATACCTAGAAGAAGAAGAAAAAGCTTATAGAGTTGAAGACGATAAAGATTTAAGTGACAAGGAAGTTGTTGTATATAAACTAAAAGAAGGTTCTAAAGAAACTACTATTGAATACGTTGATGGTTTAACAAAAGCTCAATTAAAAGGAACTGGACTAGTTTATGTTCAATCTGCCGATGAGGATGATGTAAAATATGGTAAATATGCTGATGGAACAACATTTGACTTTGGTGATAGCGATTATGACAATGCTCTATTCGTATTAGTAAGAGTTGATGCAGATGGTAAATTAAGAGATTGTAATATAGTTGCAAATGAAGATGTTGAAATAAAAGATTATGATAGAATCTTAGACAATCATGAAGATTCAAAAGTTGTATTTATAGTTAGAGGTTTAGAGGAAGATTCATCACTAGTTACTGAAGTTGCTAAAGTTGAAGTTACTAATGCAGATGCATTAGCTAAAGTTAATGCTTCTCAAGACCAAAGTAACTTAAAAATAGAAGTAAAAGTAACTTCTACAGCTGATGAAGTTATTGATACTTCATCTGTAACATCAGCTAAACCAACATTTGAATGTAAAACAGACGATAGTAAAACTTATATAGAAGTAGCTGCAGATGGTAAAGTAACTATTAAAGGAAATGGTACAACTCACGTTACTGTAAAAGCAGGTGGAAAAGAAACTACTGTTGATGTTGTTGTTACTGGATATGAAAGAGATTTAGAATCAGAACTTAAAGATGCTTTAAGTACTCTTGAAACTGCATTAAAAGCAGTTGATCTATTATCTGATGGTGTAACTGTAAGTGGAACAGATGTAACTGCTAAAATATCAAACAGTGAAACTTATGACCAAAGCAAATATAACACTATAAAAGCTGCTTTAAAAGCTTTTGGAACAGCCGCTTCTGGACTTGATGCTGTTGAAGTTAAATATGATGTTGATTCTGATACAGATCAATTAGATTTAACAAAATTTGAAGAAACAAAATTAACAGCTCTTGCTAACCCAACAGATGTAGTTGTAAAAATAAAAGTAACAACTACAGATACTGCTAAAGATGGAGAAGTAACTGCTACTTATACAATTACTTTCTCTAAAGACGCTGTTTAATAAGTTTATACTAAACCAAAAAGAAGGCGAGATTATCTCGTCTTCTTTTTTGCAATATGGATAAATAAAGTTCAAGTCTCTTTCAAATCTTAAACCATATTCTTTAATGTATTTATAATTTTTTATTGTTATAAATAAAATCTACAATATTCACATGATTTACACCATCTCTTTTTTGGAGTAGCATATCCATTGTAAATAAGTATCTTGGATACAAATCTTTAATCATATAAAAAGGTTTATATTCTCTTTCTTCAGTTTCTTTATTACTTATATCTTTAGAAACTTGAATATAATAGTAATCATCATAATTTTCTCTAGCTATAAAATCACATTCTAAATTTCCAATATAGCCTACACTAAGTTTATAATTTTTACTTTTTAAATATGAGTACATTACATTTTCTAAAACAGGTCCATAATTTATTCTATTATCTGTATTTAATGAATAATAAATGCTTAAATCTGCTAAATAATATTTCTTTTCTCCTTTTAAAACTGATTTTGATTTGATATCAAACAAATCACAAGAATAGATGATTTTTGCTTTTTCTAAAATATCAAGATATTTTTTTATAGTTCTTCTATCTGTGTTAATTTTTGCAACATTCTTCAAATAATCATGAATACTTTTTATAGAAATAATTGCACCAAAATTATTTACCGTAAATCTTTCTACTAATTCAAATAATGCTTTATCTTTTATTTTATTACTAGTTTTTATATCTTTTTCAAAAATTTGATTTATTACACTTGTTGTATATATTATTTTTTCTTCATAATTATCATAATATAAAGATTTAGGAAATCCACCATTCCTAATATATTCCTCAAATTCTAGATAAATATTACTATTTACTTTTTTGTTTAGAAATCTTTTCATATCTACATATTCATAAAAAGATAATGTCATCATTTCTATTTCAATATATCTACCGGTTAGTTTCGTTACTAGTTCACCACTTAATAAATATGAATTTGAACCAGTAATAAAAATAGACATGTTACCTTCTTCTCTATAAGAATTGATTAGAGATTCAAAGTCATCTACATTTTGTATTTCATCTATAAACAGATATTTAAAATCATCATCCACAATATTTTTATCAATTAGCATTTCTAACTGCTTAGACGTTTTTATATTTTTATAGCCTCTTTTATCTAATTCAATATAAATAATATCTTTTTCATTAACACCACTTTCTAAAAGTTCTTGAATTATAGATTTTAAAAAATATGATTTTCCGCATCTTCTTATTCCAGAAATTACTTTTATCATATCATCCTTGTAAAACCCTCTTATTCTTTTTAAATAATCTTCTCTTTTATAAAACTTTTTAGAAAAAGTCAAGTTATCGACCAATTTTTATATGTTTATTATTAAATTTGGTTAATAAACAATGTTTTTTGAGTTGCAAATATTAAAATCAAATTTTTGAAACACGGGGACGGAGCAAACTTTCATTTTTTATTCCGTTCTTTTGAAATAGGGGGACGGGGCAAACTTTCATTTTTGGCATAAAGTTTGTTTCGTTCTACTTGTATTTATTTTTCTAATAACCAATCTATAATATTCTTATGAATTATACCATTTTGACTATAATCCATTTTGTCCATTGTTATTACATATTTAGGAAAATTATCTGGTACATTTTTGTAAGCTCCAAACTCTCTTTCAATAACTTCATCACTTGATAGATAATCTGCAACTTGAATATAAAATCTTTTTCCAAAATCATCTACAACAAAATCAATTTCACCATTGTCTAATTTTCCGAATATATACGTCATATCCTCTAGCAATTAACTCATTATAAACAGTATTTTCAAGTCTTCCTCCAACCTTTTTTTCTATAGGAGAACTCTTTAATTGTAATAAACCTAAATCAACTAAATAATATTTTTCAAGTAAAGACATTACTGATTTTCCTCTAATATTATATCTGCTTACTTTATTCGCAATCATTGAATTATTTATATATTCTATATAATTTAATATTGTATCAACACTTGTAGTAACATTATCACTCTTTAAGAATTTTGTAATAGAATTTGCTGAAATTACACCTCCAATATTTTCCATCATAAATTGAATAACTCTATTTAATAAATTTACATCTTTTATTTTATTTCTTTCAACAATATCTTTTAAAATCACAGTATTATATAAATCTCTAAGATACATTTTCCTTTCTTGTAAGCTTGTCGAATTATATATTTGAGGCATTCCGCCCCATTCAATATACTCTTCAAAAGCATCTTCTTTACTCTTAGAATTTCCTTGATTTTTTTGAAGTTCAAGATATTCAGAAAAAGTAAAAGGCATTATTCTAACATTTATATATCTTCCAGATAAATGCGTAGCCAAATCACCAGAAAGCACTTTGCTATTAGAACCAGTGATAAAAATGCTAACGTTCATGGTAGCTCTAAAAGAATTTATTACTTTTTCAAAATCATTTACATTTTGAATTTCATCAAAAAATAAATAATACTTTTTTTTATCAATAATCTTATCTTTTATGAACTCATTAAACTTCTTTGGATTAGTATAATCTGAATAATCATAGTCTTCAAAATTTATATAAATAATATGATCTTCTGCTACACCTTTTTCACGTATCTCATCCATAATTTGTGTCATCAAAACAGATTTTCCAGAACGTCTAACTCCAGTTATTATTTTTATAAGCTCACTATCATAAGAATCTCTTAGTTTCTCTAAATATAATTCACGTTTAATCATATTTATCAGCAACCTTTCTATAATTATACTTATATAATAACATCTTTATAGACTTTTGTCAAATCTTTCGAGTACATTCTAAATTTTTTACATTTTTCTGTAAGTTTCGACTCTTTTTTGAAGCACGGGGACGGAGCGGACTTTCATTTTTTCTTCTCTGAATTGAAAGTTTGCTCCGTCCCCTTCTTTCTCTTTTTTTCTCTGAATTGAAAGTCTGCTCCGTCCCTCTCTTTCATTTTCTTTTTTCCTGAATTGAAAGTCTGCTCCGTCCCCCTCTTTCTCTTTTCCACATTTTGCCCTTTTTGTTTCTCCATTATTCACTTCTATTGAATTGTTACAGAGCAGATAATGGTAGAAAGGGGCAATTCAATATTTCTTTTTTTTCTTTCTTACCGTA
>CANQBB010000072.1 GCA_947588905.1 uncultured Clostridia bacterium
ATAAAGAAAGATATAGTAAATTCAGAGGCATTAAAAAATTTTTTAAGAGATGTAGATGCAGATTTTATAAAAGTATATTGTTTTCCGTCTTTTTTATGTTGTGCATATTATTTTGGAAGTGAAGATATGAAGAAAAAAATAGAGGAGATGATAGACAGTAATGTTCCGGAATAGGAAATAGAAAAGATATGCTAGGAGGTTCTTTAAGTTTTAAAGAATTATTCAAGACATTTTTTTATATATCTTTAAATAATGCAAGGGATAGTAATGTATTTAAGCCACATGGATTTATAGTATTTACAGGAAGTCAAGGCGATGGTAAAAGCTTAAGTGCAGTACAATATGTAGATAGATTACATGAAAGATATCCAAAAGCAATAATAAGCACAAATATGTATTTATTTGATTATTTTGGTTTAGAGGAAATAGATGTAACAGAGTTTACAGATGAAGAAAAATATAGTTTAAATATGAAAGCAAGAGTTGATTTTTATAATCAGCAGAAAAGATTATCTGTAAAAGATAAATCAAATTTAAAAGAATGTTATAGAGATTTAGATCCATTTAATTTTGTATATAGCATAATAAAGTCAGATTTTTTTAGTAAAGAATGTTGGGTAACAGAGTATAAAGGCTTAGATAGTTTACAAGATTTATATAACGATGAGTATGGAGTAATTTATTTCATAGATGAGTTTTTAACAATATATAACAGTATAAAGAGTAAGGATATGGATTTAGAAGATTTTGAGGCAATATGTCAGTTAAGGAAACAAAGAAAGAGAATAGTAAGTTGTGCACAAGTATTTAGTAGAATAAGTAAAGGATGGAGAGAACAGGTAAAAGAGATAGTAGTATGTAAATGTTTAGGACATATTTTACAAAGAAATCAATTGGTAGATGGTTCAACAGTAACAGAAGATGTAGCAAGTAAAAGGGTAGGATATAAGCCAATGAAAACCTTTTATTGGTTTCATACAGTAAAGAGATATAAGAGTTATGATACATATCAATTAGTAAGAAAGAGAGGTGTTACAAATGGTTGATATGAATGAAGTAATAACGACTTTAGCAGTATTTATAAAATATGCGACAGTTATTGTTGTAACACTAGGAGTAGCAAAAGCAGGACTAAGTATAATATATAGAGCAATAACGGGAAAGGACTGGTAATATGTATGACTATAATTATTTAGTTACTTTAACGGAGCAAACAAATGAAAAATTAGATGATATAAAAGAAGAAATACATACTACAAATGTATTTAGTGCATGTCTTTTAATATTTTTAATTGTTGCCGTTTTATTATCAATGATAAAGGGGTGATATTATGAAAATAACATGTTTTGGATATTCGAATAAGTATCCAAATAAATGTAGTGTATTATCTGGAGATATTGATTGTAATAAGTGTAAATTTTATCTTACTGATACTGAGTATAAAAATAAAATAGAATGTTTAAAAGAGGTAAGAAAAAGATTAAGACGAGGAGGTTGATAACATGAAGAAAATAATATTTATAACTATGTTTATTTTAACAATGATGTTATCAACTTGTTTTGCTGCGAGTATAGATGAAAATGTAAGTATATATGATAGATATATGAGTTATGACATGGCAAAACATATTTTGGATAATTTTAAAAATTCTGAATATTTTTTTATTACTTATAATTCAGATTATATAGATAATAATTCTGGAGAATATTATAGATTATTAAATAGCATTGATTATAAAACTTTTGCATATAATTTTAACTCATTTTTTTTTACTGAAAGTAATAAATATTTAAACACTTTTAAAGATTGGGAACATATTGCAGTATTTCCTTATTACTATAATGATAAAAGAAATCCTATGTCTGTAGGTTTATATTTTAAATTTTATGTTTTTGATAATGATAAACCAATTAAATTTTATGTGACTAATAATACAAAAGGTAATCAAAAATATCAATCTTTTCAAATTTTTTCAACATTATCTGAATTTGGTTTTAAATATGATGAGAGTGATAATGTTTTAAAAAATACTAGTGCAACTTCTAGTAGTTCATCTTATAGTTTTTATTATAGCTTTAGAGATGATTATATTGATTTTAATGTAGATAGTTTAGAGCAAATTTTTGATAATCCATTTTATTATAGTTTTGGGCAGACATTTTATGCTAATGTTCGATTACCCGGTATGTCTGATTATCAAAATTTAACTAGTTTTAATAATTATTATTTAGGTATAAAAAATTTATTTAATGGTGTTATACAATATTTTCCTGTTGATGGTGGTTTTCTTCAGCCTAAAGCTGAATTTATTTCTAATAATGCAACTAAAAGTATATCTCTTGTAACAAATTTTGAATTAGATGAAAGTAAAGAATATAGAAAAACGTATGTATATTTACAGAAATTATCTCCAGATGAAGCAGTTCAATGTACTTATAATTTTTCTGAAAGTCATTTAGGAAGTGAAATTACTTTAGTAGATAGAGATTATTTTGGAGGGGATATATATTCTTATGAATCTTTAGTTTCAAAAATGGAAAAAGGATATATATATAGATTGATTTATTGGTTTAATCAAAAAGAAAGTGAAGTAAGTTTTGAAGGAGTGCAGGATTGGGCAACATCTGAATTTTTTAGTTTAAATGATTGGAGTTCTAATAAAATAATTGTTAAAAATTTATCAAAGTATGTTGATGTAACATATCCAGTTAATCCAGATATATCTGGAGATAGGTCTGGAGATGTAGGCATCAATATAGGTGGTTATATAGATAGTGTAAACGATAATATAAGAGATACAATATTAGGAACAGAAGATGAAAATGGAAATCGTACTGGAGGTTTGCTTGGTGGTATAAAGGATTTCTTTTTAGATTTATTAAAAAAGATATATGATTCAATAATAGGTTTAATAATACCAACAACAGATCAATTTGGAGAATGGATTACAAAGACATATGATGATGTTAATAAAACTGGAGGTATATTGCTTTATTCTAAGCAATTTTGGCTTTCGTTACTTGGCTTATTAAATAATGATACTCCTAAAGATTTAATATTTGATTTTAAAGAGATAAAGTTTCCAAATACAGATAAAGTAATATGGGAAGGTACACAGTTTAATTTAACTCAATTTGTAAATGAGCATGAAGTATTTAAAGAATTTTATATAGGATATATAGTAATAATATCTGGAGTAAGTATATTTTTGTTTTGTCAATATTTGTGGAGTTTATGGGAGCATATAATAAATGGAACTGGAACAGTTGAAATAAGTGAGAATGAAGAATTTGGAGTAGGAGCATTTCATGCAGGTGGCAAAATGCAAAAATATGTATATTCAAAAGGAAATAAAAGACATTATAGGTTTAGATAGGAGGTATAGGCATGATTTTATTAGGATTATTTAGTGTAGCAGCTTGGCTTATAAATTTTGTTTTAAATTTTATATTTAATTTATTACCTTTTACACAGATTCCAGATATAGTAGCTGAATATGCTACAAAATTTTTTGATATATTGTCTAAAGGAGTAGATTTATTTAGTTTTTTATTAGGTCCAGTAGCTAAGACGTTAATATCTGTTATGATTTCATTAGAAGTATTTAAAAGTGCATGGGATTTAATATGGTTTATTGTTCGTAAGATAAAATTTGAGCAATAAGCCGTGAGCGACGCACGGTGTGCGTGCGAATTGGCTTATTGCTAAGGAGTGATGAGATGGATATTGAAAAAACATATATAACAAGGATATTATCTGAACTAATACGAATTGAAAGAGAGGAACAAGGAAGATATAAAATTTATGAAGAGAAATTAAATGATAAATACTGGAAGAGTGATTATAGATTTTTAAAAACTGAAATAGGTTTAATAGTAATGAGAAAAAGATATATAAAATATTTAAAAAATTTATTAGAAGAAAGATTAAAAATAATAGAAAAAGAAAATAAAAAAGAAGAAGAAAATATACAGTTAAAAATATAAATATGTAAACCTATTTTAGTATACATAAGATTGCTAATTCACAAAACGTTCACAATTTTTACAGGAATTTCCAGTAAATTTTAAAACGATTGAGTAATAAGGGTTTTGAGATTTTGAACTTAAAAAAATTGAAAAATTCCTACATATATTTACTTGATTATAGTTGAAATTAAGGCCGCAAAAATATTTATAAAAAATGACTTATAGGGGGTTACATAAATGAGTATAAAAAAGTATGTAATCACAGGTCATATTCTTGAGGTTTATACGTATGAAAAATTTGTGTGTGGTTATGGAGGAAAAACAAAGGAAGATAAAAAAGAAAATGAAGAAGAATTAAAAAAAGAGGTAAGTGAAAAAATTTTAGAGAATTATAGTAATCATAATGTTGTACGTTCTAATATGATAAGGCGATTAGCATGTTCCAATTTTAATAATAAGAGTTTATTTGTAACTTTGACTTTTGATGATAAGAAAGTTAGTCATGATATTAGGAATGTGCAGGAGTGTAATTTAGTATTTAAGAATTTTATTAAGAGATTAAAACGTTTTTTAAAAAGTAAGAATTTATTAGATAGGTTTAATGTAAAAGAGTTAAAATATTTAGCAGTAATAGAGTTTCAAGATAAATCTGATAGAAGAGCAGTACATTATCATGTATTATTTAATATTCCCTTTATATCTAATGAAGATTTAGAGAGAATATGGGGTCAAGGATTTATTTATTTAGAGAATATAAAGCATGTTGATAATGTAGGAGCTTATCTAATTAAGTATATGACTAAAGATAATGAAGATGATAGGCTCATGGGAGAAAATGCATATTTAAGGAGTAAAAATTTAATTGAGCCTGAAGAAATAATATTATTAGATTCAAAACTTAAAGAATCTAATGAGTATGTAAAATTAGATACGATATTAAGTACATCTTTTCCTACTTATGAGGCTGAATATGATACTGAATTTATGGGAAAGTGTACATATAAGCAATACAATTTAGAAAGGAAATAATTTTTTATGAGGTTAAAAAAATCAAATTTATTAAGTAATTTATGTTTTTTAATTATATTTATTTTTGTATGTTATGTTTTATTTTGTAATTTTCTAGTTTATAAAGAATTTTATGAAAAAGATGATATAAAAAATCTTATAGATTCAAGTATTTCACTTATATTTACATTTATTATACTTTTTGAATTAGCATTCTTTTATTTCTTAAATTATATTTTAGAACAATTATCAAGATTATATTCAAGTCAAAAACGACTTTTTTATCATTTAGAAAGTAGTTATACGTTTTTTGATAAAAAATCGAAATATGGCGAACCTCGTTCGAAATTTGATAAGGTTTAAAAGTATATGAAGATTTTACGAATAGTAATTATAATATTATTTTTTATATTAGATGTTTTAATTTATGTTGGAGAAGAAGATCCAAATGAAACATTAGTAATATGGCTAGTGTTATTTATATTATTTTTTAAGATGAAAGGATTGAGTTAATATGGATAAAATTGTAGATTTAGAAATTACATTAGATGAATTATTATTACTTAGAGATTTTTTATATAATTTAATATCATCAGTAGAGGAAGATTATGAAAATTTTCAAGATGATTGTAAAGTTGGAGATTATTTAACTTTTTTAGATATTTTTGATAAAGTCCATGAGAAAATAGTAAATACAGTAGCAAAAATAAATAAAGATAGGAGTCAAGATGAATAATGATAGTTTTTTACAAAAAGTTTACAATGATAATACAGATATATTAAAATTTGAAATATTACTAAAAGATTTTAAACAAATACATGATTTTTTACGAGTTTTTGAAAAAAAAATTATTACAAGGCAAATTTTTAATATAAAGGTAAGTATAGAAATAAATTGGAAGGATAAGAGCTGCAAGTTTTAGCAGCTCTTTTAAAATTAGATTTATCATTGCACAAAATAAAAG
>CANQBB010000073.1 GCA_947588905.1 uncultured Clostridia bacterium
CCAGAAGTTATAAGTGCAGTTCATTCTGGAATAGAAGTTTTAGGAATATCATGTATTACAAACTTATGCTTTGAAAATACAGAAACAAATCATGAAGAAGTTATTGAAGCAGCTAATATGATTGAAGAGAAATTTATTTCTTTAGTGATGAAAATAATTAAAGAGATGTAGAATAGAGGAATACAAAAAAATGGAACAATATACAATTAAAATGGATAACTTTGAAGGACCATTAGATTTACTTTGTCATCTTATTGATAAAAACAAAATGGATATATTTGATATTAGAATAAATGATATAACAGACCAATACTTAGAATATATTGCTTATATGCATCAAATGAATTTAGAAGTTACAAGTGAATTTATAGTTATGGCTTCAAGGTTAATATATTTGAAATCAAAACATTTACTTCCAAAAGAAGAAGAGGATAGTGAGGAAGAAGAATTTGATTTAGTTAAATTATTAGTTGAGTATAAAAGATATAAAGAAATAACATCAACTTTAAAATCAGATTTAAAAGACCATGGTAGAAGAGTTTGTAAATTACCAGATAAAATTAAATTACCAAAAAACAAATTAGACACAACATTTGATTCTTCTTTAATACCAGACTTATATGCTTCTCTTGTTAGAAAAGAAATAGAAAAGAAAAATGTTAATGCAGAAAACATCAATAGAATTGCTACAAGTGAAAAATATACAATAAAGAGTAAAATTAGAGAAATACTTAGTGTATTATTTAAAAAGCCAAAATTTATTTTTAATAAAATTTTTAATATTGGTAAACGACCTAAAGCAGAAGTTGTTACAGCATTTTTAAGTTTATTAGAACTTTCTAAATTAAATAGAATTCAAGTTACTCAAGATACTTTATTTGGAGATATAAATGTAACAAAATTAAAACGTAATAGAGATAGACAAGTTACAATTAGTTAACAATGTATAATCATAGTGATATTTGGAAAAATATTACTATGATTATTTTTTATTTGTTTTTATTTATATTGCTACTAAGTTTATTTATAAAGCTTAAAATATGTATTTATTTAGATATTTTAGGAACTCAAACTAAAATAAAATTTAAATTTTTATTTTTTAAGTTTGAAAGAAATGGAAAATTTGTATTAAAAAATAAAAAAAGAATAAATTCAAAAAAAATTTTTAAAACTAAGAACATTAAAAAGAAAATATCAAAAATAATTTTATTTGATATTTTAAAATATGGTAAATATGAAAAATTATATATATATGAAGAAGTTGGAATAATAGAGCCATTTATAACTGCAATGGCAACGGCTATTGCATCGAGTATTACAGCAATTCCACTTCACTTATTAGATATAAATTTTAACAATTTTAAATATAAAGTTGTTCCTATTTATTTAGATTTAAAATTTAATTTAAATATTGAAACTGAAATTTCTTTTAGAATAATAGATATTATTTTTAGTATAATTGATAGCTTTTTGCACAAATTAAATAAAAAGGAGGTTAAAAATAATGAATGAACATCCAATAGAAGGTCTTATGAATACTACAATGGAAAATTTAAAAGACATGATAGATGTTAATACTGTAATAGGAGAGACTATTGAATTAGAAAATGGAACGGCAATTATTCCAGTTTCAAAAGTATGTTTTGGATTTGCTGCTGGTGGAAGCGAATTTAGCACTGGCACTTTAGAGCAAATAAAAAAGCAAGGGTTAGATGAAGAAACTAAGTACAATTTACCTTTTGGAGGAGGTAGTGGAGCAGGAGTAAATATACAGCCAATGGGATTTTTAGTTGTTACAGAAAATTCAGCTAAAATATTACCAGTAAATCATTGTAGTGCAATAGATAAATTGATAGATTATATTCCAGATTTATTTGATAAAATAGCAGATATATGGGGTGGAGATAGAACATATACGTATGAGTTTTATGAAGATGATGATGAGTGTAAATGTAAAAAAGAAGTAACAAAAGAAAATGAAGATGATAGTGAGGAAAATAATATGTTGGAAGATGATGAGAATAGTGAGGAATAAAAAAATAGGCGGTCAATGACCGCCTAAAATTATTTCTTTTTAAATATTTGATTATTTCTTTATCTGGTATATTTAAAGTTTTAATTATTCTAATCAATGTTGATATTTTTGTTTCATATTCATTTTTTTCTATTCTTTGAATTTGTCTCCAGCTTAAATCTAATTTTTCGGCTAATTGTTCTTGAGTTATCCCTAATTTTTTCCTATATTCTTTTATCATATATTACCACCATAATAATTATTTCATATAAGGAAAAAATATTGTATGACACAAAATGTCGTAAATAGATTGACACTAAAATAATTGATTTGATATAATTTTTACAAAAGTATGAGGGGGATAAATTTGTATGAAAAATAATTGGATAAGATATGCACTAATTTTAATGGTTGTAATTATATTATTGTTTACAGTAATTTTTGTGTATCAAAGTATTAAAAAGAACGAAGTACATACAAATGATGAATTGACATCTGGAGAAAATATGGCTTTATATAGTAGATTGCCAGAAGAAAATTATGAAATAAATAGGGATACAAATGAAATAATTTTTTCTGGTGATATACAAATAGGAAGCTTTTGCATAAGTGAAAATCCAGAAGCACCAACAGAAGAAGATAAGTGGATATTAACAGATGGAGAAAAGGTAATAAAGTTAGAAGATGAAAGTGGAGATAGTATCAGAAAAAAAGTGTACATCTATTATACTGCTGGTTTAGTATCAAGTTTAACAAATTTTAATTCATCAGCAGATATATATGTAATAAGAAATGAATATGAATTAAAAGAATTTGCCACAAAAGTAAATTCTGGAACAACATTTGCAGGAAAAACAGTATATTTGTTAAGTGATATAACATTAAGTGGAACAAGTAATAATCATACACCAATAGGAAATGCAACATATCCATTTAAAGGAACATTTGATGGAAATGGATATGTAATATCTAATATAAACATAAATAATGCATGGCTAGATAATGCTGGATTATTTGGATGGGTAGATAATGCAACCTTAAAAAACATAAAAATAAAAGATGGAACAATTGTAGGAAGAAATAATATTGGGGCTATTGTGGGTGTTTTGCTTACTAATTCAATTATTGAACAGTGTAGTAATAAAAATGTAAATATTGATGGAAATACTAATGTTGGAGGTTTAGTCGGATATGCAAGTGTAAACAGTAGTATAAAGTCTTGTAGTAATGATTCTGATAAGAATCCAGATAGCCAACTTCATGTTAATGGATTATATTTAGTTGGAGGAATAGTAGGAAAAATTGATACAAGTAATTCAGGATTAAATTTGTATAATTTAAAAAATATAAGTACTGTACAATTGAAAGCAAGTAAAAAATATAATTGTGTTGGAGGTATTGCTGGGGGAGCAGAAGCAACATCGGCAAAATATTGCACAAATGATGGTATAATTTCTGGTAATAATGATAATGGAAATGTAGGAGGAATTATTGGATATAGTAATAGTGGACCTATTACAAATTGTCGAAACAGAGGATATATATGGTGTCTAGGAGCTAGTGGTAAAGTTGCTATTGATACAGGAGGAATAATTGGAGACCTTAAATGTGGAAACTTAGAATATAGCATAAATGAGGGACCTGTTTATAATAATAGAATGAATGCAGGGGGAATAATAGGTAATGTAAATATAAAAAATTCATGGGTAAATGTATATTATTGTTTAAACAGAGGTAATGTTACAACTGAGACAGCACATCCTTCAGCTCTTGATTATGGTACGGGTGGAATAGTAGGAACATCAGGAAATTATGCGGGAAATAACAAAACAAATGGTAGTTCAACAGTTACAATTAGATATTGTGGAAATACTGGAGTAATAAAAGGAAAAAAATTTGTAGGAACTATGATGGGAGGAGCTTCTACTAATAAGGGATCCTCAATAGAATATGTATATGATACGTCAACAGATGCTACTATGAGAGGAGCCACAAAAAGAATTAAAGCAGCTGTATATTATAGTAAGCCTTCATCACATAATAGGATACCAAGTGTTTTTTTTAGTAATACATATGGTAGTTTACAAGGTGAAGGACCTTGGATTTTTGCATGGCAAATACAACCATTATTATTTAGACATCCATTTGATTATATAGGAAATATAGGAGATATAGCAAATTTAGATGTACAGACACATGGAGCAAATTTGACATATCAATGGTATGTATCAGACAGTAAAAATGGAACATATACGAAGATAGGAAGTGGTTGGACAACAGAAACAACACAATCAGTATTAACAACAAAAGTGCAAGAAACAGATAAGTGGTATAAATGTGAAGTAATAGGAATAAATGAAAACGGAATAAGGACTACATTGATGAGTGAACCTGCATTAGTAGGACCACATAAAAAAATAGTTGGAGCTTTAGAGGAACCAAAAGTAACAGGAGCATATACATATAATGGGAAAATACAAACCGTGAATATGACTGGATATGATGAAAATGTTATGAAAATCGTATCAGGAAGTACAGGAATAAATGCAGGAGAATATACTTTAGTAATAAGCTTAAGGGATAAAGAATTATATAAATGGTCAAATGAATCAACAGATGATTTGGAACTAACATGGAAAATAAATCCAAAGAGTGTAAATGTAACATGGGGAGGACAATCAACATTTGTATATGATGGTGCATTGCATGCACCAACGGCAAGTGCAAGTAGCGGAATAGACGGAGAAATATTAAATATATCACAAACGAAAGAAAGAAATGCTGGAAAATATACATCAATAGTAACAATAACGAGTGTAACAGGAGGACAAAGAAGAAAAGAAAATTATGAATTAGTAGGAAGTACGAGAGACTATGAAATAAAAAAGGCAACAGGAACATATGATATAACGAAACCAGATAATCCAAGTAATAGTGAAGGACAAGGAATAGTAGAAGGAAGCAATACACCAACAATAGAAAATGAAGTAGCAAAATATAAATATAAAGTAACATTGGTAGCTGGAAATAGTATAAGTATGAAATACAAATACAATGGGGATATATCTGGAAAAGTAGAAGTAAATACAGGAATAGCAACAATAACAGTAGGAACAGATAATATAACAATAAAAGGAATAAGCGAAGGACAAACAACAGGAAAAATATCATATGTAGGAAGTAATAACTATAAAGATGTAATAGTAGAGATAGCAATAACAGTATTAAGAGCAAATTATAGTATAGAAAGAAATGGACAAACAACATATTATAATAAATTACAAGATGCAGTAGATAATGCAGTAAATGGAGATAGAATAGAAGTATTACAAGATGTAGAAGATAAAGGAAGAGTAGACATAGGAGACAAGAATTTAACACTAGATTTAAATGATAAAAAAGTAACAAAAGATGCAGAGGTACATGTAGGAAAGAATGGAAAGTTAAAAATAGATGGCGAGAAGAAAAATGGAAAGACAGGAACATTAGAGAATACAAATGGACCAGCAGTAAAAAATGAAGGAGAATTAACATTAGGAACCAATGGAGGAACAGACAATGAGAATGAACCATATTTAAAAGGAAAGAAGAATGCAGTAGAATCAGAAAATGGAACATTCAAATTTGAAAGTGGAACATTGATAGGAGAGAACTTCCCA
>CANQBB010000074.1 GCA_947588905.1 uncultured Clostridia bacterium
CGTACAATAAAAGTGGCTATAAAATTAGATTCAGATGGGTATAAACAAAGTAAAGGAACAGAGCTTGCTGTATTTACTCTTAAAATTTCGTAACATAGTATTTTAAGTTAATCACTGAAAAAGGAGCTATGAGAAGCTCCTTTTTACATAATAAAGAAAATTTTCATATTAGAACTGAAAATATTACTTATAAAAAGTGAATAATATTTTTATATTCTTATGTATAAAATTTCTTGCAAATGACAATGTAATAGTATAAAATCAAATATGAAATAATTATTTTAAGGAGGTAATTGATTATGTCAGTAAAAGTTGGTATAAATGGTTTTGGAAGGATAGGAAGTTTAGCATTTTCAGCATCTTTTGATAAGGAGGATATTGATGTTGTTGCAATAAACGATCCTTTTATAGATGTGGATTATATGGTTTATATGATTAAACACGATACAATACATGGACAATTTAATGGAGAAGCTTATAGTGAAAATGGAGAATTAGTTGTTAATGGACATAGAGTAAAAGTATTTAATGAAAAAGAACCTTCAAATGTTCCTTGGGGAGAAGTTGGAGCTGAATATATTTTAGAATGTTCAGGTGTATTTACAACAATAGAAGCCGCTGAGGCTCATCTAAAAGCAGGAGCTAAAAAAGTTATAATTAGTGCTCCATCAAAAGATGCTCCAATGTTTGTTATGGGAGTAAACAATACTACTTATACAAGTGATATGAATATTGTTTCAAATGCTTCATGCACAACAAACTGTTTAGCACCACTTGCAAAAGTAGTAAATGATAACTTTGGTATTAAAGAAGGATTGATGACAACAGTTCACTCTATTACTGCTACTCAAAAAACTGTTGATGGTGCTTCTAAAAAAGATTGGAGAGGTGGAAGAGCTGCAAGCTATAATATTATACCTTCTTCAACAGGAGCTGCAAAAGCTGTTGGAAAAGTTATTCCAGAATTAAATGGAAAATTAACAGGTATGGCATTTAGAGTCCCAACAATAGATGCTTCAGTTGTTGATTTAACAGTTAATCTTGAAAAACCTGCAACATATGAAGAAATTTGTGCTGCTATTAAAAAAGCATCAGAAGGTGAATTAAAAGGAATCTTAGGATATACAGATGAACTTCTTGTTTCATCAGATTTTATACATGATTCTAGAACATCAATATTTGATGAAAAAGCTGGTATAGCTCTAACAGATACTTTTGTTAAATTAGTTGCTTGGTATGATAATGAATGGGGTTATTCAAACAAGCTATTAGATTTAGCTGCTTATATGCATTCAGTAGATAATAAATAATATTTAAAGAGTGGTGTAAGTATGCGCCACTCTTTTAACCGTATATAGAGGAGGATTGTTATATGTTGAACAAAAAAACTGTGGAAGATGTTGATGTTAATGGAAAGAGAGTTCTTGTTAGATGTGATTTTAATGTTCCTCAAGATGAAAATTTAAATATTACTGATGATAGAAGAATTGTTTCAGCACTTCCAACAATTAAATATTTAATTGATCACAATGCAAAAGTTATTTTATGTTCTCACTTGGGAAGACCAAAAGGAGAATTTAATAAAAAGTATTCTCTTGCACCTGTTGCAAAAAGACTTACTGAATTATTAGGAAAGAAAGTTAAACTTGCTGATGATGTTATTGGTGAAAGCGCAAAAACTTTAGCTAGTAATTTAAATGATGGAGATGTAATGCTTCTTGAAAATGTTAGATTCCATAAAGAAGAAGAAGCAAATGATATGTCTTTTTGCAAAGAACTAGCTCAATTAGCAGATATATATGTAAATGATGCATTTGGTACTGCTCATAGAGCTCATGCATCAACAGAAGGTGTATCTAAATATTTACCAGCAGTTTGCGGATATTTAATTCAAAAAGAAATTGATGTAATGGGTAAAGCTTTAGATAATCCAAGTCGTCCTTTTGTTGCTATTCTTGGTGGAAAAAAAGTTTCGGATAAAATAAAAGTTATAGAAAATTTGATAGATAAAGTAGATACTTTATTGATTGGTGGTGGAATGGCTTATACTTTCTTCAAAGCAAAAGGATATGAAATAGGAAATTCTATTTGTGAAGATGATAAAATTGAATTAGCTAAAGAACTAATGGAAAAGGCATCTCATAAAGGAGTAAAGCTTGTATTACCAATAGATAATGTTGTTGCAAAAGAATTTTCTAATGATAGTGAGAAAAAAGTTGTAAAGTCAGATGAAATTCCAGAAGATTATCAAGGTATGGATATCGGACCAGAAACAATTAAACTTTTCGCACATGAATTAAAAGATGCAAAAACCATTGTTTGGAATGGACCAATGGGTGTATTTGAATTTGATAATTTCGCTGTTGGAACAAATGAAGTTGCTAAAATACTTGGAGGACTTGATGCGGTAACAATTATTGGTGGAGGAGACAGTGCTGCTGCTATTGAAAAAGGTGGATTTGCAGATACAATGACTCACATTTCTACTGGTGGTGGAGCTTCACTTGAATTTTTAGAAGGTAAAGTTTTACCAGGTATAGCTTGTTTATTAGATAAATAAATTTCCAAACATGTGAAAATCAGCATCTTGCGAAATATTTTTAATTGGTTTGGTACTCAGCGTATCTCGATACGCTTCCGTGCGCGCACCAACTAAAAAATTCCGCAAACTACTAATTTTGACATGTTTGATGGCACGTGAAAATCAGCATCTTGCGAAATACTTTTAATTGGTTTGGTACTCAGCGTATCTCGATACGCTTCTGTATGCGCACCAACTAAAAAATTCCGCAAACTACTAATTTTGACATGTTTGATGGCATGTGAAAATCAGTGAAGGAGGTAAAAATGAGAAGAAAAGTTATTGCTGGAAATTGGAAGATGAATAAATCTCCAAATGATGTTAAAGAATTTATGAGTAAGTTTCCAGAACTTGTGAAGGATACAGCACATGATGTAATTCTTTGTGTTCCATTTATTGATGTTATGACTGCATTAGAACTTGCTAAAAATACTAATATTAAAATTGGTGTTCAAAATATGCATTATAAAGATAGTGGAGCATACACTGGAGAAGTATCTCCTCAAATGTTAAAGGATATTGGTGTTCAATATGTTATTATTGGACATTCTGAAAGAAGGCAATATTATAATGAAACAGATGAAAGTGTTAATTTGAAATTAAAGTCAGCACTTTCTCATGAATTAAATCCTATTGTTTGCGTTGGAGAAACCTTAGAGCAAAGAGAAGTTGGAATAACAAAAGATTTTGTTACTATGCAAGTAAAAAATGCTTTTGAAGGAATATCTAAGGAGGAAGTAAATAAAATAATAATAGCTTATGAACCAATATGGGCAATAGGAACAGGAAAAACTGCTTCAAGTAATGATGCTAATGAAGTTTGCAAATGGATAAGAGATGAAATTAGAAATATGTATGGCGATGTTGCAGACGAAATAATTATTCAATATGGTGGAAGTGTAAAGTCTTCTAATGCTAAAGAATTATTTGAAATGTCAGATATTGATGGTGGCTTAGTCGGGGAAGCAAGTTTAGACCCTGATGAGTTTAGTAAAATCGTTAATTATTAAAATATAGAAGGGATGTAAATATGGATAAGAAGTTAGTAATGCTTGCAATATTAGATGGTTTTGGTATAAATGAAAATGAAAACGCAAATGCAATAAAAATGGCCAATACTCCTAACTTAGATGCAATGTTTAAACAATATCCAAATACGCAAATATTAACAAGCGGTTTAGATGTTGGACTACCTGAAGGTCAAATGGGTAATTCTGAAGTTGGACATACTAATATTGGTGCAGGAAGAATAGTTTATCAAGAACTTACTAGAATTACTAAATCTATAAGTGATGGAGATTTCTTTGAAAATAAAGCTTTTATAGATGCTATTAAATATTGTAAAAAACAAAATAGTGATTTGCATTTATATGGACTTTTATCAGATGGAGGAGTTCATAGTCATAATACTCATTTATATGCACTTTTAGAACTTTGTAAAAGGCAAGAATTTGATAGAGTATATGTGCATTGCTTTTTAGATGGAAGAGATACTCCACCTTCTTCAGGAGAAGGATACATTAGTGAACTTGAAGAAAAAATGAAAGAAATTGGTGTTGGTAAAATTGCTTCTATAATGGGTAGATATTATGCAATGGATAGAGATAAGAGATGGGAAAGAGTAGAATTAGCATATAAAGCCTTAGCTTTAGGCGAAGGACTTACTGCAGATAGTGCAATTGATGCTATTGAAAATGCTTATCAAAGAGATGAGTTTGATGAGTTTGTTAAACCAACAGTAATCATGAAAGATGATAAGCCAGTTGCTACAATAAAACAAAATGATTCTGTTATTTTCTTTAATTTTAGGCCTGATAGAGCAAGAGAAATTACTAGAGTATTTGTAGATAAAAATTTCGATGGATTTGAAAAAAAATATTTATATGTTAATTATGTTTGTATGACTCAATATGATGAAACTATTCCAAATGTTGAAATAGCATTTAAGCCAACTAAGATTGAAAATACATTTGGAGAATATATTAGTAAATTAGGATATAGTCAACTTAGAATTGCTGAAACAGAAAAATATGCACATGTAACATTTTTCTTTAATGGTGGTAATGAAGTTGAATATGAAAATGAAAATAGAATTTTAATAAATTCCCCTAAGGTTGCGACTTACGATTTAAAACCAGAAATGAGTGCATATGAAGTAACAGATAGAGTTGTAGATGTAATTAGAAAATCTATGTATGATGTTATAATACTTAACTTTGCAAACTGTGATATGGTTGGACATACAGGTGTTTTAGAAGCAGCTATAAAAGCTGTTGAAACAGTTGATGAATGTATAGGAAGAATTGTTGAAGAAGTTAGAAGAGTAAACGGTACTATTTTAATTACAGCTGATCATGGAAATGCAGAGCAAATGATAGATTATAATACTGGTGATCCACATACTGCTCATACAACTAATCCAGTTCCACTAATTATTGCAGGACTACCTGAAGACGTTACATTAAGATCAGGTGGAAGACTTGCAGATTTAGCACCAACTATGTTAGATATAATGGGAGAAAAGAAACCTGTTGAAATGACTGGAGAATCATTATTAGTAAAATAAAGAATAGAGAGGATGAATAAAAATGATATATT
>CANQBB010000075.1 GCA_947588905.1 uncultured Clostridia bacterium
CTCTAACTTCTTGCTTTATTTTTTCATCAGCCTTTTTCTCTTCTAGTAATTTTTCAACTCTTTCTAATTTTATGCTTTTTAAATTTTCACAACCAGAAAAAGCACAATTTCCTATACTCGTTACTCCTTCTGGGATTGTTATTTCTTTTAAGCTTTTACAACCATTAAAAGCATCATCTCCTATAATCGTTACCCCTTCTGGGATTGTTATTTCTCTTAAGTTGTAACAACCACCAAAAGCTCTATCTCCTATGCTCGTCACTCCTTCTGGTATTATTATTTCTTTTAAGCTTTTACAACCATTAAAAGCATCATCTCCTATAATCGTTACCCCTTCTGGGATTGTTATTTCTCTTAAGTTGTAACAACTACCAAAAGCACCTACTCCTATGCTCGTTACTCCTTCTGGTATTGTTATTTCTGTTAAATTGCTACAATCAAAAAAAGCACCATCTCCTATGCTTGTTACTCCTTTGGGAATTATTATTTTTGTTAAGCTTTCACAACCATTAAAAGCATTATTTCCTATACTTGTTACTCTTTCTGGGATTGTTATTTCTGTTAAATTACTGCAATGTTCAAAAGCTCTATCTCCTATGCTCGTCACTCTTTCTGGGATTTCTACCGTTCCATGTATATCTATATCCTCAACTTTAACTAAAACTCCATTTTCTATACCAAATCCGTTTTACTTCTAACACAAAATCCTTATCAGTTTGGAGTGTCTCATCTGCTAATTCCCATAAATAATACTCATCTCTAACAGTATGTAGTACCTGTAGCAGAAATTTTTTGTTATGCTTAAAGTTTTCATCAAAAAGATTGAAATATCCAAAATCATATGATAACTGCCCATCAGTGTCAACAACAGAATCACAAACTGCATATGTATATGCAAGTTCCTCATCTTTTCTTAATTCTTCGTTTTCTTCCAATATATCTTGAAGAATCGGTACTGTTTGTTCAAACAAAATTTTTCTTTGTTCACTTTCCAATATATATGTTGCTTCATATTCATTATTAGGGGAATATATAGCTTCTACATAATCACGTGAATACGCAGAAGGCCTTTTCCCTCCAATTATAGCACACAGTTTGATTAATTGATCATCTTTACTTCTGATTAATTCAGCAATTTTCATCAATAACTTTTTTTCTCTTCCAACAAATTCAATAGGAATTTTTCCTTCTTCATAAAGTTCCATAATACTATCTTCAATAGTTTTTTTTTGTACATCATCATTTAAATGATCTTTTATTTCATTTTCAGCATCACTTTGAGTAATTTTATTATTCATTCCTCTTCTCATAAACAAATATCCACTTCCTTTTTTAATATTCCTTATTTATTTTATCATACATGAATTTTCTTATCAATTTCTATTATTATAAATTCATTTATTAAGTAAATTTGTCAAATAAATGCCACTCTTACCATAACTATAAATAATATATTTTCATTCCATTTGTCAATAGTTTGACTTTGAACTTTGAAACTGTATATAAATTAGTATGTGTTAAACACATGAGGTTTGAAAATTATGCTTTCTTATATTTACATTACACGAATTGAATCAAATATCTTTTTAATTTGTAATTAAAAAATTGTTCTTTTTAATGCTTTAATGTAGTTTAAACATTTTTACACTTCCTATCAATTATTTGATATTTTATTATCTTAAAATAAAAGCAAGCAATTTTCAACTAATTGCTTGCTTACACTTATATATTTCTATTCCAAATATCCTATGTATGGTAAATTTCTATATTTTTCATCATAGTCTAGTCCATATCCTATTACAAATTTATCTTCAATTTCAAATCCTGTATAGTCTGCATCTAGCTTTACAACTCTCCTTGAGGGTTTAGATAACAATGTTGCTATTTTTATACTATTAGGAGATTTTTGTTTCAAATATTCTAATATATATGTTAATGTTCTTCCGGTGTCTATGATGTCTTCAACTATTATGACATCTTTTCCCTCTACAGAATCTCTGATATCTTTATTTATTTTTATTATTCCTGTGCTTTCAGTTCCTGCATAACTAGATACATCCATAAAATCTAATTGAACATCATTTGTTATATTTTTTGCTAATTCTGCCATAAACATTATTGATCCTTTTAATAGTCCAATCAAAACTATTTCTTTCCCTTTATAATCCTCTTCAATTTGTTTTTCTAATTCTTTTATTCTTTCTTCTAATTGTTTTGCATCTATCAATACTTTTATATCTATACTTTTCAACTAACTATACCTCCATTTCTATATTATTTAATATTAAAAATCTAAATATATATATTTGTCAGTTTTATAAGCTTTCGTTCCTTCAATATCATCTCTTGCACATTTAGAAACATTACAAATTCTTTCATACGTTCCATCATTATCTACTAATGGATTTATATATCTATTTTTAACTTTTTCAATATTAACATAGTATTTTTCAGAAGGCATTACTTCACTTGTTTTTATTTGTGTTGCATTTTCCCACATTTTAAAATTATGAGAAATATTATCAATATTGCAACTTTCTATTTTTTTAATTACTTCTTTTTCTGATAAATTATATAAATCATCAAAACTAATTACATTATTTTCATGTAGTTTTTTAATTGTATCTCCTAAAAATTGCATTGTAAAAATAGTTCTTTCATTTCTATATGCTTTTGATAACTCACTCATTGTATGCACAAATTTTTCTGCAATTTCTTTGTCTTTAAATCCTAATTCTTCTATTCCATCTTCATTTTTTTGCACTTCTATATTACTGTATATTTCTTCAACATCACTAAGACTCCATATTTTTTTCTCTGCACCTAATCCACTAGAAAGTGTATATTCCAATCTATCACTTGAAAGTTTTGGAGTATCATTATCTGCTATTGGATATAAATGATAATTTGAAACTTCTTCTATTTTTATTCCATCTCTTTTTAACAAGTTCATAATTTCTTCTGACTCACTAATAATTTTTGTTGTCAATTCTTCTGTTGATTCTTGAGTTTCATAATCTTTGTTCATAAAATCTATTGAATGTTTAAATACAGGTGTTGCAATATCATGAAATAATCCAGACAAAGTTTGCTTCTTATCTTTTGTAAAATTCCAAATGATTAAAGCAACTCCAACGCTATGATCTAGACTAGAATACCAAAATCGTTCATTATGCAATTTTGAATATATTTTTCCACAGCTCACACTAATTTTAGCTTGCTTTTGCATAGCAGGTGTATCAATATATTCAAATAAAAAGTCAGGAAAATCTTTTGATAAAATTTTAAAATAATTTTGTATTGTCACATTTAAACCATTTAAATAATTGTTCATTTTTCTCCTCCATTTTCTATAATCATATTTTAACAAAAATATATTATAATTTCAAAATTTATTTTAATATTACAAAAAAATACCCTAAATGTCTATTTGTAATACATTTAGGGATAAATTTAAACTTTTAATTACAGTGATTCTTTGAGAACAGAAACATATTCATCTCCATCAGAAACCAAAACTCCCAAATAGAACTTAGAAACAACTCCATCTCGCTCAACAGCAGTAATTTCAAAGATAAAAGTCTGATGTTTATAATCAATTTCATATTCTCTAGTATAATACATATTTCCTATATTCTTTTCCTTATCATCAAAAGTTACATGCTCTGATATCACATCAACATCCTTTATATTAAACCGAATTTTAGGAACTCTTTTTTGAATTTCATCAGTTATCTCATCATAATCATAATCATGCCATATTGTAACAATATTACCACTTAAAAAAGATGCTATTCTTTCAAGTTCTTTCAAATCCTTCATAAAGTTATCCTCCTTAAAAATCTTCTTGGATTTGGTAGTTTTTATAAATTCTAGTACATTTTACCATATAGGTATCATATTTTCAAGCTTTTTTAATCTTCTGATTGCTTTCTTAATAGATAAGTAATGAAAAATATAATACTAGAAACAAGTACTATTGTAGGTCCAGTAGCTGTTAAAGCATAAAAAGATATGACTAATCCACTAATTCCTGAAAATATAGCAAATATAATTGTCCAAAAAGTATATTGTCTCACATTTTTTGATATGTTTCTACTAGAAGCGGCCGGTAAAATAAGAAGTGAATTTATTATTAAAATACCAACCCATCTAATTGAAATCATTACAAGTATTGCAACAATTATTATAAACAAATCTTCAATAAGCCTAATATGAATTCCTTTACTTCTTGCAAGTGAAGAATTTATACTAATAGCAAATAATTTATTAAAAAGATAATACCAAAATATTAAAATTACAACTGCAATTCCTAATAATAAATATATTTCTTCTGGTACAATGCTTAAAATATCTCCAATCAAGTAGCTAGAAAACTTCGTAAAATTACCATTATAAGATAATATCACTAAGCCTAAAGCTAATGCAGTAGAAGAAAAAACACTTATAATTGTATCTCTAGAAGTTATCTTTAAATCTTTTATTCTGTTTAATAAAAGTGCAAATAATATTCCAAACACAACCATTGAAATAGTTGGATTAGTTACTCCAAGTAATGCCCCTATTGCTATTCCTGTAAGAGCAGAGTGACCTAATGCATCAGAAAAAAATGCTAATTTATTGTTTACAATCATTGTTCCCACTAATCCAAAAAG
>CANQBB010000076.1 GCA_947588905.1 uncultured Clostridia bacterium
GTCGTAAAGGTGGAGTTCCTTATATGTCTCTTGAATATGTGATTAAACAACATGGACTTAATCCTGCTACTGATATGAACTTTGATAATAGTATTAGTTTTGATGCAATGACTGGTGCCTTTGTTGGTGGTATTGGTGACTATGTTACCATTTTTGAACCCACTGCCACCATGCTCGAACTTGAAGGGCAGGGATATATTTTGGCATCTGTTGGTGAAGCAGCTGGCGAAATTCCTTATACAGCATATTTTGCTAATAAAAGTTTCATTGAAAATAATCCTGAACTTATTCAAAATTTCGTAGATGCAATATATGAAGGTCAAGTTTGGGTGCAAACTCATACTGCTCGTGAAATTGCAGAAGTGCTTCTTCCTTCATTCCCTGATACTGATATAAATATTCTTGAAAAAGTTGTTCAAAGATATATTGATATCGATGCTTGGAATAGCACACCTTATATGACAGAAGAATCTTTTAATCGTTTGCAAGATGTTATTGAAGAGAGTGGCGAACTTGCCGAAAGAGCACCTTTTGATAAATTGATAATAAATACTTTTAGTGAAAACGTTAAATAAAACTTAAGGGCTGTAAAATATTTTACAGCCCCACTTTATTTTATTAAATTTTTCTTTTTTCTATTCTTTGTGTAATATCTTTTTTATAATTTGCAAACCGTCTTTTGTAATTTCGGCTTTTAAAATTATACTTGATAAAATATATACAACAACTCCCAATGAAACACAAACAATTATTTCTAAAATTGTTCCTAATTTTAGAAGCATTATTCCATATACAGTAAATCCCATTATTACTGCTGAAACAATAGCTTTTGCAAATTCTTTTATTGTACTTTTATCAACAATTTCACGAACTTTACTATTGATAATTAACAACATTAAAACACTTGTTACTATTGAAGTTATAGAAGCAGCAAGAGGAAGTCCTGCATATCCCATATATTTTACAAATAAAATACTAAATACAACATTTAACACAATTGCTATCCCACTAGTTATCATCGGAGTTTTTGCATCTTGCATTGCATAAAAAGCTTTGTTTAAAACTTCCATTAAACCATAACCAATCATTCCAATAGAATAATAAACTAAAGCTCTAGAAGTAAGCATGGTTGAAAGTTCTGTAAATTCTCCTCTTTCATAAATTACTTTTATAATATTTGAACTAAGCATTCCAATTCCAACTGCCATTGGAATTATAAAAAATATAGATATTTTTATAGCTTTCTTAATTATACTTTTAAACTCATCTCTATTATTATCAGCACTTAATTTTGAAAGTTCAGGAAAAATAATATTTGACATTGTATAAGAAAAGACTCCAACAACAATTAAATATAAAGTATAAGCATATTCTATTGCTGATACAGCTTGCCCTTCTTCTAAGCCTGATGCAAGTCTCAAATTTATAATATTATTTATAGGTTGAACCCATGAACTAATCAAAATTGGTAATGCAAGCTTAACTACTTTTTTTAATCCTTCATCTTTAAAATCTATTTTTATTTTATATTTAAATCCTTTTTTTATAGCAGAAGGAAGTTGAACTAATATTTGAGTTCCCCATCCAATAAGCATTGCAATAGCTGCACCTTTAACACCAAATTTATTATTAAAAATCAATAAATATAAAATTAAAATTCCATTTGATACAACACTAATTATGGCTGGAATATTAAACTCATCCATTGATTGCAAAAATCCAACAAACACATAAGCAACTGCTGTAAATAATAAAACTGGAAATAAAATTTTGCTTAAAGAAATTGTTAATTCCATTGTCTGTGTATCTAAATCTGGTGCAATTATATTAACTATTGGACCAGCAAATATAATTCCTAATATAGATAAAATAAGAGAAATTACAATAATCACATTTAAAAAATTGTTAGCAAATGTAATAGCTCTCTGCTTTCCTTCTTTTTGAATAAACTCATTAAATACAGGAATAAAAGTTGAAGAAATAGCAGCTCCAAGTGTTATGTCTAAAAGTTGAAGCGGAATTCTAGACGCAGTAAAAAACGCGGTTGCTTCAAACCCCGTTCCATAAAAATTTGCAAAAACTATATTTCTAACAAGTCCTAAAATCTTAGCTAAGAACATTGCACTAAACATGAAAGTAAAAGTCTTAATAATGCCTTTCTTCATTACCACACCCCTAAAATAAATTTCATAATGACAACAAGAATAACCCCTGGCACTCCAAGTAATCCAACAGTTCCGACAGTTAATGCGTTAACTGTTAATTCCATACCAAGTATATTTAAAATTATGAACAGAGCTCCACCTAGCAATACATTTATTAAAATAACAGACATTCGTCTTACTGATCTTAACATCACATTTATTATTACTAATGCAATAAAACCAGCAATTGCGTATGCAGATATGGTTTCTATTCCAACTGTCACTGTATTTCCTCCTTCGTTAATCTTTAGTACATCTCTATATATTTTATCATAAAGAATTAAATGTGCAACATTATCACTGCATAAATTTCATAATTAGTATTATAAAAACTCCTGGTATTCCGAGTAATCCTATTAAACAAATATTAAGTATGCTAATTTCTAATTCCATTCCTAATATTTTGAGAATTGCAAAAAGAGTCCCTCCAAGTGTAGAATTTATTGCAATTACCGAAAAACTTTTTGCGTTTTTAATCATAAAACTTATTATAATAATTGCTACTATAAACATAATTATATATGCCGAAATCGTTTCTATTCCCATTTATACTTTTTATCCTTTCTTTAGTGCTTCTAAGGTATTTCGGTTTTAATATAATTTTAAAAAATTACTCTTCATATTCAAATTCCCAGTCAAAGATCTTTACAACATCGCCTTCTTTTATCCCTTGTTTTTTTAGTTCCCCATCTACGCCTATTTTCTTTAACATCAAATGGAAATATGCCAAAGATTCGTAGTCTGAAAAGTTTATTTTTCTCATAATATTTTCAACATCTTTACCTTCAACAATAAAAATATTACCTTCTTTTCTTACTGTCCATCCTTCTTCTTCCTCTAATGTATAATAAACTGTCTTATCAACTTCCTCTAATTCAATTTTTGGAATTGTCTTTAATATTTCTGCTATCCTATTAAATAATTCATTTAATCCTTCACCAGTAACTGCAGAAATTTTATATATTTCATAACCTTTTTCTTTTACAGCTTTTTCAAGTCTAGTAAAATTATCATTATTTTGTAAAACATCAATTTTATTTGCCGCAACTATTTGTAACTTATTAGATAGTTTATCACTGTAATTTTTTAATTCGTTATTTATTGTTTCAAAATCTTTTACAGGATCTCTGTCTTCCGTTCCTGCTACGTCAATTACATGAAGTAAAATTCTGGTCCTTTCAACATGCCTTAAAAATTTTAATCCTAATCCCACTCCTTCACTAGCACCTTCTATAAGTCCAGGAATGTCTGCTAATACAAAACTTTCTCCGTTATCTAATTTTACAACTCCCAAATTTGGCTCAATAGTTGTAAAATGATAATTTGCAATTTTAGGAGTAGCAGTTGTCATTCTAGAAAGAAGAGTTGATTTACCTACATTTGGAAATCCTAACAAACCAACATCTGCTATTAACTTAAGTTCTAGTATAACAGTTTTTTCAATTCCTGGCTCTCCTGTTTCAGCAAAGTTTGGAACTTGTCTTGTTGCTGTTGCAAAATGTACGTTTCCTTTTCCTCCTTTGCCTCCCTTAAGTATACATTCAACTTGATCTTTTTCAGATAAATCTGCAATTACTTTTCCAGTTTTTTCATCTCTAATGATAGTGCCTTGTGGAACTTTTATATATAAATCTTCACCTTTTTTACCATTACATCTATTTCCGCTTCCCGCTTGCCCATCTTTAGCTATATATTTCTTTTTATATTTAAAGTCTATCAATGTATTTAAACCTAAGTCAACTTGGAAGAAAATGCTTCCTCCTCTTCCTCCATCGCCACCATCGGGGCCACCGTTAGCAATATATTTTTCTCTTCTAAATGTTATTGCACCATTACCACCTTTACCTGAAGCGATAATTATTTTAGCATAATCTATAAACATTTTTTCCTCCTAGACCATCTTATCGTTTATTAGTATATCACAGTTCATATTTTTTTACAACAAATATAGTTTTAATAGAAAACTATTACAAATAGCAATATTAAATGTCCGCACTTTGTAAGTAACTTTATTTTTTTATATTTTTAATAATTCATTTGAA
>CANQBB010000077.1 GCA_947588905.1 uncultured Clostridia bacterium
CCATCTACTGGGAAGAATGTTTGATCTTCTAATACTTCTGCATATGTTGCATAATCAACTGCTGTTACATAATCTTCTCGATTCTTGAATTTGAAACAGAGGGACGGAGCAAACTTTCAATTTTGAGAAAATGTTCAAAAAAATTTGAAACAGAGGGACGGAGCAAGCTTTCAATTTTGAGAAAATATTCAAAAAAATTTGAAAAATGGCTCGTTTTCCTAGTATTTTTAAATTATATTTGACAATGTTTAAAAATTAGTATATTATAAGTATTGTTATCATATATTGATAATATTCATTCATAAATTAACGTTCGTTAATTTAAATTCCCAATTAAGTTAAGGAGTATATATGCCAAGAAAAGCTAGAAGTATAAACTGTAGCTCTTATTATCATGTTATTGTTCAAGGATACGAGAGACAGAATATTTTTAAGGAAGAATACTTAAAAAAGAAGTATTTTGATTTACTTATGGACGAAAATCAAAAGTTTAATATCACAATTCTTACATATTGTATAATGGATAATCATGCACATTTATTATTATATTGTGATGAAATAATGCAAATGTCTTCATTTATGAAAAATGTAAACACAAGATTTGCAATGTATTATAATGCACAAAATTCTCGCGTGGGATATGTTTTTAGAGATAGATTTTTAAGCGAAGCAATAACAAACAAAAAACATTTATATGCATGTGTACCTTATATACATATGAATCCTGTTGTAGCCCAAATAGTATCTAAACCAGAATATTATAAATATTCATCTTATAATGACTTTTTTACAAAAAGTGGAATCATCGATGAAGACGTTTTGGAAAAACTTTTTGGAAGTTCAAAGGATTATTTAGAATTATTTAAATTTTTACATCTCGAAAATGGTGAAGGGCAAGATTATATATCTGATATACCTAAAATAAATATTATAGAAGCAAAACGAATTATTGAAAGTACATTAAGTAAATATGAAATTGATAACTTTAAAATTATCGATAAACGCGAAAAGATATATATTTTAGAACTTCTAATCGAAAAAGGAATAAGCATATATCAAATCGGAAAGGTATTAAAAATTAGTTATAATACAGTAAAAAGAATGCTAAACTCTTAAATTATGTGTATGTTGTAATTATATTTATTATTAAAATTGTTTCTTGCAATCAATTTACTAAACTGTTCATCTTTTTTGCACTTTTTTATTAAAATTGAAAGTTTGTTCCGTCCCTCTGTTTCATTTCATATATAAAAAAAGGCAGGATTTATTCCTGCCTTTTTTACGAAAATTAAGCACCTGCTATTGTTAATCCACTAAGATCATACTCTACTGTTTTAGTCATACCATTAGCATCTGTAATTGTAACAGTAAGAGGTTGAGTTTTAGATGAAGAATCAACATAAAGTATAAGAATACCAGTTTCATCTAAAGTTGTTGTTTGAGTTAATGTAACAGTAACAGTATTTCCTTCTTTAGTAGCTTCATCAAATTTAAGTACTACATATCCACCATCATTGTGAGCAGACATAGAACCTGCACCCCAGAAAGCTTCAAAATTATCTACTTTTTTTAGATTTCCAGTTATTTTGTTATCAGCAGATATACTTACATTTTCACATAAATCACTAAGATTTTTTTCAAGAAGATCACTTGATGATGCAGTTTCAGGATAACTTGCTGTAATATTAGGTTCAGGATACTCTACAGTTAAAGTAACAGAATCAGATTTACCACCAGCTGTAGCTGTTATAGTAACAGTTCCATTTTTACCACCAACTAGAGTTATCTTACCCTCAGCAACAGTAGCAATTTCGTTATCTTCATCATTAGTTGTATATGTTATTGATGCAGTGTCACTAACATCATTATCTTCATAATCTAAAACTTCTACTACTAAATTTTTAACTGCAGTTGATTTAGATGTAATTTTAGCTGCATAATCAGATTTATTAGTAATTGTTACAGATTTAAGAGCAGTAACTTTAGAGTTATCTTTACCTAAACCTCTAACTATAAATACTACATCAGATGTATCATGATTATCTAAAATTCTATCACCTTCAACTAAGTCAAGATCTTCGTAAGCTACAGTTGTATATTTCTTAAGCTCTCCATCTTTAGAAACAGTAACTAATACGAATAATTTATCTCCATATTCCTTATCATCAGTGAAGTCAATAGTATTATCTTCACCATCAACACCTTCAATACCAGTGTCTTCAACATAAGCAACATAAGTTAAACCATCACCAGTTAAATCTGTTTTTGTTAAACCATCAATATATTTGATTGTAGTCTTCTTAGAACCTTCTTTTAGTTTATAAACTAAAACATCTTTACCATTAGCTTGTGAATATCTGCCATCAGCAACTTCATAAGCTTTAGATTCTTCAGTAAGTTTAATCTTATCAACATCATCGTCGTTTCTATATTTATGATCAACTTCACTAACTTTCATATCAGAAACATCAGTAGCTTGGTCAAATAGAACAACAACTCTTGCATCATTATCAACAAGAGCAACTGCAGCTTCACCATCTAAAGATTTAACTGTATCTAAAGCAATATCTTCATCAACGAATTCAACTGAATATTCTTCAGTATCATCATCATAAGTTAATATTGCAACAACTACATTTTTAGCTACAGGATAATTTGCTAATTCATCTTCATTATCGTCATAAGTAGCTTTAGTGCTTGTTAAATCAATAACTGTATAAGTTTCAGTAGCTAAGTCACCATAAGTTATTTCAGTTTCTTCAGTAACTAAGTTACCTTCACCTTCTGTTTCAGAAGCTCTAGCAATAACTTCTAAATCTTCGATTTCACCATCTTCGTCAAATTTAACGAAAGCAAAAGATCCATCAACATCATCTAAAGTTTTGTAATCTCCAACAACTTTTCTATCAAAATCATATTCTTTTGTATCACCAGTTGTATCCATCAATTCAATACTTAAATCTCTAGCAGTTGAACCAGTAGTTGGTAAAGTAGTAACTCCATAGAATCCATAAGAAGAATCTTTGTCACCACCATTGATTTTACCATCAAATTCAACTCTAACAACTTTACCAAAAATTGGATCTAATATTAAAGTAACAGTTTCATCTTTCATATCAGATTTCCAAGTTTTAGCATCGCCGTCATGTCTAACAAATTTAACTCTTTTAATAGTTTTAGCTTCAGGATCTTCAACATAAGTAGCATTTCTATCTAGAGTATAATCTTCTCCATCAACAGAAATTGTACAATAATCGAAGTTATCATATTCTCTATCATCAGGTCCTACATATTTTTGACAAACGAATTCTTCTAAGTCACCTTCTTCAGTGTCACTTCCAACAACGAAGAAGACATTATCAGCGTCTTCAACATCAGTCCAATCAAGTTCGTCTATAATATCGTCACCTCTATGATAAACAAATACAGCAGTTAAAACGTCACCAACTTCAAGATCTCTAACAGAGATTCTCTTTTCACCAGATAAGATAATCCAGTTTTCTGTTACATCATCATCATATTCGTCATCATTGATAGTAACACTATCATCTTCATCTTCAAATTCATCAATAACTACACTAATAGCTTGAAGAGCAGTATATTCATCTATATTTTTACCGTCTAATAAAGCATAAGCATAGTCATAGTCTGCATTTGCTATTTGAATTGTAGAATTTTTATTTGCTTCATCAAAATCTTCTTTAGCGCCTTCAGACATTTTGTTATTAGAAGTTGGAACCATAGTTAGAAGAGTCTCGTCTTCAGTGTTAACAAGAACTTCAACTTCTTCACCAGGAACGAATTTGTAGAAATCATCTTTAGCATAAGCATATTTTTGATTTGTTTCTTTATCTTCTATTCCACTAAGTTCAACAATAGTAGTTATTTCTTTAGATTTTTTATGTTCATCAACTTCATATCCTTTAAATATAGCATCTTTTTCATAAGAGAAATCTTTAAATTTAACATTTAACATTTCATTTCTAGGTTGAGATTGAAGACCGTCACCTTCTGTCTCTCCTGTGATTTCCCACATAGGAGTACGAAGCATATTCCAAATAAGGATAGCGACATCGCCACGTTTAGCGCCATCATCATAAGAGTTAAAAGAGATAT
>CANQBB010000078.1 GCA_947588905.1 uncultured Clostridia bacterium
TACCCTGCCTTTCCACCCTTACTCATATATATGAGCGGTATATTTCTGTTGCACTTTCCTTAGAGTCGCCTCCACCAGCCGTTAGCTGGCACCCTGCCCTATGGAGCCCGGACTTTCCTCTCGTATATAAATATACCAGCGATTATCTGGTTTACTCTATTTAATATTTTAAGATATATACAACTTTATGTCAAGCAAAAAAGTAATCTTCTTTTCCATTATTTACATCTAGGATAGTTGGTAAAAAAGCTGTATAATTATATTAAGGGGTGAGGTTATGAGAGATGTAACAATTACATTACTATCACAGAAACCATCGGAGTTAAATAATTTTTTGAGTAGATATTTTGATGAAAAAGTAGATGTAGCAGAAGGTGCATTCATGTGGTCATGCATATATAAAGAACCACTTGCAAGTGTTAACCTCATCTCTACTCTAATTGATAATAATGAAAAATTTAAAATTGAAGCTCTAATATCCATAGAACATTTAAATAGCATAAAAGTTTCAGAAGAAAATATTGAAGATCTAATTAAGCTTATGTATTTTAAATATTATGCATAATAGCAGAAACCCCAGTAACTAGCACTTACTGGGGTTTTAATAACATATTAGAAATTTACTAATTTGCTTATGCTATTTTATTATATATCAAATATTTTAAATTATTTACATTTCATTCTTTTTACCTCTAGTCATTAGTGCTTCTGTTGCTTCTTTAGCAGTTTTTCCATTATTTATAATGTCATACATCTCATTTATAATAGGAGTATCAACATCATATTTTCTTGCTAGCAAATAAGCACCATTTACAGCACTAATTCCCTCTACAACCATACCAACCTTTGCTTTTGCATCTTCTATATTAAATCCCTGCCCTATTAAAATTCCACATTGTCTATTTCTACTGTGTCTACTAGAACAAGTAACAAATAAGTCTCCTAAACCTGTTAATCCATAAAATGTTTGTGCATTAGCTCCTGCCTCAACTCCAAGTCTAGATATTTCCAAAAGACCTCTTGTAATTAAAGCAGCAATTGTATTATCCCCATAACCTAATCCTATAGCAATACCACAAGCTAAAGCAATAATATTTTTTAAAGAGCCTCCCATTTCTACACCAAGCATATCTCCATTAGTATATACTCTAAATTTTTCGTTCATAAAAGTTTCTTGTAGTTCCATCATAACATCATTATTTTCTGATGAAATAACAACTGCTGTTGGAATAAATTGACTTACTTCTTCTGCATGACTTGGTCCAGATAATGCAGCAACCTTTACTATAGGAACTACTTCTTTAATAACTTCAGTATATACCTTTTGAGTATCTGCTTCCATACCTTTTGAGCATAATACAAATGTTTGAGATGCATTTGCTAATGGCTTTAAATTATTCAAAGTTTGCCTAATAGCAAAAGACGGTGTAACAATTAAAATAATTTCTGAATCTTTCATAACATCTTCTAAAGAAGTATAACATTTTACTTCTTCTGGAATTGTTATTTCAGGTAAAAACTTACACTTATGCTCATCATTTATCAAATTTGCTTCTTCATCACTATATGACCATATTTTCACATTATGATTATTTTTATGTAATAAGATAGCTAGGGCTATTCCCCAGCTACCACTACCTATAATTGCTATATTTTTTTTGTTCATAAAATCCTCCATTATTTTAAATTTGCCTTTTCGCTTTTCGTTTTCCAAAGTTTATTTTCAGTTCCATTTAATAATCTTTTTATATTAGCTCTATGCCTAATTAAAACAGATAATGCCAAAATAATTGCAAATGCTAAATATAACCACTTATTATTAAATGCTGTACCAATTACAAAAACTAATACAGGATATAAAATTGCACATGCTATTGACCCAAGAGAAACCATTCTTGAAGCAAGAATCAATATTAAGCCAAATACTAAGCATATTAAACCAATTTTCCATTCAACAATTAGAAGAACACCTAAAGATGTCGCAACACCTTTTCCACCTTTGAAACCATAATATATAGGAAAATTATGACCAAGTATAACAGCTATACCAGATGCCATTAAAGCATAATCATGTAATGCCAAAATTTGTTCTGGTGTATAAGCAGATGTTCCAAGAGTTCCTATCCATGTTCCAAGAAGAACAGCAACAACAGCCTTTAACACATCTATAATTAAAACAAGAGCTGCAGGCCCTTTGCCAAGAACACGTAAGGTATTTGTTGTTCCTGCATTTCCGCTTCCTTGAGTTCTTATGTCTTCTTTCTTCAATAATTTAGATAAAATTATTGCTGGATTTATACTACCTATTAAGTATGATATTATAGCGATAACTACGACATGCCATATCATAATAATTCCTCCTTTGTTACAACTAATCTTCTTTTTTCTTTTCTCTAATAATCAATCTTACTGGAGTTCCGAGAAAAACCTCCAAAATTATTTCTTATATTATTTATTATATACCTTTGATAAGAAAAGTGAAACAATTTTGCACTATTACAAAAAACTACAAACGTTGGTGGTCGAATAGAAACTTGTGTTATATAAGAAATCTTAAGTCTTCTACCTTTGTCACTAGGCGGTTGAACCATTGTTATAGCTTCACGAAGAACATCGTTCAATACACTTGTGCTAACTCGTTTAGCATTATTTTCATTAACTTCATTTATTAAAGGAAATAATTTATCTATTCTCTGTCCTGTTAATGCAGAAACAAAAATTATAGGAGCATAGGACAAATAAGCAAGTTTTTCATAGATCATTTTTTTATAATTTTCTAAAGTTCCTGTTTCCTTTTCTACAATATCCCATTTATTTATTAAAATTATAACTCCTTTACCAGATTCATGAGCTTCACCCGCGATTTTTGCATCTTGATCTGTTACTCCTTCAGTAGCATCTATTACAAGAACACAAACATGTGCATTATCTATTGCAGTTTTTGCTCTAATGATACTATACTTTTCGATTTCTTCTTCAATTTTACTTTTTCTTCTAATACCAGCAGTATCGATAAAAACATATTTTCCATGTTCATTCTCAAATTTAGTATCTATTGCATCTCTGGTAGTTCCTGCAATATTTGAAACTATTAACCTATTTTCTCCAAGAATTTTATTTATTAAAGATGATTTTCCTGCATTAGGTTTACCAATTATTGCGACATGAATAAATTCATCATCTTCATCAATATTATTATCTTCAGGAAATTTATCATATATTGCATCTAATACTTCCCCAGTACCTAACTTATTTAAAGAAGAAACTGGTAGAGGGTCACCTAATCCTAAATTATAAAACTCATAAATATCATCTGAAGTTTCTCCAATGTTGTCAGCCTTATTACAAACAAGAACAATAGGTTTTCCTGTTTTTCTAAGCATTGTAGCTACTTCATAATCTGCTGCTGTTACACCTTGCTTTATATCTGTAAGAAAAATGATTACATCAGCAGTTTCCATAGCAATTTGAGCTTGACGTTTCATTTGAACCAATATTTCATCATTTGACTTAGGTTCAATACCGCCAGTATCAATCAAAGTGAATTTTCTTCCTCTCCATTCAGAGTCAGCATATATACGATCTCTGGTAACACCAGGTGTATCTTCAACTATAGATTTTCGTTCGCCTATTATATAATTAAAAAATGTAGACTTGCCTACATTGGGTCTTCCTATTAAAGCAACAATAGGTTTTGCCATTTTATTTCACCTCACAACTCATTTTATAAGAAAAATATAGAAAAGTCAATTATTTGAAAATTAAAACGATGAAAAGGGGCTATAATAGATTTTTAGCCCCTTAAAAAAAACTTTTAAATATTCCTAAAATTAAAAATATTCCCAAAATGATAAGTAAAAACGGTATAATCGGCAATGTTAAAAGTGCATGAAGGAGCATCACCGAACCGGATATAATCACTCCACTAAATAGCCGTCCAATTACTAAAACTAAAACGACGCACAAAATTGCTTTAAGCATCTTATTCACTCCTCATATTTTTCTTCTAAATATTATATCAGCTTTTTTGAATTATGTCAATTTGATATTAAAATAAACGGTCAAGTCTCAAAAAGAAACTTGACCATACATTTTAATTTGTG
>CANQBB010000079.1 GCA_947588905.1 uncultured Clostridia bacterium
CTTATGGTACATCTTCCAGTACCAGAAGATGTACCATTTTATGTTAAAGATTATAGTGAATATTATAAAGGAAGAGCATATCATTCAAGAAGTTTAAATTCAAATGGTGGATGGAATAAAATTGGATGTATGTCATTTATCAATCAACCAATATTAAAATATAGCAATGAGATTCGCTCAAGTGTTTTAATGATACACGGAGAAAAAGCTCATTCTTGTTATTTTAGTAAAGATGCTTATAAAGATATGACTACAAATAGCAAATATACTGATAATAAAGAGCTTATGATTATTCCAAATGCTGTTCACACAGATTTATATGATAATAAAGATATAATACCTTTTGATAAAATAGAAAAATTCTTTAAAGAAAATTTGAGATAAATATCAATTTATTAAAGCAAGTGGTTATTTACAATCGCTTGTTTTTTTAATATAATTTGTTTGAAAAATATATAATTAAGTTTTTTGAAAAAAGGAAATATAGAAATGATAATAAATACAGGAATGAGAACGGATATACCAGCTTTTTATTCTAGTTGGCTATTAAATAGAATAAAAGAAGGCTATGTGTATGTTAGAAATCCATATTATAAAAATCAAGTAACTAAATATAGTTTAAATCCAAATGTTGTTGACTGTCTAGCATTTTGTACTAAAAATCCACATCCGTTAATTTCTCATTTGTCAGAATTAGACCAATACAAACAATTTTGGTTTGTAACGATTACACCTTATGGAAAAGATATAGAGCCAAATGTGTCAGATAAAAAACAAGTAATAAACGATTTTAAGAAGTTATCTGAACATCTTGGAAAAAATGCAGTAGCAGTTCGCTATGATCCAATATTTATAAATGAAAAGTTTGATGTAAATATGCATATTAAGTGTTTTGAAAAATTATTAAATGAGCTTAGAGGTTACACAGAAGATTGTACTATTAGTTTTTTAGATATGTATGAAAAAGTTAAAAGAAATGCACCTGATTTAAGACCACCAACAGAAGAAGAACAAATACAAATAGCAAAAGCATTTTCAAAAATAGGAAAGCAAAACAATATTACAATACATTCTTGTTGTGAAAAAGAATTTTTAAAAGATTATGGATTAGATATAACTGGTTGCATGAGTAAAGAAATAATTGAAAAAGCAATAAACGATAAATTAAATGTACCTAAAAGTCATAGTAAAAGAGAAGGTTGTGCTTGTTTATTAGGAAATGATATAGGTATGTATAATACTTGTATGCACCTTTGTAAGTATTGTTATGCAAATTCAAATTCTAGATTGGTAAAAGAGAATATAAAAAAGCATAATCCTAATTCTCCTTTTTTAATTGGTGGAAATGAAGAAGGCGATAAAATAACAGAAGCTAATCAAAAAAGTTGGAAAACAAATAAAAATGAACAGATTAGTTTGATATAATTTAGGAAATTTTATTGTTAGAGGTAGTTTATGGAAAGACAAATTTTACATGTTGATGTTAATAATGCTTTTTTAAGTTGGACAGCACTTGAAATGTTGAAAAATGGTAGTACTGTTGATATTAGAACAGAGCCATGTATTATTGGTGGAGATGAAGAAAACAGGCGAGGAATAGTTATTGCCAAAAGTATGAAAGCAAAAGAGTATGGTGTTGTTACAGCAGAAACTATTTATAGTGCTAAAAGTAAATGCCCAGGACTTAAAGTATATAGAGGATTAAAACATTCAAAATATAGAGAATATTCTGACAAATTATATAATTTATTAAATGAATATACAGATATTATTGAAAGATTTTCTATTGATGAATGTTTTCTTGATATGACTGGTCGCTTAAAAAATCGTGAATTATTAGATATAGGAAAAGAAATAAATATGAGAGCAAAAAAAGAATTGGGATTCACGGTAAATGTTGGAGTTGCACATAATAAACTGTTAGCAAAAATGGCATCTGACTTTAAGAAACCAGATATGGTGCATACATTATTTGAAAACGAAATAGAGTCAAAAATGTGGGGACTACCTATATCAGAACTTTTTATGCTTGGCAAAAAGACTGTACCTAAATTAAATATTATAGGAATAAAAACAATTGGAGATTTAGCTAGGTATGATAAAAATGAGATTACTAAAAGATTTGGAAAACATGGTAGTTTAATTTGGGAGTATGCGAACGGAATTGATAATTCAGAGATTAGATATATAAAAGAATTGCCTAAAAGTATAGGTCATTCAATAACACTACCAGAAGATGTAACTAAAATTGATAAACTAGAACCTATTTTATTAACATTAACAGAGCATATAGCTTTTAAATTAAGGGAATATAATTTATTAGCTAATACAGTTAATGTACAATTAAGAACGAATCAATTTAAAAACTTTTCACATCAGAAAAAACTTTTATGTAGTACATCAAGTACAAAAGAAATATATAAAGTAGCAAAAGAAATTTTAGTAGAAATGTATAAAAGTGAAAGTCCGATTAGACTTATTGGAATGAAAGTTGATAATTTAGTAGATAAAAAAGAAGAACAAATATCATTGTTTTCTAATAATAATTTAAAAGATAATGAAAAGCTTGACCAAGCAGTAGATAGAATAAAAAATAAATTTGGATTTAATTCTATTACATTGGCCGGAACATTAGAAACATCACAAGATATAAAAATGATTTCTACAGAATAATAAAATTTATAAAAGGAGAAATAAAATATGTTAGGAAAATTTATTGAGTGTGAAGCTGATAAAAATGGAAATTATTATAGAGTGATACAAACTACAAAAGAATATAGTGATGGTAAAAAGTTTCCAATTAACGAAGTGGTTGAATCAAATAAAAAAATTGATTTTAACACAATGGATAGAACCCAAATAGGCGGATTTTGTGTTTCTACATATGAATATATTTTTAGATGGTTGATTAGAGGGGATACATTGTGTGAAGTTGTAATTCCAGAGGATGATAAAATATATAAAACGACTAGTGAGAATGGAATATATGTAGCAGAAAAGATAATTCTTACTAATCCTAAAAAAATAGATGATAATTTTGCAACAGAACTATATTTACATTCAACACTTCCAGAAAACTCATATTTTAAGGCAATGACTGCCTGTGCGATAATGGGATATTTAAATACAGCTCTAAAAGTATGTGATGAACATGTTACTAAAGAAAATGTTTGTAATGCAATATGTGAATTAGAAAGTTATTGTCAAAGAAGAGAAAAAGAAAATTATATTGATAATGCTTTAGCTATAGAATCAGTAAAAATCTTATACAATAAATTAAAACAAATTGAAAATAATAAATAATTTTTTGAATAAAAGATAAATTTTTACTTACATAAAAAATAAAATTATGCTATAATAAATTCTGTTGCGAAAAAATATACTAAGTCAATTATTTTCAATGAGTTGCATATATGCGTAAGTCCAATTGTATAAAGGCTTACGTATTTTTTGTGCTCAAAAATATTTGAGGAGGTATAATTATGGAAAATGTAGATTTAGAAAATGGGAAAATTACTAAATTGATTAAACAATTTGCAATACCATGTGTGATAAGTATGATTGTTGCGGCACTATACAATATTGTTGATCAAATATTTATAGGATGGAGTGAAGCTGGAGCTGATGGTAATGCAGCAACTAATATTGTTTATCCATTTACAGTAATATCACTTGCTTTTGCCTTACTAATTGGAGATGGAGCAGCAGCTTTATTTAATTTAGTATTAGGAGCTAAAGAAAAAGAGAAGGGAAATAAAGCAATAGGAAATGGGCTTATACTTTTAATTTTTGTATCTGTAATTTTAACAATTTTGGGGCTAATATTTAAGAG
>CANQBB010000080.1 GCA_947588905.1 uncultured Clostridia bacterium
TGACAGTCTGAAAAACAGATTTGGTGTTAAATTCTCGTCAACGCCTAATATTTGCGGAGTTGAATACCATATTAAATATTTTTCTAAATCTATAAAATCCTTTACCTTTATATGCGCGCCGTCTCTAAGCAGTAATCCGTCGCGGGCAAGCTTTTTTGCGTTTAAATAAAACCTTGCGCCCGCAACATAAGTCTGATTTATATCTGTATTTATCTCACCGTTAGCTTTTGACGCGGTTACAACCTCATTGTTTTGGAAAAAAGTTGACAGCATAACATAATTTGAAAAATCATCAATGTCGCCGAGTAAAGAGCCTATAGGTTTATCCTCCCAGCTTGATTTTTCTTTTTTCAGCAAATTCCACGATTTTAATTTTTTATCGGCAAGAATACTTTGGACATTATCCTTTGTTGTGCTGTGAACCATAACATCCGTTTCATATTCTCTTAAAGCTTTCTCGTTAAATTTATGATTTCCGTATAGTTTTCTCGCAAGTATAATGTCCTTTTCCCGAACCTCTGTTATCACTTCAATGTCGGTTCCTTTATAGAAATATATTAAATCGCAAAAATCATAGTACCAATACTTAAAATTCTTGCTGATTTTAAGAGTATAAATTGAATTTTCAAAACAGTTAAACTGCTTATATCCTTTTGAATCTGTCAGCATACATCTAATTTTCATTTTATCACACCTGCATTTAATTATTTAAATTTTATCATAATAAAAATGATACATCAAATTGATTTTAATAATGTATTTTAAAAAGTATACACATTTTACTATAAAATTTTTTATATTTTATATTTTATATATTAAAAAATTTATATCTTTTTTATAATTGCATGTTGCATGATTTTAGGCAATTTGCTCCTTATTTTATTATAGTAATTGAAAAGGAGTGGTTGATTTGTAGAAAAATATATTTTAGTGTTGATTTCTGTTAAAATTTATCATATAATTTTTTACAGAGGTGGTAAATATTGTCAGAAATTATTTTAAAAATAATAAATTGTATTCCTTATTTAATAAAATTTGATTGGACTAGCATAAAAGAAGTTTTTTTAACCACGGGTATCATTTTGCAGAATATAAAAAACATGTAACAGTATATAGAAATGGAAACGGAATCGTAATTAACTCATTTTCTATTAAAGTAAGCAATCCTAAAAAAGTTGATAAAATATTACGTAGAATGAATATTGAAGATGGAATAGCAAATTCAAATTTTCCAAAATTAAAAAAAATGAAATCTACTGATATAGATAAACGATTTCAGGATTATGGATTTTGGTTTTGCTCTGATGACAATATCATAACCAAAGCTAAAGAGCGATATTGGGATAGAGAAGATCCACAAAAAATAGATAATAAATCTAAAAACAACCCAAAAGAATTACGATGGGAATTCTCTATAAATGAAAGCAAACTTAAAAAAAATAGAATATATAAAGTAACATATGTTATGAGTATACCAGGAATGTTTCCTGTCAATGATGGGTATTATAACAAATATCTAAGAGACGAAAAATTTCATGATGAAAGTATTTTATCATCATCAATGTGCGTAGAACATTCTATAAAAAAATTAAAGTATATTATTTCTTTCGAAAATGGAATAAAATTAGACGAAATGCCTAGATGTGAAGTTAACAAAAGATTAAAAAACAATATAATTTCAAAAAAAATTGTACATGGTGAAGAAGAAAACAATTACATATTTGATAAATATTCATATACTATAAAAAAGCCAAGATTTCAGAGTAAAGTTAAAATTAGTTGGGGAATTGAAGAAAAACCAAAAAAGTAATTAAAAACTCTTGAACTTAATATTAATTTATGATATAGTTCAATTATAGAAAGGAAGATGCACAATGAAAAAGCAGATATTTGAAGAAGAAAGCGGAAGTTAAATAAACTACGACAAATTAATTATAATAAAATCAAATATTTGAATACTGTAAGTTTATTGTATACAATTTCCGTGAGATTTATATTTGACAAGTGAAAGTCCCGACAGTTATATCTGTCGGGATTTTTGTAGACTTTTGTATCACCTTTTTAGAAAATATATGCTTTCTGTACTTATGCGAGATTAATTAACTTAACTTAAATACTGCATTCTTGTTCCTGTCGAGGTAACATACCTAATATTTTATAAAACTTAGCACCTCGCCTGTCGGGGTGTGTAGCAAAGCTAAAGCATTTATAATAAACGTTCCTCACTAAAAATCGTCCTTCGGACGTTTTCTTTGATGTCCGGCTTCAAGTCCTGCCACTTCTGCGACCAATGTGTTTATAAATACCTGTTTTCCGTTTCATATTCTTTTGGTGTTACTCCGTCATAATAAAACAGCGCTTCTTTCATTGCATGTGTAAGACAATCATTTTGTGCCATCAAATTCCACTAACCCTTTTGTATAATTTTTAAGAAAATTGTCAACTATTATTTTTTCTCGCTTATGTATTCTTTCACTTAATATTATTTTACTGCTTTTTAGGAACTTTTTCGACTTGCTCAACTGTTTGCATACAGTTCATCTGTAGGATAAAAACAGATGTTATACAGAATATAATTTTGAAACAGGCTGATAAACACCGATTTTTTCACATCTAAAGAATAGAATACTTCTTTATGTTTATTGACTTTTATAAAATATGAAATATAATAAAAATACGGTCATATTAAAAAAAACAGCTAACAAGGTTAATAAGTATAAAATTTTTATAACCTATAATTTTTTACAGCAGGAGCTGAATATTTTGAAAAAAATAATTTCGGTATTTATTGCGGTAATTTTAGTTGTATCAACGCAGTTATGCGCATTTGCGTCTGAAACGCCTGATTTTGAACTTAATACAGAGGCTGTTCTGCTTGTGAACTCGGATACTGATGAGGTCCTATACTCTAAAAATGCCGACAAAAAAATGTTAATGGCTTCTACAACCAAGATAATGACATATATTGTTGTCGCAGAAACAGTAGATGACCTTGTAAATACAAAAATTACTATTGAGCAAAAGCCCATTGACGATATTCTCGACAAGGACGCGTCCGTCGCAGGATTTAAGAACCATATTGGCGAAAGCTTTTCCGTTCTCGACATACTGTACGGTATGATGATTCCGTCAGGATGCGACGCAGCCCAAATACTTGCATATTACGCAGGTGGCGGTGATGTTAATAACTTCATTGATATGATGAATGAAAAGGCTCTGGAGCTTGATTGTAAAAGCACCCATTTCAACGATGCTCACGGCCTGTCGGAGCAGGACCATTACACTACCGCCGAGGATATGTATAAAATTACAAAATACGCGCTTACAATGCCGTACTTTAAGGAAATTGTAAACACGGAATACTATACTCTCCCCGGCGATACCGAGCCTCTCATAAATACAAACTATCTGATTGACTATG
>CANQBB010000081.1 GCA_947588905.1 uncultured Clostridia bacterium
GAAGAGGGAAAATGGGTAAAAGCTAAAGAAATAAAAGATATTTCTGGTTTAACTCATGGTATTGGTTGGTGTGCTCCACAACAAGGTGCATGTAAATTAACATTAAATGTTAAAGATGGAGTTATAGAAGAAGCTTTAGTTGAGACTATTGGATGTTCTGGAATGACTCATTCAGCAGCTATGGCAGCTGAAATTCTTACAGGAAAAACTATATTAGAAGCACTAAATACTGACTTGGTTTGTGATGCTATCAATACTGCAATGAGAGAACTATTTTTACAAATTGTTTATGGAAGAACTCAAACAGCTTTTTCTGAAGGTGGACTTCCTATAGGAGCAGGACTTGAAGATTTAGGAAAAGGACTTCGTAGTCAAGTTGGAACAATGTATTCAACTAAAGAAAAAGGTCCAAGATATTTGGAACTTGCAGAAGGATATGTTCTAGAAATTGGACTTAGTGATAAAGATGAAATTATAGGATACAAATTTGTACATATGGGAAAAATGATGGAATTTATTAAACAAGGTATGGATCCAAAAGACGCAATAGAAAAGGCTACAGGAACTTATGGTAGATTTGATGAGGCAGTAAAGAAAATTGATCCTCGTAAAGAATAAAAATTATGATAGGAAGGTGAAAATATATGAGTTTATTTGAAGGTTATGAAAGAAGAATAGATCAGATAAATGCTGTTTTAGAAAATTATGGAATTGAATCTATCGAAGATGCTAAAAAAATATGTGATGATAAAGGTATAAATGTAGCTGAAATTGTTAGAGGAATCCAGCCAATATGTTTTGAAAATGCTTGCTGGGCTTACACTGTAGGAGCAGCCATTGCAATTAAAAAAGATATTAAATTAGCAAGTTATGCTGCTCAAGCAATAGGTGAAGGTTTACAAGCTTTTTGTATTCCAGGTAGTGTTGCTGATGATAGAAAAGTTGGTAAAGGACATGGAAACTTAGCAGCTATGCTTCTTAGAGAAGATACAAAGTGTTTTGCTTTTCTTGCTGGACACGAATCTTTTGCAGCAGCAGAAGGTGCTATAGGAATAGCAAGATCTGCTAATAAAGTTAGAAAAGAACCACTTAGAGTTATATTAAATGGTTTAGGAAAAGATGCAGCACAAATTATTTCAAGAATAAATGGATTTACGTATGTTCAAACTAAATTTGATTATTTTACTGGAAAACTTGAAATAGTGCAAGAAATACCTTATTCAAATGGAGAAAGAGCAGCAGTTAGATGCTATGGAGCAGATGACGTTAGAGAAGGTGTAGCAATAATGCATTATGAAGATGTAGATGTATCTATTACAGGAAATTCTACAAATCCAACTAGATTCCAACATCCAGTTGCTGGTACATACAAAAAAGAATGTACTGAAAAGGGTAAAGCATATTTTTCGGTTGCATCAGGTGGTGGAACAGGTAGAACTCTTCATCCAGATAATATGGCTGCTGGTCCAGCCTCTTATGGTATGACTGATACTATGGGAAGAATGCATTCAGATGCACAATTCGCTGGTTCATCTTCAGTTCCAGCTCATGTTGAAATGATGGGCTTGATTGGAATGGGTAATAATCCAATGGTTGGTGCTACAGTAGCAGTAGCAGTTGCAGTTGAGGAGGCTATGAAAAATTCATAATTTGAGGTTTTTGAGTGGTCTGTAAAAACTTTTTACAGACCATTTTTTGTTATTTAAATCGAAATAACAATATTATGTAAATTCATAAAAATACTTGACTAAAACTAATAAAAATGTTATTATATATAAGGTTACTCACTATTATTGTAAAAGGGGAGATATGCTTTGCCGATTCGTTTTGCTATGGATGCTGAGCAGTATATTAGGGACCACGACGACCTTATGTGTGAACGTATCGAAGCACATAAAGAGGCAGAACGGCTAATCAATGAGTACAGCAATGTACTTAGTGCAAAGGAACGTACTCAGGCTCTGTTGATGAGATGGGATGCATGCAATGTTATGGACTACCGTAGGAAGTTTCTCTATCTCATCCTCGAAGGCTATCGGGTATGGGAAATGTCGGCAAAGAACTTGGAGCAACGCTATGAATGTATTGTTGTACATAACCCTGAATGGACGAAGCACTTTTCTACCGACTATTATGCGAAAGTGAAACGGTGCAAGGTGCAACTACCTTATGAAAAAAAGGAGGAAAGAGTCAATTTGACTGACGTCTTCAAACGGAGAGAAAGGATTTCCGTTTGTGCATGAAAAATGAATAAAGAGAAGACTGCTGAACTAGTAGTCTTCTTCTTTTTTTATATAATAGGAAAGCTATTTTACTTATTGCGAAGTAGTAACTTATAAAAAATTATTGCATATATTTATTATATTTGTTACAATGTTTTTGTTAATTTTATACATTTTAGTCAGCCTAAAAATATAGGAGGGACGTTGTGAAATGATTAGATTGGAGCAGTATCGGGACTTGTGGATTCGTGAAAAGATGGATGAGATAATTGGCTTTTATCCTAGAGAGTTTTATCCATTAGATAATTTTAGTTCATTTAAGGTTTATTACAATGGTTATTTATATTCATGTGTAGAAGAAGCATATCAAGCTGCAAAATTTATAGGAGTTGCCCCTGATATTGAAGAGAAAATCAAGCAATCTTATTCCGCACATGAGGCACAGAGAATTGCTTATGAAAATCGAGATAAACAGAGAAGAGATTGGGAAGATATCAAGGTTTCTCTCATGGAAGAGCTGTTACGCCTTAAACTTGAACAAAATCCGTATGTTAAGAAAAAACTTCTTGAAACCAAGGACTATGTGATTGTAGAAGATTCTCCAAAAGATAGTTTTTGGGGATGGGGAGCTGATAGAAAAGGTGAAAATCACTTGGGAAAACTTTGGATGAAGCTTCGTGCAGAAATATTGAAACAATCTAAATAATTAAAAAATTGTATTCTAAATAGAGTATTATATTTTTATTTTGGATTTATAAATTATTTAAACCTGATAGTAGTTAGCAGAAATTATTTGTAAAATCAGTTGACATATTATGTGAATTATGATAATATACAGTTGGAAAAAAAATGAAGGGAGGAATTCAAGTGGCTAAGGAGATTGAAGGCATCGAGACCAGTGAAGCCCTGCGGTACATTACTAACAATTCTACGTCAGTTAAGATGTGGAATAGAGTTCGAGAAGCCTGCAACGACCTACTTGCCAAATATTCGGATATTCTTACGAATTCCGAGGTATGTAAGGCAAAG
>CANQBB010000082.1 GCA_947588905.1 uncultured Clostridia bacterium
TTACTTACATTGTATCATAGGTAATCCTATGTGTCTTTTTATTATTTATTTTCGGTCATTTAATTTTACCATTTGTATTAATAGAAAACTATTTTAAAAATAGTAAAAGGCGGTTTCTATAGAAGAAACCGCCATGTTATCGTTAAGCTGGGAAGGGGGTGAAAGACTTAACGATAACCTGTAATACTCAGAAAAACTTGGGGTGAGGTGCTTTTCTGGGTATTACCTATGGTAAGGAGAATGGGATTCGAACCCATATTTCAATTCGGATAACTGGCCCTCGCTAATCAATATTTGCGCATTGCCACATCTCGCTAATTTCTGTGAGAAGACTTTGCAAGATGACTCCCACCAACCACCATCGTCAAATTGCAAGCTACTCTTAGCTCCATGGTTGTGTTTGCAAATATCTATATCGGGACTCTTGTGACATATGCCACTTACATTTGCGTTACCTTTAATTGCGTGTTACCAATTACACTATCTCCCCTTACAGTTAAAATAACTTTTTTCAAGGTTTCTTACTCTAATTGTTTATAAGAATTTCCAATTTTTTAACGAACTGAATACATTTATACCATTTTTTTATTAACATGTCAACAAAAACTTTATATATTTTTATTGTTTTTAAATTTTTGTAGTACATAAAAAATATTACTTTTTTAATAATTAAAAAAGTAATATTTCCAAATACAACAATAATTCTTTATTATTTTTCTTGTATATGCTCAATAGATTTTTCTAGTATTTCTCTTATATGATCGTCATCTAAAGAATAATATACTGTTTTTCCATCTTTTCTTGTTTTTACTAATTTAGATACTCTAAGAGCTTTCAGCTGATGAGATATGGCAGAACGAGTCATATTTAATAAATAAGATAAATCTGAAACACAAAATTCTCCAGTTTGAAGTGCAATTAAAAGTTGCAAACGTGTACTATCTCCCATAATTTTAAAGAAATCTGATAAATCACTTATATCCCTATAATCTGGCATTTTTTCTCTTGCTTTATTAACTATTTTTAAATTTTGAGGCTTACAATCGCAACGATTTTCAATCATTTTTAACACTCCTTTTTCCCTAACTTTTATATTATTATAATCAATTTTTATAAAAAAAGTCAAATAGGTATTGACAGTTGAGCAACTATTCAAGTATAATATAATTAAATAGTTGAATAATTGTTCAATTATTTGTATAATATGTTTCAATATAGAATATTGAACCTGATTTAAAGGGGATGAATTTATGAATAAAGAAACAAAAGTTTTAATATCAAGAATTATAATTAGTCTTTTATTATTTATTTCTGCTTTCATGGTTTTGCAAAATTTAATAAAGATTATTTTATTCATTATTTCATATATTATAATTGGCTTTGATATTATAAAAGAAGCAATTGAAAATATATTTCATGGAGAGTTTTTTGATGAAAACTTTCTGATGACAGTAGCTACTTTTGGTGCTTTTGCTATTGGAGAATATCCTGAAGCTGTCATGGTAATGTGGCTTTATCAAATTGGAGAATGTTTTCAAGATCATGCTGCTGAAAAATCCAGAAATTCAATTACTGAACTTATGAATATAAGACCTGATTTTGCTAATATTGAAAAAGATGGAGAAATAATACAAGTTGATCCAAAAGATTTAAAAATAGATGATGTAATAATAGTAAAACCCGGAGAAAAAGTACCTCTAGATGGAACTATTATAAATGGTGAATCAGCATTAGACACATCTGCATTAACTGGTGAATCTTTACCACGAAAAGTTACTATTGGAATGGATGTGTTTAGTGGATGTATCAATACTAGTGGTTTACTTACAATTAAAGTAACTAAAGTTTACTCTGAATCAACTGTATCAAAAATATTAGAGCTAGTTGAAAATGCAAGTAGTAAAAAAGCAAAAGCAGAAAATTTTATAACTAAATTTGCAAAAATTTATACTCCTGTAGTAGTTATTTTGGCTTTATGCTTGGCATTCATTCCTCCTTTAATTATTCCTAATGCAAATTTATTTGATTACATTAGCAGAGCTTGTTCATTCCTAGTTATATCTTGTCCTTGTGCTTTGGTAATATCTGTTCCACTTGGCTTTTTTGCTGGAATTGGAGGAGCATCTAAAAATGGTATTTTAATTAAAGGTGGAAATTATCTTGAAACTTTATCTCACACTAAAACTGTTGTGTTAGATAAAACTGGTACATTAACTAAAGGAACTTTTAAAGTAACTAAGATAAATGCTATAAATATTTCAGAAGAAAAACTTATTGAATATTCAGCTTTAGCTGAACTAACTTCAACACATCCAATTGGTGATTCAATAAAAAAGGCTTATGGAAAAGATTTAGATATAAATAGAGTTAAAGATGTAAAAGAAATTTCTGGTAAAGGTATCTATGCCAAAGTGGATGATAACGAAATTTTAATTGGTAATGCAAAACTTTTAAAGAGTAATAATATATCTTTTAATGAAGAAAAAATTCCTGGAACTATAACTTATGTTGCTTTAAATAATAATTATGCTGGTTATATCATTATCTCTGATGAGATAAAAGATGAGGCAAAAGATGCTATTAAAAATTTGAAAAAAGAAAATCAAGTTGTAATGTTAACTGGTGATAATAAAGAAGTTGCTCTTGATGTTGCTAAGAAACTAGAAATAGATACTGTATATGCAGAGCTTTTACCTTCTGATAAGGTTCAAGAAGTTGAAGATATTTTAAAGAATTCTAATGGTAGCACTATATTTGTTGGAGATGGAATAAATGATGCTCCTGTATTAACTCGTGCTGATATTGGTATTGCAATGGGTGGATTAGGTTCAGATGCTGCTGTTGAAGCTGCTGATGTTGTTATAATGGATGATGATATTTCAAAAATAGATACTGCTATTAAGCTTTCAAAAAGAACTTTAAACATTGTAAGATTAAATATTGCTTTTGCCATAATAGTAAAAATTGTTGTTTTAGTTTTAAGTGCTTGTGGTTTAGCTGATATGTGGCTAGCTGTTTTAGCAGATGTTGGTGTTTCTCTTTTATCTATACTAAATTCTATGCGTGCTTTAAAAAAGATATAAAGCACTAAATATAAATATCCCCCAGTATAACTGGGGGATTTGCATATCGGCCTATAAGGCCTTTTTTCAAGCAACCACTTAAGTGG
>CANQBB010000083.1 GCA_947588905.1 uncultured Clostridia bacterium
GCTTCCTTTATCATTTCATTCTTTTCCTCCGCCATTTTTATTAGCTCCTTTCGTGAATAATCTATAAATAATAACCATTGATCTAATTTCTTATTCGTATCTACTTTGCTTTTTAAAAATTTGGGTAATTCTATAAAATGTATTTCTTGTTCTTCTAATGTTTTATCTTTATTGTTTTGTTCTGTCATTTTCCATATTGTATGATATTCTTTTATTTCTTCAAAATAATTAAAATCTAATATTCCTATGGCTATTGCTTTATTTAATTCATTATATGATTTCCCTTTTTTCCAAAAAGTCTCTTAAAAATCACATCATTTTTAGGGGTTAAATATTTTTTTATTTCATCTTTATTCAATTATAAACCATCCTTTCTTATATTTCTAGTATTAAAATAAAAAAATTACAATCAAAGGCATCACTCCTCATAATAAAATTTTCATAATTGGAAATTTAAATGACGAATGTCATTTAAAGAAACATAAATGGAAAGACTCTCCATTTGCCTCTATATTAAAGTACAATCTTTAATTTGTCAACATTTTAGTAGTATTTTCTTGAATATTATGTTAAAATGTTTACAATATTTAAAAAGGAGATTTGGACATGCATAATTTTGAATTATTAGCACCTGCAGGTAACTATGAATCTTTTATTGCAGCCGTTGAAAACGGTGCAGATGCTGTATATCTTGGAGGTAAAAATTTTAATGCTCGTGCTAATGCAAGTAATTTTGATATAGGCGAATTAAATAAGATTTTAGAATATGCTCATTTAAGAAATGTAAAAATATATATTACTCTTAATACTTTGCTAAACGATAATGAATTACCTGAAGCTTTAGAATTTGCATATGATTTATATAATATTGGAATTGATGCAGTAATTGTGCAAGATTTGGGATTAGCAAAAATATTACATGAATATATTCCTAATCTTAATTTACATGCAAGTACACAAATGACAATATATAATTTAGAAGGTGTAAATGAACTTAAAAAACTTGGCTTCAAAAGAATAGTATTAGCTAGAGAATTAAGTTTCGAAGAAATAAAATACATTTGTGATAACACAGATGTTGAAATAGAAATATTTATTCATGGTGCTCTATGTATTTCTTATTCTGGTCAATGCTTGATGAGTAGTATGATTGGTGATAGAAGTGGTAATCGTGGTAAATGTGCTCAACCTTGCCGACTTCCATACTCTTTAATTAAAAATGATAAAGTTGTAAGCAATGGATATTTACTAAGTCCAAAAGATTTATCCACTATAGAAAATATCTCTAAGCTTCCAAATATATCATCATTAAAAATTGAAGGAAGAATGAAATCTCCAGAATATGTTGCAACAGTTGTATCTACATACAGAAAAGCATTAGATAATAATATAACAATTCAAGATAAAAATGATTTAACTCAAATTTTTAACCGTGGTGGTTTTACTTCTGCATATCAAGAAGTTAAACAAGGAAAAGATATGATGTGCTATGAAAAGCCTAAAAATTGGGGAGTTTATGTTGGAAAAGTAACTTCATATGATGGTAAAAGATATATAACAATAGATAAAATAAATGAATTAAATATAGGAGATGGTATAGAAATTTGGAATGGCGAAAATGATTCACCTTCAACAATAATTAGTGAACTAATCAATAATAAAATTGGTAGAATTACTGGCAATATACATGTTGGCGATAAAGTTTATAAAACTTCTAGCAAAGCACTAATGCAAAAAGCAAAAGAAAGTTACACCAGAGGTTTCGTTAAAAAAACATCCGTAGATGTAGATATCACCATATCGCATGATTCCCCTATTTCTATAAGAATAAATGATTATACATATCTTAGTGATATAAAGCCAGAAATTGCTAAAAGTACTCCAATAACAAAAGAAACAATATTAACGCAATTTAATAAAACTGGAAACACACCTTTTAAAATAAGAAATATAAACATCAATATAGAAGAAAACTTATTTTTAAGTATAAGTCAAATAAATGCTTTACGAAGAAATGCTTTTGAAGAATATTCTAAATATATTTTACAAAAAGATAAACATTCTATTGATAAAATCCATTTAAAAAATTTTGATTCAACATTTCAAAGCACAAATAAATCCATAAGCTTATGTATAAAGTTTTTAAATAATGATATTACAAAAATAATTGATAAAATTGATGAACTTTATGTTCCACTAAAAGAAGTAATTAGTAAAACAGAACTTTTTTCTAGTCTTAATTGCAAAAAATACATACTACTTCCAACAATAACAAAAGCAAAATATAATAATTTAATTAAAAATAATATTTCAAAATTGTCAAACTTAGCAGATGGTTTTGTGGTATCAAATATTGGTCAACTAGATTATTTTAAGAATATCAATACTGATTTAATTGCTAATTATACTTTTAATATATTTAATAGTTATACAATTTATCAATTAAAAGAATTGAACTTTAAAAAAATTATAGTATCTCCAGAATTAACAAATTCACAAATCAATTCTTTAAAATCTGTTTTACCAATAGAAATGATTGTATATGGAAATATTTCAATAATGACTTCTGAGCACTGCCCTGTTGGAGCAAATGTTGGAGGCTTTACAAAGAATCATAAATGTTCAATGCCTTGTATTAAAGATGATAAATACTATTTAAGAGATAGATTAAATTTAGATTTTAGAATTATTCCAGATAATATAGATTGTCAATCTACTATTTATAATTGTAAAACTACATCAATAGAATCTAAAAATGTAAATATCAATTCTATACGCATTGATATAATTGATGAAACAACAGAAGAAATATTAAAAATAATTGATACTCACAAAAATGGTAATAAATTAAATGGAGAAAATTATACAAATGGACACGCTAATAGAATGGTGTAATACTTGATTGTTGCTGTTTAAGCAAGTAACATTCTTTACAAAAAAATAATATTTTAAACCAACAAGAAAAAGGCAATATTATTAAAAGGGGCTGTAAAAAAAGTCCCAAATAAAAAATTAGATTCGTGTTAATTTTTAGCACGAATCTAATTTTTATTCT
>CANQBB010000084.1 GCA_947588905.1 uncultured Clostridia bacterium
TTTGTTACTTTGTGCAAAACTAAAAGTTCTTGTATTCCCCCAGCATAGCTGGGGGTTTTCTCTAAAGTTAATAAAAGACCATAACATGACGTTATGGTCTACTTGTTACTGTTTAAGTTAGTGCATTCTTTTGCAAAATATTACTTTTTTTCAAGTATTCAAAAAAGTAATATTTTGCCTGCACCGCTATGAAAAAGACATAAATATATCACTAAATAATGAAGGCCATAACGCAACGTTATGGTCTTACTTGTTTATTCTTCAATAGTTTGAATAGAAACTTGCTTTTTATCTCTACCTTTTCTTTCAAACCTTACTATACCATCAGCTTTTGCAAAAAGCGTATCATCACTACCAATTCCAACATTTGTACCTGGATGGATTTTAGTTCCTCTTTGTCTAACTAAAATATTACCAGCTAGTACAAATTGTCCATCGGCTCTTTTAACGCCAAGTCTTTTTGACTCACTGTCTCTACCGTTCTTGGTACTACCCATACCTTTTTTATGTGCCATGTTTCTCTCCCCTTTCAGTTTGGAATTTTATTTCACATTTCATAAATTATCAAATTTTATTCAGCAGCTTCTTCTGTTGTAGCTGCAGCTTTTTTAGTGCTAGCTCTTTGGCTAATCTTTTCAATTTTAATTTTTGTGAATGGTTGTCTGTGTCCTTGAGTTTTTCTTTCATTCTTTTTAGCTTTGTATTTATATACAAGAACTTTTTTAGCCTTTCCGTGTTCAACAACTGTAGCTTCTACTTTTGCATTTTTAACTGTTGGTGTTCCAACTTTTACTTTTTCACCATCAGATAATAATAATACCTTGTCAAAAGTAACTTTTTCGCCTTCGTTTGCATCTAATTTTTCAACGAAAACTATATCTCCTTCGCTAACTTTGTATTGTTTACCACATGCCTCGATTACTGCGTACATATCGAGCACCTCCTTCATATAAAACTCGCTAATCTCTTCACTTAGGTAGCTATTTAAATAGCATTTATAACCATAATTAGGCGGATTACACGACTAACATTATAATATGATTACATGTTTTTGTCAACTACTTTTAATCAAAAAAGTATATATAACTATACATAATTGAAAAAAGTCTCAAAATGTTGTATAATTATTATATAGTCTTAAAGGAGGAATGTAATATGTTATATAGTAAATATAGTGACTTTTCTCCACAAAAAATTATGAATGAAAAATATAAAAAAATATGTGAAAACTTTCTAAAATTTGCAAAAGATAATCAAGTTTTAGAAAAAATGAAACGGAATATTATATGAAGGTGGTTTCGGCAATTATTCAATAAATAATGATATAATTCGTAAAAATAATCCCGAAATTGAAAGAGCAAGACGTACTTCATATGCTTATTTATTAGCGACTAACCCAGAAACATTTGATACAATAGCTGAAAATAATATTTGTTTATTTCATGGAACTAATTCAAATGCGCTATGTAGCATATTAAAACATGGATTAAATAGTGTGGATGAATCCGTAAAAAATGGAATTGAAGTTTTAACTGGTGAAGATTGTACAAGATTTCAAGGAAAAAGAGATTTTATTAGTTTAACAGACGATATAGATACGGCAATGGATTATGCTGAAATGAAACCTTCAGAAAAAGTAGGTAAAGGTTCATTTCCAGTAATGCTAGGAATATCTTTAGAAGATGCTAAGAAACTTGAAACCATCAATATACATTCTGATAGAAGAGAAATTGGAGTATTAGGTAATATTCCTCCTGAATATATTTCATTTATAAGTGTTCCAGAAAACAAAGTTGAATTCGTTCGTAAATTAGTTAATAATGATAAAATCAAAGTTTGTCCTTTTGAACCAGAAAAGAGATTCTATCAAAAGACACCATTTGGTGATATAGACTTTGATGACAAAAAGGCAAAGAAAGTTTTGCATGAACAAAATTCCAAAGGCAAAATATTTAGTATTGATGAAATAAAAGCATTAACATTAGGAAGAGTAAAATCAAAAATTCAAGAATCAATTAGGAAAATGCAGAATTTAATTAAAGATAATTTTAAAAGGAAAGATGCTTATGAAAGATAATGATTTATTTAAAGAAGTTCTTACATTTTTAGCATATTTTGATAGTGCAATAATAGAAAAAATACCTTCACAGCTTCTATCCAAAATGCGTGATTTAGCAGCAGATTCTAGAGCTGAATTTTATATTGATGAAGATAAAGATTTAAGAAATCAAAAAATGACTGAAGCTTGTAAAGATATAATTTCATTATTATATTATACTTATGTTGCAGATGAAAACGAGAAAAAAGAAATTTCAAAATCTTGGAATGAAAATGAGAAAGAATATCAAAAGTTTTTAAAAAACAAATATGATTTTGATAAAATTGTTCAAGATAAAAAAGAATAGCTATAGCAAAAAGAACCGCTCTTTGAGTGGTTCTTTTATATTAAATAAATTATTTTTATTTAAATTTATATTTCTTTCCAAAACATTTATACATAAATGCTTGCCATTCTTCGTTGGTAATTTCAAAGTTTTCATTACCTTGTTCAAAAATTTTAGAATCAGAAAGAATAAACGTTCTAATCTTAGGAGGATTTTTTATAATATATTTTCGATATTTCGGAATTCTTCTTTTTTTTACATCAAATCTCCGAATAGGAAAAAAAATGATTTGACCAGTAATTCCATGTTCCTCAAAAAATAATCTCACTTGATCAAAAGTCAAATCGTCTACAAAGCGAGCCATTTTGATACCTCCTTAGCAAATTAGTTAATTCGCAAGTTCAAAGTTTCTTCTAATTGTACAAGTCATTTTATCACAAAAAAATATTTTGTCAACTGATTGAAAGAAGGAGACGGAGTTGAAAGTGTAGGTTTGTCAAACATATGTCACACTCTTCTAGAGTAATCTATATTTGAAATACCTTTTGTGATAACTAGGCTCT
>CANQBB010000085.1 GCA_947588905.1 uncultured Clostridia bacterium
GGTTAAAAAAATTATATCACTTTTGGTATTTCCTTTCTTTATTTTTTTACTGTGACATATCTATTGTAAACCTATAAATCTATATCTACTATTAGTTCTATCTTATTTCTTTATTAAACACTTTATATAAAAATTAGGACATACAAATTAAAGCTTTAATGATAACATTATAGCTATTATATGTCCTCTAGATTTTTTTATCTTTTAAATAATCATCAACTAATTCATCAATTACTTGAGCCAAAGATATCATCCTTTTTTCTTTCATTGATTTATCGATTCTAACCTTTTCTAACTTTTCTTTTGTTTCTTCCCACAATCTTACTGTTATAAATCTTTGCATATTTATCTCCTCCTTATAGTAATGTTAAGTACTTTTCTAAAGTACTTAACATTGCATCTGTTGGTGTAAATTTTTCCATATTCAAAAGATTATTTAAAACAGCGGGAGAGAAACCACTAATCATTATAACATCGTTCTCAAATTTGGTTGTTGGAAATCCCATTGTATTACAAGCAACATTCCAAAAAATAATTTTTGGCATTTCATAGCCACTATCTTTGTATGCGGTTTTCCAGCCGTTAAAGTTAGTACCTGTCCTAGAATAAATACCACTATCAAATTCCATATCCGAAATAATTATAATATGTGAAGGCATTTCTTCTTTACCTATATTGTTTTCTTTAGCTGTATTTAATACTAACTCAAATGCTTTATCTATATCTGTATTGGCAATTATGCACTCAAAATTATTTATTTTTTCAACAATAGTATTTCCCTTGATTTCTTGTAATTTTGGATTTTCTGAAAAAGTTATAAAATGATTTTTAAAAATACCATTATTTCTTTCTGCGATATATGTTGCAAGTCCCAAAGAATTTGCATAAGGAATACAACCATATGCTGTCATAGAACCAGATGTATCAGCCATAACTAAAATATTTTTGTTGTATCCATTTAAAATATCTTTCTGATTATTCCACATATTATCAAGTAATTTTTCATCTTTAATATTTCCAAATATAATATTTCTAATAATCTCATAACAATATAATCCTGTTGTGTTTATCTTTTTAGCACCATTTTTAACTTGTTCTAAATATAAATCATATGCATCTTTGCAATGTTCAGAAAACGCTTGTCGATATTTTAACATAGCCTTTGTAGGAACTTTTTCAAAATCAACTTCATCATATTTTTTGTTAGTTAATTTAGTTTCTACAAGATTTAATTTTTTTCTAATTGCAGTTAAAGTCTTTCTATATATTTCTTCTGTTATATCCAATTTTTTTATTAACTTTTTTGCCATTTCATTTGATACATTGTGTGTTCTATGTGTAGGTAGCCATTTTACTAATAAAGATGGAGTATCAGACTCTTTGTCCTTTTCAAGTTGATTTTTTATTAAAGATACAACTTCACTATCTATCTTGGTATCTATTCCTTCTAATATGTAATCCCATCTGCCAAGTTCAGATATAAATGGCAACACTTTAAGAGCCAAATCTTTTTCATTTTGGCATAAATAATAAAATATTGTTTTAAATAAAAGTCTTTCACCTTTTCCATTTCGTATATCCAATATATATAATAAATTAGCTAAAGCAAGAGCTTCATTTTCATTAAGGGCTAATTTATATTTTCTTATAATTTCATCTGTATCCTGATATCTAGATATTTCTGCAAATATATCAAGATTTGCATTCCAAGAAGTATTATAATATTGTCCATCTTTTGTATTTGGTACTGTATTATTATTTTTTAATGCATTTAGTAAGCTCATTGCTTTCAACTCCTTTTTTATAAAATAAACAAGCCACTATTCAAAAATACCCTTCCTAATCTAAAGGAATTTAATGGCTCTTCTTAAAAGGCACTCAAAACTTTAAACATAATCATATGCTTAAAATTCATTTTCCATAGATTTTTTTGGGGAAAAGTTTCTTAATAATAAATTGCTGTTAGTGGCTATATAACAAGACACATAATCAAATAATTCAAACAAGAAAAATCTGAGTTTCTCTTAGAATTTTTTCCAATTTAGATTTATATTTTTTGCTGTTTGTGTCTATGCTGCTATAATAACACAATGTGTCATTTATGTCAATATGTTTTTTAAAAAAATTTTTATAAATTATATTATCTTTAAAAAACTGGCATAAAACATTAGTTTTATACCAGTTTTCTTTTACCTTATTCTTTCATCTTATCAATAACAAATTTTCTATCAGTTGAATTAAATATTGCAGTTCCTGCCACTATTATATTAGCTCCTGCTTCTTTTAATTTATTTACATTATCTAAATTTATTCCACCATCAACTTCTATATTTATATATTCATTAACCTCTCTTAACTCTCTAACTTTATCAATGCATGATTCAATTAACTGTTGTCCTCCCCATCCAGGTTCAACAGTCATTACCAATACCATATCTATATCTTCTAAGTATGGTATTATTTCTTGTATTGGTGTATCTGGTTTAATTGCAATTCCAACCTTTATATCTAACTCATGTAATCTTTCTATGATTTTTCTTGCAGTCTCCTCATTTACTGCTTCTATATGAAAAGTTATAATATCAGATTTTGAAAAGTCATCAATCCAATTTTCTGGATTTTCAACCATCAAATGTGTATCTATTAACTTGTCTGTAGTCTCTTCTGCAATTTCATACATTTCAAAGCCAGGTGTTTCATTATTTACAAATTCTCCATCCATAACATCTATATGAATATAATCAGCCCCTGCCTCATCTACACTTTTTATTTCTTCTTTTAATTTATTAAAATCTGCTGCTAAAATCGAGGGCGATACCTCTACCATTTCTTTTCCTCCTTCAATTGCTGATAAAGTGTACAGTATCTTTCATATCTGCCTTCATCAATTTTTCTTCTTTTAAGAGCTTTCTTCACTCCACAATTCAATTCCTTTATATGTGAAC
>CANQBB010000086.1 GCA_947588905.1 uncultured Clostridia bacterium
GACGAAGAAGCAAAAGCATTATTAGAACTTCTTGGCATGCCATTTTCAAAGTAAAGGAGGAGAATCATGGCAAAGAAATCAATGATTGCAAAACAAAAATTAACTCCTAAATATAGCACTAGACATTACAATAGATGCAAAATTTGTGGAAGACCACATGCATATATTCGTAAGTTTGGTATTTGCAGAATTTGTTTTAGGGAGTTAGCTCATAAAGGACAAATACCTGGAGTTAAGAAAGCTAGCTGGTAATTGTAATTTAAGAGATATTTTATAATAAATTATTAGAGCATTAGAGATTAGATATTAGGTGCTCTAGAAATATAGAAATTATAGAAATAGAGAATCTAATCTCTAATTTCTAAAATCTAGAATGAAAGGAGTTAAAGTAAATGAACATTACTGATCCAATAGCAGATATGCTAACAAGAATTAGAAATGCAAACGCACAAAGACATGAAACAGTTGATATACCATCTTCAAAATTAAAGAAATCAATTGCTGAAATTTTGTTAGATGAAGGATATATTAAAGGTTTTGAAGAAATTGAAGACGGAGTTCAAGGAACTATTAGAGTAACTCTTAAGTATGTTAATAAACAAAAAGTAATTGCTGGTTTAAAGAGAATTAGTAAACCAGGTCTTAGAGTTTATGCAACAAAGGATGAACTACCTAAAGTTTTAGGCGGTCTTGGAATAGCTTTAATTTCTACATCAAAAGGAATTATGACAGATAAGAAAGCAAGACAAGAAGGCATTGGTGGAGAGGTATTAGCATTTGTATGGTAATTTAAATAGAACTAATAATTTGCAAATTTTATTTGCAAAGAAAGGAGAAATAAAATGTCAAGAATAGGAAAGAAACCTATAACTATTCCAGCTGGTGTTGAAGTTAAAGTTGAAGAAGGAAATTTAGTTACAGTAAAAGGTCCTAAAGGAACATTAACTAAAAAACTTCATGAAGCAATGATTATTAAACAAGATGCTGGAGTTATAACTATAGAGATTAGCAAACCAGAAGACGATCCATTACAAGGTTTAACAAGAACATTACTTAACAACATGGTAATTGGTGTTACAGAAGGTTTCAAAAAAGAACTTGAAGTTAATGGTGTTGGTTATAGAGTTCAAAAACAAGGAAATAAACTTATTATGAATATGGGATTCTCTCATACTGTTGAATTTGAAGATAGAGGCGAAACAAAAATTGAAGCTCCATCTCAAACTAGTATAATTGTTACTGGCCCTGATAAAGAAGCTGTAGGTCAACTAGCTGCTGAAATTAGAATGGTAAGACCTCCAGAACCATATAAAGGAAAAGGAATCAAATATATTGATGAAAGAATCATTAGAAAAGAAGGAAAACTAGGTAAAAAATAATCTAATGGCAAGTTAAAATATAGATTTTAATTTGGTATGGAAAGGAGAGAAATTACAGTGATAAAGAAAGAACCTAAAAGTGTATCAAGAGAAAGAAGACATGTAAGAGTTCGTACAAAAATAAGCGGTACTAGTGATCGTCCAAGACTTAGTGTATTTAGAAGCAACAAAGGAATTTACGTTCAAGTAATTGATGATGTTGCTGCTAAAACTTTAGTTTCTGCTTCTACATTAGATAAAGAAGTAAAGACAAAAGCTAGTAATATAGAAGCTGCTAAAGAAGTTGGTGAATTAGTAGCAAAGAGAGCTATCAAAGCTGGAATTAAGACAGTTGTTTTTGATAGAGGTGGCTACATATATCATGGAAAAATTAAAGCCTTAGCAGAAGCTGCTAGAGAAGCTGGTTTAGAATTTTAAAAGTTTAGAGAAAGGAGCAAATAAAAAATGATAGATGCAGAGACATTAGATCTTAAAGAGAAAGTTGTTACAATAAATAGAGTTGCTAAAGTTGTTAAAGGTGGTAGAACTTTTAGATTTAGTGCTTTAGTTGTTGTTGGCGACGGCGAAGGTCATGTTGGTGTTGGTAACGGTAAAGCAGCCGAAGTTCCAGATGCTATTAGAAAAGCTATCGAAGATGCTAAAAAGAATTTAGTTGAGGTTGCTATAGTCAACACTACAATTCCTCATGAGATTATTGGTCATTATGGAGCTGGTAAAGTATTATTAAAACCAGCTGCTGAAGGTACTGGACTAATCTCTGGTGGAGCTGTAAGACCAGTGCTAGAACTTGCTGGATATAAAAATATTAGAACTAAAAATCTTGGTTCTAATAATCCAAGAAATGCTGTTTATGCTACAATAAAAGCATTACAAGAATTAAAAACAGTTGAAATGGTTGCTAATTTAAGAGGCAAAAAAGTATCAGAAATTTTATAGAATATAAACCTAGAAATTAAAAGGGGAGGTGCAAACAAGCATGAAACTTGATGAATTAAAACCAGCTATGCCAAAAACTGCAAGAAAAAGAGTTGGTAGAGGTGTTGGATCTGGCTTAGGAAAAACTTCTGGAAAAGGTCATAAAGGACAAAATGCAAGATCAGGTGGTGGAGTAAGACCTGGTTTTGAAGGAGGTCAAATGCCTTTATTCAGAAGAATTCCTAAAAGAGGATTTAAAAATATAAATTCAAAAGAATATACAGAAGTAACATTAGCAATGTTAGAAAATCTTGAAAATGGAACAGAAGTAACAGTAGATAGCTTATTAGAACTAGGTATGATTAAAAAAGCAAATGATGGTATTGTTGTATTAGGTAATGGAGAATTAACTAAAAAACTTACTGTTAAAGCTGCAAGAGTTACTAAAAGTGCAGAAGCTAAGATTGTTGCTGCTGGCGGAAAGGTAGAGGTGGTATAACGTGTTTAAAACGTTTATAAACGCTTGGAGAATTCCTGAGTTAAGGAAAAAAATCCTATACACATTATTACTATTAGCAA
>CANQBB010000087.1 GCA_947588905.1 uncultured Clostridia bacterium
AGAATAAAAATTAGATTCGTGCTAAAAATTAACACGAATCTAATTTTTTATTTGGGACTTTTTTTACAGCCCCTTTTTTTATGTTCTAAACTCTTTCTTTTATGTAATCGATTACATCCTTTACTGTTGCAATTTTTTCAGCATCACTATCTGGAATTTCAATACCAAATTTTTCTTCTAAATTCATTATTAACTCTACAATGTCTAATGAATCAGCAGCTAAATCATCAACAAATGTTGATGTTTCTTCAATTTTTTCTCTTTCAACACCTAATTGTTCAACTATAACATCTTTAACTTGTTCTAAAATTTCTTCTCTTGACATACTTTCACCCCCTTTAAATAGTTAGTCAACTAATCTTCAATATTATATTCCCATAATTGAATATCCACTATCTGCATAAAGTATTTGTCCTGTCACAGCAGCAGACATATTGCTTAACATGAATGTAGCAGCATCACCAACTTGCTCTATAGTAACATTTCTATGAAGAGGAGATTTTTCTTCAACTACATCTAATATTGAATTAAAATCTTTAATACCTTTTGCAGATAATGTTTTTATTGGTCCTGCTGAAATAGCATTTACTCTTATTCCGTCTTTACCTAAATTTTCAGCTAAATATCTAACACTTGCTTCTAATGCAGCTTTAGCAATACCCATTACATTATATCCTTGCAATACCTTTGTTGAGCCATGATAAGTTAAAGTTACAATACTTGCATTTTCATTTAGCATATCTAAATCTTTTGCAACTCTACTTACCAACACTAAAGAATATGCACTTACATCACAAGCATGGCTATAACCTTCTCTGCTAGTATAAATAAAATCATTATGCAAATCCTCTGTATTAGCATGTGCAATAGCATGAACTATTCCATCAATTTTTCCATTTTCATTATATATTTTTTCAAAAACTTCTTTTACAAGTTCATCATTTGCTGCATCATCACATACATAGCACTTGCTTCCTTCAAATTCACTAACTAGTTTTTCAACTTTATCTTTATTTTCTTCTCCCATATAAGTAAAAATAAGTTTTGCACCATTTTCATATGCAGACTTTGCAATACCATAAGCTATGCTCCATTTATTTCTTATTCCCATTATTAAGATTTTCTTATCTTTTAATATCATGTTATTCACCTCATACACAAATTTATTGTGAAATATTTTCTTTATATTCACCAATATTTCTATATTTTTGATATCTATCTTCTATTATTTGACTAGGATTTTTTTGCATATATTCTTTTACAAATGATTTTATTTCTTTTCTTAAAGCTTGTGAAACTTTATTCAAGTTTTTTTCTAAATCATCTGTTTCTTCATCAATTATTTTATCAATAATTTTTAAATCTAATAAATCATAAGATGTTAATTTCATTATTTCTGCTGCTTCTTTAGCTCTACTAGAATCTTTCCAAAGTATACTTGCATATCCCTCTGGAGAAAGTATTGAATAAATAGAATTTTCTAACATAACAATTTTATTTGCAACACCTATCGCAAGAGCTCCACCACTTGAACCTTCTCCAATAACTATTGATAAAATTGGAACTTTTAATCCTGCCATTTCTAACATAGATTTTGCAATTGCTTCTCCTTGACCTCTTTCTTCTGCACCAATTCCTGGATAAGCGCCTTTAGTATCTATAAATGTTATAACTGGTCTATTAAATTTTTCAGCTTGTTTCATCAAACGTATTGCTTTCCTATAACTTTCTGGATTAGGCATACTAAAGTTTCTTTCAATATTTTCTTTAGTAGTTCTTCCTCTTTGTTCGGCAATTACTGTATAATTTTGATTATCTATTTTTGCAAGTCCACCAACAATACTTTTGTCATCACTAAAACACCTATCTCCATGAAGTTCAATAAACTCATCAAAAACTTTATCTATATAATCAAGCGATGTTTTTCTGTTTGAATTTCTTGCAATCTCAACTCTTTCCCATGCTGTTAAATTATTTTTCATCTGTCATACCTCCTTTATGGAAAGAAATCAATTTGCCTAAAATATATTTCATTTCTTCTCTTTCAACAATTCTATCAATAAAACCATGTTCTAATAAGAATTCAGAAGTTTGAAATCCTTCTGGCAAAGTTTCGCCAATAGTTTGTTCAATTACTCTAGGTCCAGCAAAACCAATCATTGCTCCAGGTTCTGCAAGAATTATATCTCCAAGCATTGCAAAACTTGCTGTTACTCCACCATAAGTAGGATCAGTCAAAACAGAAATATATAATAATCCTGCTTCATTAAGTTTTGAAATTGCTGCTGTTGTTTTAGCCATTTGCATAAGTGAAATTATTCCTTCTTGCATCCTTGCTCCACCAGATACGCAAAATATAATTATAGGTAACTTCAATTCAATTGCCTTTTCCATTGCATATGTAATTTTTTCACCTACTACAATTCCCATACTTCCCATTAAAAAGCCACTATCCATTACACATATAACTACTTTTTCGCCATTTATCTTACCTGTTCCGCAACTTACTGCTTCCTGAATTCCTGTCTTTTCTCTCAATCCTTTTATTTTTTTAGGATAATCCTCCAAATCTAATGGATTCGTTGTATCAATATTTAAGTCAAACTTTTTATATGTACCTTCATCAATTATTAATTCTAATCTTTTATTTATGTGCATTCTAAAATAACTTCCACAATTTGGACAAATACTATAATTATTTCTCACATCTTCCTTATATAATATCTCTTTACATTTATCACATTTAATCCACTTTCCAACTTGTATATCCACATGATTAGAGACATTTTTAGCCGTTGGTTCTCTTTTCTTTATTTTATCAACAATCATTTTGACCGTTTTCCT
>CANQBB010000088.1 GCA_947588905.1 uncultured Clostridia bacterium
AGGCTAATGGTTTATTTTTAAATCTTTATCTTGGCAAGACCACATATGTGGTTTGTCATTTCCTATATTTATTATACATAGATTATTAAAAAAAGTCAATGATTTGTTAATGTTTTCAGAAAAATTATATTTTAACAGGAGCTTGAATCTTGTCATAACTCCTAACTACCCTTATGAGCTTTGATATGCTACCCAAACTTGGGGCCCTACAACATTCTTAAAGCAACAAAAAATCAACCAGATTATTTTCTGATTGATTTTCATATCTTTTTTATTCTTTTAAAAGTTCGAATAGAAACGTCAATGGAGCGGGCAACGGGAATCGAACCCGCGCCTTGGGGTCGGAAGCACCAAATTCTACCACTAAACTATGCCCGCACAAAGAGTATATGATTAGATTTGATTTGATTTATTGTTGAAATTACATATAAAAAAGTTATACAAAAAGCCGCTAATAATAGCGGCTTTTTATGGTAGCGGAAGAGAGATTTGAACTCACGACCTACCGGGTATGAACCGGGCGCTCTAGCCAACTGAGCTATTCCGCCGTCTCGTACTCTATTAGTATAAATGGTACATGTGGTTTTGTCAATAATAAAAAAACAAAAAAACTAAAAATTAGTGTCAAGGTAGTACATATTTTGCACTTTTTTTGTTGAAACTAGTATTTTTCTGTGCTATAATATTACTAAGAATAGGAATTTTTTGATGATAGGAGGAAAACTAATGAAAAAGACAAATTTGAAAAAATTTCTACATAATTTAATGACACTTACAATGGTTTGTGCACTAATTTTATCTACATTTACTAGTACATATGCTACTGGTGATTCTACAGTTGATGGCATTTTGAAAGAAGTAGTTACCGTCCTATTAACAGTTGCTGGATTCTTATGTGTGGGTAAAATTATACATATAGGTATTTTATATATGACTTCTTCAGCAGCAGACAAGAGTACTGCTAAACAAGCTCTTTTACCTTGGCTAGTTGGTACTATTGTATGTTTTGGAGCTGCAATAATTGGAGGAGCAATAATTGATTTATTCAGACAAGGTCTTCCTCCAAATGTTCTTGAGTATTAAAAGTAGAGGGGATTAGTATGAAGAAAAAAATAGGTGTTTCAATTATTTTAATAATGATATTGTCACTATTTACTTCTGTATATGCGGGTATTGAAGATGTTATTGGCCATGTTGAAGTAAACAATGTTGACAATGAACTTGCAGGAAAAATAATAGGTGCTTTTCAATGGATTGGCTATGCAATAGCAATAGGAATGATTGTTTTTATTGGAGTGAAATATATGATGGCTGCTGCAGGAGAAAGGGCGGATATGAAAGGTGCACTGATAAAATACGTAATAGGTGCATTGTTAATAGCTGGAGCTACAACTATAGCAAGCTGGATTTTTAATGGTATATTTTGATTGGTTGGTGATGATTATGAAAAAAAATATATTGATATATTTTTTGATTTCTGCTATGATAATATGTGGTATTTCAAATACAGTTTTTGCAGGTAATTTTATTCCTAATAATGTTAACCCTGAATTAAATATAAAAGGTGGAGAAAATATAAAAACTATGGCTTCTAAAATTATTGGAACTTTAATGTGGGTAGGATATATTTTAGCAATAGGGATGATAGTTTTTATTGGAATAAAATATATATTAGCATCAGCTGATGAAAGAGCTAGTATGAAAGGAATGCTTGTTAAAGTTGTTGTTGGTTCACTTATTATAGTTGGTTCTGTTACAATTGTAAATGCTGTAATGACTATATTAAATGCACCATCTTAAAATGATTTTATTATTTTGTTTTTATATATAGATTAAAAGAGGGGAAGTGAAAAATATGAAAAAATTTTCTAAAATATTTATAGCTGCTATGTGTATTACTATTGCTTTATCTTCTTGTGTATTTGCTAAATTTGGCGAAATTACAACAACACCACAAGCACCAGGAAATTCTGAAGGAAATATAACTACTTTGTTAGGTATAATACAATGGGTTGGATATATAATTGCAATTGGAATGTTAGTTTATGTTGGTGTAAAATATGTAACAGCATCTGCTAATGAAAAGGCTGATTTAAAAAATGCTATGGTTAAATATGTTGTTGGAGCATTATTGATTGCTGGTGCAACAACGATTGTAACTTGGGTATTTAATTCAGGTATATTTTAATAAAACTTAAAATAGACTGTTGAAAATTTTATCAACAGTCTATTTTTTTTATGATTCTAAATAATTATGTATATTTTGGTACAAGTATGGCTTTTCCTTTCAAAATATGTTATAATATAATAAATAATAATGTTTTTTGGGGGAGATTGTTATGAAAAAGAATATAAAAAATATATTGATTATTGCCATATTAACTTTTTCTTTATTTTCATCAACATGTTTTGTAAATGCTGGAGACGAATCTACTAGTGCTAGTGGGGTTATAAGTAATATTGGTAGTAGAATTCTTTCAGTGGTTTTATGGGTAGGCTATGCAATAGCGCTTGGAATGGTAGTATTCATTGGCATTAAATATATAACTGGTTCAGCAGATGCAAAAGCTAACATGAAAAGTGCTATAATAAGTTGGCTTATTGGAGCTTTCTTAGTATTTGCATGTACAACGATAGTTTCATTTGTACTAAATACAGCAGGAATAAGTGATGGTGGTGATTTAGCTTCGGAAATTATCAATGCAGCAAAATAAATAAAATAAATGAAAAAAGGGGCTGTAAAAAAAGTCCCATCTAAAAACGAGTGAAAATTTTTCACTCGTTTTTTTAAAAAAAGAGTTGCTAAT
>CANQBB010000089.1 GCA_947588905.1 uncultured Clostridia bacterium
TAAAGTATAAAAATTAGATTCGTGCTAAAAATTAACACGAATCTAATTTTTCTTAGGGACTTTTTTTACAGCCCCTTTTTTTTGTTGCTAAATTTTAGCAATTATACAGTGAAAATGGCAAATTTGTTACACTTATATTACAAAAAGATTTCTTCTATATTACATTTTTGCAAAATGCAAAAAAAATATGCTTTTTCCTACAATTTTCTTTAAAAATATGCTATAATGAAAAACGGATAGGTCTATTTACAAATGATTAGGGGGTGGAATAATGGGAACACATTTAATACCCAGAGATGTAGAGGGTGAAGGCAGAATATTAATTATATTTACAACAAAAGGTTTTGTAGGAACACTTATTGGTATTTTTATTGGTGCAATACTTTTTGCTTTTTTTAATACTATACATGCAACAATTGTTGGTTGGATTTTATTAGTATTATGTGCATTAACTGGCTTTGTTATAGGACAGGTAAAAATACCAAATTCGAATTCGTTAGATTTATTTAAAAAGATTCGGAGGATATTACGTTTATGAGGCAATAGCTAAATATTTTACGTTCAGAGGTAAAAGAAAAATATATACTTATGATAAAGGAGGAAAGAAATGATGGGCGATCCAATGACGATGGTTATTTATGTACTTATTTTTATTCTTTCAGCAGCTTTGGGAGCTTTAGCAGTAACCATATACAGATATGGAAATGCAGACAATATGAATGCAAATAGTCAAAAGAAGAGTGCTAGTGGACCTCAAAAAATTGACTACCCAAAAGAAGATATCCAAAAATTTATGGAGTTTGACAAAATTGAAGACGATATGATTATTCAAGAAAAAGGAAATAGATACGTCATGGCTATAAAATGTCAAGGTATCAACTATGACCTTATGTCTGAAAATGAAATGTTGGCTGTTGAAGAGGGTTTTAGTAACTTCCTAAACACTTTGAAATATCCAATTCAATTATATGTTCAAGCTCGTTCTTTAAATTTAGAGGAAAGTATAAATTCTTATAAAGATAGACTAGATAAATTAAGAGAAGAATATGATCGAACAGAAAGTGCTAATGGAATTGCTAAAAGATCAGGCAATCTAACAATGCAAGAAAGAGAAGCTTTAGATTTTGAACTTAAGAAAAAAAGAATTCTTCTTGAATATGGAACAGATATTGTAAGCTATGTTGAAAAAATGAGTATGAACAGAAATATACTTCAAAGAAAATATTATATTATAGTTTCTTATCATACTTCTGAATTAGGCATGGCAACTAACTTTACTAAAGAAGAGGCTCACGATTTAGCATATTCAGAATTATATACAATGTGTAGAAGTATAGCTGGAGCATTGGCACCTTGTGGAGTGCAAACTTCAATTATGAATTCTATGGAGCTTGCAGAAATGTTATATGTTGCTTATAACAGAGATGAATCAGATGTTTATAATATTAGAAAAGCTTTAGACTCTGGATTTTATAGGCTTTATTCTACTGCTCAAGATGTTTTAGAAAAGAAACAAATTGCAATAGATAATGCTGTTAAAGAAAAAGCAATTCAAGAAGCTGAAAAAGCTCTTCAAGATGCAATGAATAGACTTAAAGATAAGAATGGTTTAACATACGAAGAACAACAAGAAGATTCTGCAAAGGCTCAAGCAATGCAACTAATATTAGATAATAGTGATCAATTTGAGCAAGATGTTGTAGACGATGCTTTGATTGACTTGAATTCTAAAATGCATGTACCAATTCTTGATGAAATGGAAATTAATGCATTATCTAATGACAAGCCTAGTGCTGTAAAAGATGTTGTTGATACAATAAATTCAACAACAGCAACAACTACAGCTACAGAAAGTATAACATCAAATGAACAACCACCAGTTGAAAATAGTAATTTAATAGATGATAATGATAGATTGATATAAGAGGGGAGGAAGATTAAATGTTTGGTAAGAAAAATAAACCTACAGAAACTGAGCAAGATTCTGAATTAGATTCAGTAGCAGAAGAAAGCAATATTTTAGCTAGAAACAAAAAGACCATTAAAGACTTAATTGCTCCTTCAGGAATAAATGCATATAATTTAAATCATTTAGAAATAGTTTCTAGTATCACAAGATATGCTAGAAGTCACTATGTTTCAGGTCTTCCTAGAATGGCGACTTTCCCATATTTTTTAAGAGGAATGTATAATTTTGGAGATATAAATACATCTGTTTTTATTTCACCAGTTAGTGAAGCAACTTCTCAAAGTAACTTAAATAAAGTTATTGTATCTCTTGAATCTGAAAGAATTGTTGCTCAAAAAAGAGGAGATATTAACAGAGAAAGATTGATTGAAGATAAAAGAATTGAAGCTGAGCGTATAAGAGATGAAATTGCAGCTGGGTTTAATAAGCTTTTTGAATCTTCAATTGTTTGTACAATATTTGCTTATGATTTGGAAGAGCTAGATAAAATGTCAGAACTTTTATCTATGGAAATGTCAAAAGGTCTTATCGAATTAAAAAGTGCATGGGCAATGCAAGAAGAAGCATTTAAATCTAATTTGCCTTTTAATAGAAATTATATTACTAAGAAACATACATTTGATAGAAGTTCAATGGGTACTGTATTTCCATTTGTTTCATCAGAAATTGGACATCCTACAGGAATACCTCTTGGATTTGATAAACAAACAGGACTTCCAATACTTTATGATAATTTCCATTCATCACTTACAAACTATAACATGGTTATATTTGGTAAGTCTGGTGCTGGTAAAGGTGTTACTATCAAAACAATCACAGCTCGTTCTGCAGTG
>CANQBB010000090.1 GCA_947588905.1 uncultured Clostridia bacterium
AAAAAATTATATCACTTTTGGTATTTCCTTTCTTTATTTTTTTACTGTGACATATCTATTGTAAACCTATAATTTTTTAAAGAAATCACAAATCTTTTACAAATATTCTGTTGTTATTTTTTTTAATACATGTTAAAATGTGTCTGTAATAAGTCTACTTTACGAAAGGAAGATTATAGAATGAAAAAAAATATTTTTTTAATAACATTACTTATGTTTATTGTATCACTATCTTGTATATGCTTTGCAACAGAAGATGATACTGGTTTTCTATATACTAATGAAAGTGGTGATTTGATTTATTCTGGTGATTATATGTATGATGATGGTTCTACTTTAGTTGATGATTATGATGATTTAGAAGACATATATAATAGTAATCAAGAACAACAAGAATATTTAGAAAGTTCTTTTAAAGATCAACAAGAGTATTATATTTCATTATATGGTGAAGCTCCAACAATTGAAAAATTGGTTATTACCGAAATCAATTCCGATTTAAAAAAGAGCTATATAACAGACTATTCTAGTATTTATTTATATCAATTTCAAGAAGTACATGTAAGAACAGCTAATGGATTGGAATATCCTGCTGTTGTTATTCTTGCAGCAGATATGTATTCAGAAGAAAAAAATCTTTCCCCTTTAAAGGTTGGAGATACTATATATGCTAATTTATCTCTTGTATCTAAGGATGATGAAACTTATAGTTTATTAACACATGATTTTGATGATGAAATAATTGCTTTTGTTTCAATCGCAGAACAAGACAGAAGTTTAGGCACAATTTTACTTGTAATATTTACGGTTTTATTGCTATTGTTATATGTGGGAAAGCATGGTACAAAATTACTAATACCTCTTTTTGTTGCTATAGATTTAATATTTGTAGTATTTGCACCTTTTATAAAATTAGAACTTAATATTTTAATAGTTGCAATATGTATTGCTTTAGAAATGATAATACTAATATCTGTTTTGAAAACTGGATTTAACAGAAAAACTTTAGTATCAATTATATCATCTATAATTGTTGTTACTTTAGTTACTTGCTTAGCTGCTTTGTTTATCTACACTAATAGATTATCTGGAAAAATAACTGCAAATGATAACTTATATTTTTCAGTTGCTATAGATAATATTTTCAAAGAAACTGTTGACACAAGAGCGTTGTGTATTTCTATAGTAATTATAGTATCGGCCGTTATTTCATCACTTATATCTTCTAAATTAACTGACTTATCTGAAAAATATGCTGGTACTAAACAAATGATTGGAAATATTATAGAAGAAGCAAAAGGAAAATTAAGTGAATATGTTATGATTATTGCTATATTATATTTTACTTTCTCATTACCTTTATATATGATTTTATCTTATGGTGAGGTTTCATTTAAACAATATATTAACTCGGATTCACTTGTTACAAACATAATGTATGTATTATTAGCAATAATTAGTGTACTAATTTCTTCACCTATTACAGCAATAATAAGTAATTTAGTTATGGGAAATGTTGAAGTAAAACAAATTGAGCCATCTAAAACAGAGAAAGAAAATGTTGAAACAGAAGAAGCTGAAGTAAAAGAGGTAAAAGAAGTAAAAACCGACGTAAAAGAAAAAAATAATAAAGATAAAAAAAGAAAAAAATAATAATATAAAAAATGGAGGGTATCAAAAAAGATACCCTTCTTTTGTTTTTAATTGATTTTTATTTCTGGCAAATATTTTGACATAATACTAACCAAATATTCTCCGTAATCTTTGCTATATAACAAATCTCTTATAAAATCATAATATGTATCTTTGCTATGAAGACCTAAAATATAAGCTACTTGAACAACAATTACTTTATCTCTAAATGTATACATTATATTTGCCAAATTCACAACTTTATGCACAACAACATTATTTTTTGTTACAATAGTAATTGTAAACATTTGAATTTCTTCATCATCAGGAAAAGAAACATTAAAGGGATTTAAAAGTTTTAATTTGTCTGCCAAAATTTCTGCAAGCGAAGTTCTAATTTGCTTAATTATTGTGCTATAATCCTTACCACAAATAGGTGAAATAACTTTCAATACTTCCGGACAACAAATAATATTTTCTATGAATGGTAACTTAGTACAATATATATTTTCTTCTCTAGCTAAATATCTAATTCCTTTTTTAGAATGATTATCTCTATCAATAATCCCAAAAGTTTGGCACTTGCAATATTTTTTCATAAACGGCATCAATCTTCTAACATCTGTACACCCTTCAACTGGAAAAATAATAAACTCTGGATATGCTAAACTATAAAGTGAAATATCTATACTATTCTTCCGTCCTTCACACAAAAGAACAGCCTTTTTTTCAGGATTGTCTCTGATTATGTCTTCCGCTTTCTTAGAAAGTTCTTGAGCAAAAAGCTTTAATTGTCTTCTCTTATCAACTGCTTGATTTGCGAAAGGCATCTATTTCACCTCCTAATGCGATATTCTATGGACAAATTATTAAATTCATCCACATTGTATAATATATCCCTATACTTTGCAAGATTGATTTTAAAAAGTTGAATTTTGTACAAATAGCAATATTAAATGTCCGCACTTTGTAAGTAACTTTATTTTTTTATATTTTTAATAATTCATTTGAACTT
>CANQBB010000091.1 GCA_947588905.1 uncultured Clostridia bacterium
GTTTTTCCAGTCCAATTACCTGTATGTTATTTTATAGTCTTACAGGTATGAAACAACATACAGGTAATTGGACTGGAAAAACAGTTGAGAGTAGTATGGGAGAATATGAATATAATGGGAAAAAATATGAAATATATGATTTACCGGGTACATATTCCTTAATACCACATTCAAAAGAAGAAGAAGTGGTGCAAGATTTTATCAAAAATAAAGAATATAACGTTGCTGTAGTAGTTTGTGATGCTGTTTGCTTAGAAAGAAATTTAAATTTAGCACTTCAGGTTATAGAAGTTTGCAAAAACGTAATTATATGTGTAAACCTAATGGATGAAGCCAAAAAGAAAAATATAAAAATTGATTTAAATGGATTATCCAAAGAGTTAAATGTTCCTGTTATAGGCATGGCAGCAAGAAATAAGATAGGACTTTCAAATTTATTAGAAGAAATAGAAAAGTTTTGTAACATTGAAAATATAAAGTTAGATGAAGATTTTGAAACGAAAATATCTGATGATAAAACAGAATGTTTTATAAAAAGAGCAGAGGAAATATGTAGCAAATATGTTATTTTTGCAAAAAAAGATTATGACAAAATAGATAGAAAAATAGATAAAATATTAACCAATAAAATTACTGGAATACCAATAATGATTTTACTTTTAGTAATAATATTTTGGATAACCATATCTGGGGCTAATTACCCATCTAATTTATTATTTAATTTTTTTGCGTGGCTAGGAGAAAAAATAACAAATTCATTGACGTATATGAGATTACCTAATTGGTGTATTAGCGCATTGATGGATGGTGTATATAAAGTTTTAACATGGGTAATATCAGTTATGCTTCCACCTATGGCAATCTTTTTCCCACTATTTACAATATTAGAGGATTTGGGAGTTTTACCAAGAATTGCATTTAATTTAGATAATGTTTTTAAAAAATGTAAAACATGTGGAAAACAAGCCTTGACAATGTGTATGGGATTTGGCTGTAATGCATGTGGTGTAACTGGATGCAGAATAATTGATTCACCTAGAGAAAGATTGATTGCAATTTTAACTAATAATTTTGTACCGTGTAATGGCAGATTTCCAACAATTATATCAATAATAAGTATGTTTTTTGTATTTGGAATGACTGGAATTATTGGATCAACTACTGGAATTATTCTTTTAACAGTTGTAATACTGATTGGAATAGGTTTTACATTTTTAGTTTCAAACTTTTTATCCAAAACTTTTTTAAAAGGAAAGCCATCTTCTTTTGTTTTAGAATTACCACCATATAGAACACCACAATGGGGAAAAGTAATAGTTAGGTCAATATTTGATAGAACACTTTTTGTGCTAGGAAGAGCAATAGCAGTTGCAGCACCTGCGGGCTTAGTAATTTGGATATTTGCAAATGTAATTTCTTAGATCCTTTTGCAAAGTGTATTGGGTTAGATGGCGTAATTTTAATGGGATTTATATTAGGATTTCCAGCAAATGAAATTGTATTTCCAATAATATTGATGGCATATTTATCAACTGGAGAACTAATAGAAATAAATGAGATTAGTGCTATGAGAAATATTTTAATAGAAAACAGTTGGACCTGGGTTACAGCGGTTTGTACAATAATATTTTCTTTAATGCATTGGCCTTGCTCAACGACATGTTTAACTATAAAAAAAGAAACAGGAAGTTGGAAATGGACAGCATTAGCAATGGCATTACCAACGGTTTTAGGAATAGTATTATGCTTATGTATTAATTTTGTAGGCTTTTTATGTGGAGTGTAGTGATTACACTCCTTTTTTGTTTGACTTTAGTAATATATTTTAATATACTTAATATATTAAAAATTGAAGGTGAAGAATATGGAACATTATTATTCAAGTAATCCAACCTCTGAATCGAATGAGAGAGTAGTAGAATATGAAATAAATGGGAAAAAATTTAGTTTTATTAGTGATAATGGAGTATTTTCAAAAGCACATGTGGATTTTGCAACAAATTTTATGCTTGAAACCGTTATAGATGAAGTAGAGGGGAACGTGTTAGATTTAGGATGTGGCTATGGAGTTATAGGAATAGTTGTATCTAGGTTTTCAAAAAATAGTCATGTTATAATGTGTGATGTAAATAATAGAGCATTAGATTTAGCTAGAAGGAATATATTAAAAAATAAAGTTGAAAATGTGGAAGTTATTGAATCAGATGGATTTGAAAATATAAATGATAAATTTGATACAATAATTACTAATCCACCTATTAGAGCAGGTAAAACTGTTATTTATCAAATGTATCAAGATGCTAGAGAACATTTAAATGATGGTGGAAAATTCTTTTTAGTTATAAATAAAAAACATGGAGCACCAAGTACAATATCATATTTAAAAGAATTATTTAAAAACGTTGAAGTGCTTGATAAAAAAGCAGGATTCAATGTTATAAAATGTTACTAAATTAAAAATTATAGGTTTACAATAGATATGTCACAGTAAAAAAATAAAGAAAGGAAATACCAAAAGTGATATAATTTTTT
>CANQBB010000092.1 GCA_947588905.1 uncultured Clostridia bacterium
CCCCTCACAAAATTTGCGCGAATTTCTATATAAACATTATATTATACTGAAAAAATAATTCAAGCCAAAAATTTTTACTTTATGTTAATGGTTCATACTATTTTTTATATAAGAAAAATGAAAGTCAAAAATTGTTGGTAGTTTTCTTATTATATAAAAAAATGAGTGAAAAATTTTCACTCATTTTTTGTTGTCTCCCATTTTTTATATATTCTTATTATTTTCAAAAGCCTTATTAAAATCAGCCATTCTTGTCCTCAAATCTTGAATAGTTATCCGCTTTCTTGCATTTAGCTCTTCTGGAGAAAAAGGACACTTTTTTCTTCCTGGTATAATTCGAGTTATATTACTTCCATTCATATGTTCCATCCTAAATGTTCCAATCTCATAGAAATAATCTCCTTTATCGCTTACTGAGGCTGAAACATTATTTCCATAATCATCCTCATTATTATAAATGCTATAGCTACTAATTTTGCAGTCAGTAATTTCAATTATTTCTTCGTACTCATCACCATAAAAATTATTAGAAAGAATTATAGATATAATCCTAGGTGTTCTACCTAAAGCTTTAATAAGCCATTTCACTATATCAGCAATACTATCACATTCTTCATATCCGTCAATTGAATCTGCAATTTTATCATGATTATCTACATCAAAGCCATCAAATCTAATGTCAAGATTTTCTTCTTCATCAGTTGTAATGCGCAAATGTTCAAATGTTGCCGGCTCATCTGGATCCGGATTATTTCCAGGAGTATCGTCACAATAAGTTTTTAATACATACTTATCTATAGTTTCATTAACCTCTCTAACAGGGTTTTCTTTATTAAATGAAAGATAAGACATTTTAGCAGTTCCGTCCAAAAAAACACAAACCTGTGGAGTTCCATCCAATGAATCTTCATCAGCATCCATAAGGGTCATTACATAATTTTTCCCACCACGCGTACTAATATAAATTGCTCCAAAAGATGTCATTTTAAAGCTTAATATTTCTTCTTTAATAACATATTTAAGCTTATTTAATATCGTTTCCAGACTTATTCCACATATCTTAGTCAAGCCATCAAATATTTCTTGTGTATCTTTGTCAATTATGATTTTATTTTTTCCCCGTTCTGCATTATATTTATTACCATTCAAATAAGCCTTAACCATATGTCTTCCTGCCATGTTACCCCTCCTCATCTATTTTTCAAAATCTCTTCAATATTATTATTTACTAATTCTACTTTTTCCCACATAGCAGAGATTGCTTCGTTTATTTTTGGAATAACTTGGTCAACATTTTTTACCATTACAAAACTATGTTTTTTAACATCATATTTTTGCTTTCCGGTATCGGCATCATAAGAAGCCTCAACATTACCAACTGTAACGTTCCAGCTTCCGTCGGCTAAAAGTTCAAAAGTTTCAAATGGATTAAGTCTAATATATTTACTGATTTGATTTTCTGTTATTTCAAATCTAAATGCTTTCATACTGCCAAGTTCTGTAACTGAAATAGCAATATACTTAGATATTCCTATAACATTTTTTAATGCCCACTCGAAAATGCCATCTAAACTTCCTGCATCTTCCAAGTCTGGAATTTCCCATCTAAGTTTGCTATATAAGTCCATATCTCGTCCCTCGAATTCGATTTGAATTACTACATTGTAATATGCAATAACAATCATTTGAGAATATGGCAAGTACACAATGTTATACTTAATTCCGTTTTCTACTTCGCACATTTTCTCAACAATGATGTCCTCACCTATAACACACTCATACCAATTTTCAGCAAATCTTATTCCAAAAGTTGGACGGGTTTTACTGTCATAAAACAAATCTAAGTTTACACCACTATAATCTTCTAGCAGTACAAGGAACTCATTATTTTTTTCATAGTCAATAAGTCTGATTTCTTTGCCCAAAACACTTTTTATTGAATCAATCAATTCATCAAAATCTACATGATAAAACTCAAGCCAAGAGTCTATCCGATTTTTAGTCTTTGTGTTCATGGAAATGACAAAAGGTTGACTTTTGGTCTTTGTATCTATATTGCTTTTAGAACCCATGTAATATTTATAACTCATATATAATCCCCCTTCATAGTCATAATGGAGTGTATCTCAAGAATTCAAATTCTAAGACATTATATCATAAGATTACATAAAAATCAATATGAAAGAGTGAAAGAAGGGGACGGAGTGAAAGAAGGGGACGGAGCAGACTTTCAATTTTCAAAGAAATTGAAAGTCTGCTCCGTCCCCTTCTTTCAGTTTTGGAGGCGCCAATCAGATTTGAACTGATGATCAGGCTTTTGCAGAGCCGTGCCTTACCACTTGGCTATGGCGCCATATTGTATATTAAATTATATTACATTAATTATTCAAATATTCTAAAAAAGAAAAAAGATGGCTCAAATTTACCATCTTCTCTATATCCTTACCATTTTGTTCTAAATGTTTTTTACTATATAAAGTGGAGCGGAAAACGGGGCTCAAACCCGCGACCTTCGCCTTGGCAAGGCGA